>JAUIGD010000448.1 GCA_030430255.1 Verrucomicrobiia bacterium
CGAGAGCCGCCAGCACGACGACCGGCGCCACCAGCGGCTCGATCGCTTCGACGATCAAAACCCACCACAACCGCGTCCAGCGCATCCTCGACCTCCAAGCTTCAGGGAAAGTGATCGAGCCGCTGGCCGAACTCTTCAAAGACGAGGTGCGGGCGCTCGGCGAGAGCATGGGGATCCGCCGAGAAATCCTCTACAGGCACCCGTTTCCGGGGCCGGGCCTCGGTGTCCGGGTGCCGGGCGAAGTGACCCCAGAAAAGCTGGCGATCGTTCGCGAGGGCGACGCCATCTTCATCCGGAACCTAAGGGAGAGCGGCTGGTATGACAAGGTCTGGCAGGCCTATTGCGGGCTGCTGCCCGTGAAGACTGTCGGGGTGAAAGGCGACGAGCGCTGCTACGAATGGGCCGTCTCGCTGCGCGCCGTCATCAGCGAAGACGCGATGACCGCCGATTGGGTCGAGCTCCCGGCCTCGCTGCTGCGCAAGGTCTCCAACGAGATCCTGAACGGCGTCCCTGGGATCAACCGCGTCTTCTACGACATCTCCACCAAGCCGCCTGCGTCCATCGAACTGGAGTAACGCGTCCGAGCCTGCGCCGAGCCGATGGATCGATCGCTAAGGCCATGCCGCCGCGAAGCCATCGCATCGCCAAACGCTGGCAATCCATCGGACTATCCCAACCACCACACCGTGGGCTCGATCTATAACTGCGCACAATACATGTAATCGCGAATCTTCAGGAAGGTTCGCGATCAGGGATCCGGGACGTTTCGGATCTGCGATGCTCCACCCCTCCGACCCGCTAGAACATGGCGGAGCGGACGAACATCCACTGGTGCGATTCGAGCGTGAACCCGGTGATGGGTTGCGACGGCTGCGAGCTGGCGAATCCTTCCTCCCCGGACGCGGCGACGTGCTACGCGAAAGTCCTACACGACTTCAGGGGCAGCCATAAAGGCTTCGCTTCGGATTTCTTCAGGCCGGAGCTATTCGCCGGTCGGATGGCGAAGGCGGCGGCTTGGCCGGATCTGACCGGCCAGCCGCGAACCGACAAGCCGTGGCTGGACGGACAGCCGAGGCTGATCTTCATCAGCGACATGGGCGACGCGCTGAGCAACGGCGTGCCCTTCGATTTCCTGCGGGAAGAGATCATCGAGAACGTGGAGAGCGACCAGGGGCGGCGCCATTTCTGGCTCTGGCTGACGAAGCGCCCCCAGCGAATGCGGGCGTTCGCTCGACACCTGGGCCGCCCGCTGCCGGACAACCTCATGGCGATGACCAGCGTGACGTCCGCCCGCACCGCATGGCGCGCCGACATGCTGAGCCGGGTGGACGCGCGGTGGACCGGGCTCAGCTGCGAGCCGATCCTCGGGCCGATCCCAGACCGCGTGGTGCGCGGGCGCGATTGGGTGATCGCGGGATTCCTTTCAGGTGCAGCTGCCGAGACTGGCCTGCACACGGCGTGCTACCTCCGCCGCGCGGCGGAGAGGGAGCGCGTGCCCTTCTTCATGAAGCAACTCGGGCACCGCCCCGAGTTCCGCGACCCGAAGGGAGCCGATCTCAGCGAGGGACCAGCCGAACTCGCGATCCGTAGAACGCCCGACTTCGGGCAAGCAACCCAACAACGCCATGCCGAAAGCTAAGACCCCGGCCAAGAAGAAGGCCGCTGCAAAATCCAAAACTCCCCCCGCCCCGCGCAAGGTGGCCAAAAAGAGCGGGGCGATCTCCGGGATCGCGAAGAGAGCGCCAAGGAAAGACGACCAGCCGCTCGATGCCGACGCGAGGGCGGCCCTCGACAAGGCGGGCGCCGAGCTTGTCGGGAAGACGTACCAAGCGCGGACGCTCGGGGAACCGGATCCGAGCGCGCTGCAGTTCCTGAGCGTCACCCTGCTCGAACCGGACGCGGAGAACTTCCGCACGTTCGAAACAGACGAAGGCGGAGACGAATTGATGGCGAGCATCCGGGCGAACGGGGTGCGTGCCACCTTGGAAGTGTTCCCGCTGAAGGCTGAGCATGGGCAAACCCCAGGGGCGCCGCAGCGTTTCGGGGTGGTGACCGGCAACCGGCGGTGCGCGAAGACGAAGCAGCTGCTCAAGCAACTGGAGGAAGAGATCCAAGCCGCAGCAGGTGCCGACGACAAGGAGGCGCTGGTTGCGTTGATGGAGGCACGCATCAAAGTCCCCTGCCGGATCCTGACGCCGGCAGAGGTCGAGATCGCGCGCGAGCTGCAGCTGATCGAGAACCTTGTCCGGGAGGACGTCGACCCCATCGACGAAGCGAACGGCTTTCAATGGCTGATCCAGCACCGGCAAGATACGCCCGAGAGCATCGCCCTGAAGGTCGGGAAGTCGGTCAACCGGGTGCGGCAGCGTTTGAAGATGCTGGCTGCTCCGGAGAAGCTGCTGAAGGCGGTTCGGAAAGGCAAGGTTTCGGCCAGCGTCGCCGAGATGATCGGCAGGATCCCTGGTGGCCGCGAGCGCGAGCAGGCGGCTGGCCGGGTGCTCGATCCGATGTACAGCGACGAGCCGATGACGCGCGCCGACGTGCGCGAGATGATCGCCAGGGACTACATGCGGGCGCTCTCGGCGGCGACGTTCGACACGAAGGCACCCGACCTGATCGAGGGAGCGGGCCCTTGTGCGAGCTGCCCCCACCTCGCGGCGAACAACCCGGACATCGAGCGCGAGGACACTAAAGGCGATGCCAGGCGCGGCGGTCGCACCCGCGGCGACGTCTGCCTGAACACGGCCTGCTTCGAGGCCAAAGAGCATGCCGCCTTCATGCGCTTCAAGGCCGAGGGCGAGAAGGACGGCGTGACGGTTCTCGACGAAGCCGAGGCGGCGGAAGCATTCAGCGGGCACAACCACACGCTGAGCTACCACAGCGAATGGGTGGACGAACGGGACAAGCCGGGCGAGCGCGACACGGGGCACTTCGACCAGGATAAGGTGCCGACTTGGAAGACGCTGGCGAAGGGCGCCAAGGGCTTCGAGTTCCCGGTGACCATCGCCCGCCACCCGGTGACAGGGAAGACGCACCGGCTGCTGCGGCGCGAGCAAGTCGTGGAGGCCGTCAACGCCCACCACGCGAAGCAGAGGACGCCGTCCCCGTTTCAGAAGACCCGGGGCGCGGACCAGGCGCGGGCGCAGCAGCAGCAGCAGCAACGCGACGAACAGCGGCGCATGGAGCGGGAGGCAGCCAGGGCCGTGGAGCACCTGCTCACGAAGCTGGCGGGCGTCGACCCCGATCCGCTGGTGGCTGTTACGGCGATCACCGCCGCGCTGTTCCGCGACCACGACGCGGCGGTGGTCCTGAGCCAAGTGCTCGGGGTGAACGAACGGGAGGGCGAGGAGCTCGCCGAGACGGTCGCCGAGCAGATCCTCGAACAGGTGCAAGCCCAGGACGGAAGCCCGCGCGCCCAGCTGGCGATCGTTCACGCGTACTGGATCGCCATCGCGGTCGCGGGCGACATGCGCTGGCACGGAACCGCGTCCGAAGATTGGGAGACGCTCGCCGAGGTCTTGAAGATCACCCCGCCGGAGGAGCCGACCGAAGGCTGAAACTCATCCTCAACGACAGCCCAAAACCATGTCAGAACCGAACCAGGTATCAGATGCGAGGTATTGCCCCGCATGCAGCGTCGTCACCTTTAAAGCGCGGTGCCCCTGCTGTGAAGAGGCGGATACGAAACCGCACCCCGACAGACTGCAGGCGTTCAGCTATTGCTGCGAATGCGCGGATCAGTTCCCCGCCTCGGAGTTGTCCGTTGTCACTTGGCGGGACGATCCCTATCGCCAGTGCCCGGCTGATTACGAAGACGAAGCGCCCATCTTGATCTGCGAGTGCGCAGCGTGCCGCGCCCGCGCTGAAGACGACTGAGATGAGCGAAGCCGAGAGCAGCGGAGCTTGGTGGCGGGCGGAAGACGTCGAAGACGCATGCCGCAACCGCTGGCAGACCGTCCTCGGGCGCCAGGGCGTGAAGACCGAGCTGCTCACCGCGAAGCATGGTCCCTGCCCCGGATGCGGGGGCAGGGATCGCTTCAGGTTCGACGACAAGGACGGGGACGGGACGTGGCTCTGCGGAGGGGGCGGCGACTTGCAGAGCGGCAAGGGTATCGCGCTGCTCGCGCATGTGAAGGACATCCCGTGGAAAGACGCATGCAACGCGCTGGGGCTGCAGGAGTGCCCGGACAAGCGCAAGGGCCGGGGCGGCCCCCGGAAGCCCGCCGGCCCCGCCCACAACGAAGGCGTGGAGCAAGAGCCGGAATTCAAAATGCCAGGCGCCTTGCCCTTCGAGATCGATGCGCTTAGAAAATTGGCGCGCCCCGATTTGGGCGTCTCTGCCGAGTGGCTGGCCGAGCGATCCCCCATCAACCCGGCGGGAGTTAGCCCGGCGCGTTTCTTCGAGCTGCTCTACCAGCCCGACGAACGGGTGCTGATCTTCACCGATTACTTTTCCCAGGGGAACTTCCTGCATTGGGTCGGCAAGGGCAGCTACCGGCTAGGCAAGACGCCGGGTGTGAAAGCGGTGGAGAGCAAGCTGCCGACCCGCTCGCCGGACGGTGCGTGGTTCCTTTGCCAGCCGGTGACCGGGCAGTGGAAGCCGAAGCCGGACGGGACGATGAGCCGCCGCTTCAAGGATTGCGTGACGGCTTGGCGCTTCATGGTCCTCGAGGCCGATGAGGCGCCGTGGCAGCTTTGGATGGACTTTCTAGTCCAGATCCGTGGCGTGCCGATTGTGGCGCTCTACACCAGCGGAGGGCGGAGCATCCATGCCTTGATGTTGATCGAGGCGCCTAGCAAAGAGTATTGGGACCGCTGCCGAAACACGTTGATCGGGCTGTGGACGAAGCTGGGCGGCGACCCCGGATCATTGACGGCGG
>JAUIGD010000449.1 GCA_030430255.1 Verrucomicrobiia bacterium
GAAATTTTGGAACAATTGAAATTTTAAAAAAATGAACGACTTTCGAAGTTCACTGCCGCGTCGCCGATGCCGTCTTCTCGCCCCCGTTCCCGGAGCCCCGCCCGCAAACGCGTGCGGCGCAAGGCGGCGCCGTCTCGCCGTGGGCGCCGCCCCCCCGCCGGGGGTCGGGGTCGCGGAGAGGGCGCGAGGCCGACGCGAAATGGTTCAGGCTCGCGCACGGCCGGCAAGCGCCGCGTCCGCTGGTGGCGCTTGCCGCTGAAACTCGCTTTTGCCGGCCTGCTCCTGCTGTCGATCGGTGGCGGGTTGACCGTGCTCGCCTACGCGAGCCTCGCCGGCGATTACGACCTCGACAAACTCGGGAGCATGCCCGGCCGCTCGGTGGCCTTCGACCGCAACGGCGAGAAGATCGGGGAACTGCACGGTGCCAACCGCATCGTCGTCCCGCTCGCCGAGGTCTCCCCCCACTTTCGCTCGGCGTTGCTGGTGCGCGAGGACACGCGCTTCTACGACCACGGCGGCATCGACCCCCTCGGCATCGCGCGCGCGATCTACCGCAACCTGGCCAAAGACAAGCGCGAGGGCGCCAGCACCATCACCATGCAGCTGGCGCGCAACAGCTTCGACGAGCTGATGGCGGAGAAGACCCTGCACCGGAAGCTGGTCGAGATCATGCTCGCGCGGCGCATCGAGAAGCAGTTCACCAAAGACCAGATCCTCGAATTCTACGTCAACCGCATCTTCTTCGGCTCCGGCATCTACGGGATCGAGCTGGCGGCGCAATCGTACTTCGGCAAGCCTGCCTCCGCGCTGACCCTCTCCGAGTCGGCCATGCTGGCGGGCATCATCCGCGGCCCGAACCGCTTCTCGCCGTTCCGGCACTACGACGACGCGGTCTCCGAGCGCGACACCGTGTTGGCACGGATGTTGGCCGAGGGCGAGATCACCGGGCGCGAACACGACGAGGCCAAGGCGGAGCGCGTGCGCGTGCTCGACCAGAGCGCCACCCGCCGCGCCCGCGAGGACTCCTACGCGCTGGATGCCGTGCGCCGGGAGCTCGACTACGCCCTGCGCGGGAGCGACGCCGAAGACGGCGGCCTGCGGGTGCGGTCGAGCATCGACCTGCGCCTGCAGCGCGCCGCCGAGGCCGCGCTCGAGCGCGCGCTGGCGGACATCGAGCGCTCGCCCGGATACCGCGGCCAGACCCGCGCCGCCTACGAGGCCGCTGGCGCCCCGGGGGATCCCGCCTACCTGCAGGGCGCCATCGTATTGCTAGAGAACAAGACCGGCGCCGTGCTGGCGAGCGTCGGCGGCCGCGACATCCGCCGCTCGGAGTTCAACCGCGCCACCGGCGCCGCGCGCCCCGTCGGCTCCGCCTTCAAACCCTTCGCCTACACGGCCGCCTTCGCCGCCGGCCTGATGCCCGGCACCCTGATCGACGACGGTCCGCTGCGGCCGCGCGAGATCGCCGGGGCGGGGTCCGGCTGGTCGCCGCGCAACTCCGACGGGCGCTCGCTCGGCGCCCTGCCCGCCGACGCCGCGCTGGCGCGCTCGCGCAACACCGGCGCCGTGCGCGTCGGCGACTTCGCAGGCTTGGAGGCGGTCGCCGCGCTCGCCGCCAAAGCCGGCATCGACATCCCCGCCGCGGCCGCCGCCACGCCGCAGATGTACCTCGGCAACCTCGACTGCACCCCCGCCGCGCTGGCGGCCGCCTACACGATCTTCCCCAACGCCGGGCACCGCGCGCCGCCGTTCACTGTCGGCCAGATCGAGACCCCCGGCGGCACGGTGCTGTACCGTGCCGCAGCCCGCCCGCACCCCGCCGCCCCGCCCGCCGCCTGCGCGCTGACGGCCGCCGCGCTGCAGAAGGTGCTCGGTCCAGACGGCACCGCGAACCGCGCCCGGGCGCTCGGCTTCCGCGCCGCCGCCGGTGGCAAGACCGGGACCACCGACGATTTCCGCGACGCCTGGTTCGTCGGTTTCACCGACCGGGTCACCTGCGCGGTGTGGGTCGGTTTCGACCAGCCGGCGAGCATCGGCGCCTACGCGGGGCGGGTCGCCGTGCCGATCTGGACCGAGGTGATGCTGGCCTGCGAACGGCATGGCTACCGGGCGGGACCGCTGGCGCCGTCGATGCCCCTCGCCGACCTGCGCCTCTGCCGCCTCAGCGGCTGCTTCGCGGGCGAGGGCTGCCGCACCGCAGGCCAGTCCTACGACGCCCGCATCCCCTACGAGCTGGCGCCCGGGCAAAGCTGCCCGCGCCACGGCACGCACGCCGCCAAGCAAGTCCCCCGCGCGCTGCCCGTCGACCCGAGGCTGATCCGCAGCCGGCTGGAGGGCGAACGGTGAGCGGCGACGTGGCGCAAGCATCCCTGCTTGCCTGCCTGAACCCACTCTGCGCCAACGAAAAGACGGCGCCTCGCCTGCGGACGTGGTGTTCGATCCGGGCGAGGAACGGCAGCAGGCTGGAGGGTGCCGGAGGCTTGCGGGCCTACCCCGGGCAGGAGCGCCAGCGGGATCCCGAGTTTTGCGGGCAGTTGAAACTGGCCCGCGAGGGGCGGGTCGGGCTGTAGGCGCGGATGCCTGCGCCACGTTCCGCTTTGACTGCGCTCTTCCCTGCTCATCGTCCTGGGCCTAGTCTGCGAAACGATGGGAACACCGTTGCTTCAGGACAGCAGCGCGCCGCCTGCTCCCAAGCGGCGCTACTTTATCTCTGCGGTTTCCGCAGAGTTCGGCGCCCTGCGCAAGAAGGTGGACGAGGTGCTGCGCTTCCTCGGCCACGAGTCTGAATCGATGGACATCTGGGGCACGGAGGGGGGAGATCTGCGCCAGGTGCTGCGCGACAAAATCGACGCATGCGACGGGTTGGTGCAGATCGTTGGTGACGCCTACGGCGCGGAGCCACCAACCGCGGACCCCGACTCCCAACCCCTCTCCTACACCCAATTTGAGTTCCGCTACGCCCAGGCGCAGGGGAAGGAGACGATCCTGCTCTTCGCCGCGGCCTCCGCCCGTCGGGACATGCCTGCCGAACTGCTCGATCTGCCGCCTGAGGGGCATCCCGATCCAGCCGCCTACCAAGCCGAACGGCGCCGGCGGCAGAAGGCCTACCGCGCTGCGCTCCGCGACTCGGGACACCTGCGCCACTCGTTCACTTCCGACCTCGAGCTCGAGAACGCAGTGCTCAAAATGCGGGACGACTCGAAGAGGCTCCGAGATGACTTCCGGGAGTGGCAGCGACAGCTCGCCGCAGGTCAGGAGAGCCTCGGCCGCAAAGTGGCGGCAGAGGGAAAGCGGTCGGTGCGGAACACCTTGCTCATCCTCGGCGCGATCGCGGTGGTGATGGTACTTGGGCTATCTGCCTTTCAGGCTCTCAAGCGGGAAGACCGATCGAACACGGACACCCTCGCCGCCCACCTCACCAACCTAGATCAGCAACAGGCGAACGCCCGCGCCCGCGCCGAGCGTGACTTCCGCGCCGGAATCGAACAGGCTCGCGCCATTCGTGGCTCCGTGGCGCGCCAAGGCGAGATCGATCGTGTCACCGCCGAGCACGAATACCGCCTGGGCGCCATCGACCGCCTGTTTGAGATGCTACGCCGCGGTTATCATCGAGGTGAGATCAACTCGATCACCGCCGAGTTTCAGCAGATCTTCGACGCCGAGGGCATCGATGCCGCGTTGGATTTTCTCCGAACCAAGGAGGATCTCGTGATCGCCAACGCCGAACGCTTCCTCTCCCAAGCGCGTGCCGAACTCCGCAGTTTGCTGGTCGGTGCCGGTTCGGCTGAACTCGAGGGTCGGAGCGAAGAGGCCGCCCGGCTCTACGAACAGATCCTCGCCGTTGAGTCCGATTGGCCAGAGGCGCTGGAGGCCGCCAGCGAATTCTACTGGTATCGCAGCCTGGACGTCGAAGCTCAGAAATCAGCCTCCGAAGCGCTCCCGGTCGCCGAGCGCGCCTTCGTACTCGCCACTCGCCTAAACGACCGCGCCGCCGCCAGCTTAGAGCACCATAAGATCCTTGCAAATTGTAGGGAGCGGCTGGGCAATCTCGCGCTGACTCGGAAGGAATTAGAGGCAGCGTCGAGCCACTTTACGGCGTGCTACGAGATCTATGACCGCCTCACCGATGCCGAGCCGGGAAACAGCGTGTATCAAGCCAACCTTTCGATATCGCTCATGAGATTGGGAGAAGCGGCGAAAGCTAAGGGGACGCTCAAGCTGGCCGAACGCCACTTCGCTGAGGCGATAGCGGTCGCCGAGCGGATGCCTGCCGCCGACACCCGGGACGCGGCCTGGGTGAGCCAACTCCACATCTCGCTTGGAGACCTGGCGGCGGTGCGCGGCGATCTCGAGGCCGCAGCCGAACGATTCAGAAAGTGTTGGGAGATTCGAGACCGGAGAGCGAACTCCGACCGGGACCATCCCGGGTGCCAACTGGATCTCTCGATCGCGCACGGGAAACTTGGTGAGGTGGCGCTCACCTGCGGCCTGTACTCGGAGGCTGAGGAACATCTCACGGCTGCCGACGCAATTCTGGAGGACCTGCTGTCCGCAAACCGATCGCACGCAAACCTGCGGTTCAACCATGCAGTGTCGCAAGGCAAGTTGGGGGATCTCGCAATGGCTCGCGGCGACTTGGACGCCGCTTCGGCATACTTTGAGTCCGCTGAGGCCATCGCCGATGGCCTAGCCGCATCCGATCCCTCGGACGTCGTGTGGCTGGGCTTGCTCGCTGGCTCGATATCAAAGCTTGGCGATGTGGCGGCAGCGCGACGCCAGTGGGATGACGCCAGGGTCATTTTCGAGTCCACCGAGTGTATCCTAACATATCTCCGGTCGAGCAATCCTGAAAACGTG
>JAUIGD010000450.1 GCA_030430255.1 Verrucomicrobiia bacterium
CACGGTATGTGTGCGTTCTTCTAAGGGCGTCCGCTTTCGCGATGCCTGCTCAACCCGTTTTTCAATGAACCGGCCTCCGAGTACGCACGGCGACCCCCGCATTGGGAGTGGCCGTTGTCTCTCGGTGAGGCCCGCCGCGGCTGACGTGGTGTCGTGTGCGGCGGAGGCGGTTTATACGGGGGGTAGCCTCGTAGGGCAAGAGATTTTTTATCGAGGGGAACGTTTTTTTCGGAGAGGGGGGTTTGCTCCGTGGTGGAAGGGGGTCGTTCGCACGGGAGGATGCGCTCCCTCGCGCGCGGGGAGGACGTGACGTGGACGTTGACCCCATGTCGGTTGAATGCTATCGGAATGCGCTTTCGACGCGTCGACGTCGAGGACGCGAACGGCAAGGAGTTTCGGATGTTGAGGATCACGATGCGGCACGGGTTGGTCCTCGCCGCGCTTTTGGCGATGGTCGGCTGCACGAAGTCGGGTGGCGATGCCCCCGCGAAGACCGGTGAGGCGACCGGGGCAGCCACGGCCGAGAAGAAGGCGGAGGGCGAGGCGCCCAAGGCGACCGAGGGCGCGGCGAAGGCCGAGGCCACGAGCGCCGACGGGCCGATCGCGAAGGTCAACGGCGTCGCGATCGCGCGCGATGAGTTCGACAAGAAGTACGACAAGATGACCCGCGCTTTCACGAAGCGGGGCAAGGACATCCCGCCCGGGCTCGCGTCGCGCTATCAGGACTCGATCCTCAAGCAGCTCGTCGACAAGGAGCTGCTCAACCAGCGCATCGCGGCGGAGAAGGTCGATGTGTCGGGCGAGGCGCTCGACAAGGAGTTCGACGACTACAAGAAGATGTTCCGCACCGACGAGAACTTCGAGCGCTACCTCAAGAGCTCGGACATCACCGTCGAGCAGATCAAGGACAACATCCGCCACAACCTCGCGGTTCAGGCGCTGCTCGAGAAGCGCGGCGATCTGGCGGTGACCGATGATGACGTCAAGGCGTACTTCGAGGAGAACAAGCAGCGCTACGAGGTCAAGGAGCAGGTCCGCGCGAGCCACATCCTCATCAAGGTGAGCCCCAAGGATGATGCGGCGGCCGATGCGGCGGCCAAGAAGAAGGCCGATGAGGTCTACGCGCTCGCCAAGAAGGCGGGGGCGGACTTCGATGCGCTCGCCAAGGAGCACTCGCAGGGGCCGACGAAGGACCGCGGGGGCGATCTGAGCTTCTTCAGCCGGGGCCGGATGGTGCCGGAGTTCGAGGAGAAGGCGTTCGTGATGAAGGTCGGTGAGATCTCGCCGCCGGTCAAGACGCAGTTCGGTTGGCACGTGATCAAGGTGACCGACAAGAAGGAAGGGCGTCAGCGGCCGTTCGACGAGGTGCAGGAGTCGATCTCGAAGCTGCTGCGCAACAAGAAGAGCCGGCGCGCGAAGGCGGATCTGCTCAAGTCGCTGCGGACGGACGCCAAGATCGAGACGTTCCTGCCGGAGCGGCCGGCGGAAGAGGCGGCGGAGAAGCCGGCGATCAAGCCGATCGCGCCGAACAAGGTGAAGCCGATTCAGCTCAAGGCGCCGACCCCCAAGGTGCCGGATGCGCCGGCGGCGCCGGCTCAGCCTTCGGGGAACTGAGCCGGTCGAGCACGACGCTTCGGTCCCGCTGACGGCCGGATCCAGAGGAGCCCTCTCGGGCGACTCGGGTCCGGCCGTTTCGTTTTCGGGACACCAATTCGCGGCTTTTCCCCTTATGCGGCCAATGGTTGCCTGCGCAGGCGCCGAGTGGACTCGGGTCGCTGGGCGGGGTAGATTGAGCCGTCTGCCTGGGGGGCGTGACCCTCGGAGGTCATCGACGGATGGATATCTCGACTCTGATCGGGATGGTCGCCGGCATGGCGTTCATCGTGATCGCGATCATGCTCGGCGGTGAGATCACGCTGTTCCTCGACGCGCCGTCGACGCTGATCGTGATCGGGGGCACGATCGCGACGATCTTCATCCGCTATCCGCTCAAGGGGGTGTTCGCGATCATCCCGGTGGCGCGGAATGCGTTCTTCAACACGCCGCCGGACAAGTCGGAGGTCATCACGCAGTTCATCCAGCTCTCGCAGATCGCGCGTAAGGAGGGGCTGTTGGCGCTCGAGCGGGTGCAGTTCGAGGATCCGTTTCTGGCGAAGGGGATCAACTACTGCGTGGATGGGGCGGAGGCGGCGCAGATCGAGTCGATCTTGATGAAGGAGATTCAGTACCTCAAGGCGCGGCACAAGGCGGGGCAGGACATGCTGGACGCGGTGGGCACGTCGGCGCCGGCGTTCGGCATGATCGGGACGCTCATCGGGCTGGTGAACATGCTCGCCAACATGGATGACCCCAAGAGCATCGGGCCGGCGATGGCGGTGGCGATCTTGACGACGCTGTATGGGGCGGTCATCGCCAACCTGTTCGCGACGCCGCTGAAGGACAAGCTGGCGTACTACAGCAGCAAAGAGCTCGATATGAAGCTGTTGATGCTGGAGGGGATCTTGGGGCTCAAGCGGGGGGAGAACCCGCGGATGCTCGAGGAGACGCTGCATACGTTCTTGTCGCCCGCGGATCGCGAAGCGCTGAAGTCGGCGTCCTGAGGCGGGGGCGGGGGCGTGGCCGCAACAGACGACGAGGAAGAGGGCGGGGCAGAGCTCGAGGAGGAGGAGGTCTGCAAGGAGGGCGCGCCGGAGTGGGTGGTCACCTTCGGCGATATGATGTCGCTGCTGCTGACGTTTTTCATCTTGCTGTTGTCGTTCGCGACGATGGACGTGATGCGGTTCAAGGAGCTCGCGGGCACGATCAAGCAGGGGTTCGGGCTCAAGGTCGAGGAGCGGATCGTGGTGGTCGACAAGCGCCACGATATGGTTCGGCTTCAGCCGCGGATCGATATGAACGCGCGGCGGATCATGGAGGAGCTGCGGCGTAAGCTCGATCCGAACTCGCGCACGAAGCGGACGGCCGATGTCACGATCGAGGTGTTTCAGAGCTACAAGGGCGTGGTGGTGCTGTTTCCGGCGGATGAGCTGTTCGAGCCGGGGACCGATCGATTGCGGCGGGAGGCGGGGCCGCTGTTGATGATCGTGGCGGATCAGCTACGGGCGGAGAACGCGAAGGCAGAGTCGGCGGCGGGGGGGCAGTACGAGCTCGCGGTGGAGGTGCGCCGGTCGCCGGATGCGCCGCGGGCGCCGCAGTTCGAGACAGTGTGGTCGCTGACGGCGGCGCAGGCGGTGGCGGTGGCGCAGTTTCTCCGGGGCACGGGGGGGTTGGATGCGGGGGACGTGATCGCGGTGGGGCGCGGGCCGGCGGCGCCGACGCAGCAGCCGGGTGAGGTGCTGCCGGATGGGCCGGCGTCGACGGTCGAGTTCGTCTTCTTGTCGCCGCTGCTGCGGCCGAAGGACTGAGGAGCTCGATCGTGGCGGACGAAGAGGACGATGAGATCGAGGGCGCCGAGGGGGAGGAGGCGGAGGAGGAGGGATCTGGAGGAGAGCCGGGTCTACCGCCGCCCGAGGAGGAGGAGGAGTGCAAGGAGGGGGCGCCGGAGTGGGTGGTGACGTTCGGCGATATGATGTCGCTGCTGCTGACGTTTTTCATCTTGCTGCTGTCGTTCGCCAACCTCGAGGTCATCAAGTACAAGGTGCTGTCGGGCTCGATCATGAAGGCGTTCGGGGTGCAGGAGGTGACGCCGGTGTTCACCCGCCCGCAGGCGGATAACGCGGTGGCGCAAGAGTTCTCGATGCAGTTCCAGCCGCAGAAGGTCCTCGATGGGATGAAGAAGGTGGAGGAGCGGGAGCAGGCGCGGACGCCGTCGGGGCGGGTCAACATCGAGGTGTACGAGGATTATCGGGGGATCGTGATCTCGCTGGGCGAGGAGCACATGTTCGAGCCGGGCCGGGCCGATCTGCGGCCGGCGATCTGGCCGTTCCTCGATGATGTGTTGGATGTGGCGGCGGAGTATCAGGCGCAGATCCAGGTGGAGGCGCACACCGATTCGGTGCCGATTCGGTCGGCGCAGTTCCCCTCGAATGATCACTTGTCGGCGGCCCGGTCGGTGTCGGTGATCCGTTATCTGTTGGGGACGAGCGCCGATCGGCCGGACTTGCAGATGCCGCCGAGTCGGTTCGAGGCGGTGCCGGCGGGGTCGACGCGGCCGCTGACGGTGAACGTGACGGAGGCGGGGCGGCGGAAGAATCGGCGGGTGGAGCTGGTGTTCTATCGGCCGCCGAAGAACTATGAGCGGATGGGTTTCGCGCCCTGATGCGTTAGCCGTGCTCATCCTGGAGCCGCTTCGCGGCGGGATCTCCGCTGCCTCTTTGGTGCTCGCCCTGCGGGCTGCGCCCTCATCGTTGCTCCGACCCGTCCGGGCGAGCCCGGACTCCCTCCTTCCGCTCGGCGGCTCGCTTCGCTCGCGTGTTCAGCCCGCTATGCGGGCTTCACAGTGTGAGTTGGCGGCGCGCGTCGGGCGATCCGTTGGGCGGCGCTCCGCTGCGTCGGAGGTGCTCGGGCTCTGCCCTGCGCCCTTCTCCCGACTTCGGCCCGTGCGCCTCGCGGGCCGGGGCTCCCGCCTTCCGCTCGATGGCTCGGTGGCTCGCTGACGCTCGCGTGTTGCGCCCGCTCATGCGGGTCTCACGGAGTGCGCTTGCGGTGCGCATCGGGAGGTCACTTCGGGCGGCCCATTCGGGGCGGGCGCTTCGTCGCGTCGGCGCTGGGCGCGTCGGCAGAGACGCCGGATCGACGGGTCAGCCGAGGGCGTCGACGAGATCGGGGTGGGGGTTGGCGACGAGCTCGCAGCCGGCGACGAGGGGGTCGCCGATGGCGGCGCGGCCGGCTTTGAGGGCTTCTTCGGCG
>JAUIGD010000451.1 GCA_030430255.1 Verrucomicrobiia bacterium
TGATCGCCATCCTCGCGATCGGCATGACGATGGTCATCATCACGGCCGGGATCGACCTCTCGGTCGGTTCGTTGATCGCGCTGTCGGCGGTGGTCGCCACCTTCCTGATCCGGGCGATGGGCGGGGCCGACGACGCCGGGGCGGCGGCCTTGGTCGCCGCCTCGATCGCCGGCGTCCTCGCCTGCGCGCTGGCCGGGGCGTTCACCGGCTGGATGGTCACCGCCTTCTGCGTGCCCCCCTTCATCGCCACCCTCGCGATGATGCAGGTGGTGCGCGGGGGCGCCTACAAGATCGCCGACAACCAGACCATCAGCGACGTCCCGGCGAGCTACCAGTGGCTCGGCAACGGCCTGACCTTCGGCGTTCCGAACTGCGTGGTCCTGATGCTCGCCCTCTACGCGGTCGCCCATGTGGTGATGTCGAAGACCAAGCTCGGCCGCTACATCTACGCCACCGGCGGCAACCCGGAGGCGGCGCGGCTCTCCGGCGTGTCCCCCAAACGCACCAAGCTCGTCGTCTACGTCATCGCCGGGGCGCTGGCCGGGCTCGGGGGCGTGGTCCTGGCATCGCAGTTGCAGAGCGGCGCCGGGCGCTACGGCGAGACCTACGAGCTCAAGGTGATCGCCGCCGTCGTCGTCGGCGGCACGAGCCTCTTCGGCGGCAAGGGCAAGGTGTTCGGCACCCTCATCGGCGCGTTCATCATCGCCGTGATCGAGAATGGCATGAACCTGAAGAAGTTGGGCAGCGAGACGCAGATGATCGTGCTCGGCGCGGTGATCCTGCTCGCGGTCCTCCTCGAGCGCCTGCGCAGCGGCGAGTGGCGCAGCGCGGTGGGTGGGTAGCCGGCGGATAGCCGGCGGATAGCCGGCGGATAGCCGGCGGGTAGCCGGCGGATAGGGGCCGCACCGCCCGGCCGCCGGCGGCAGCCGTGAACGGATCGTCACGGAGGCCGGGAGGAGGGCCCTTGGCCCGGCGCCGGGCTTGGGCGAGACTCCGCGCTCCCCAAAATCCCCGAACCCGATCGAAGATGAAGCACTTCCTCTCGCTGCAAAACTCGTCCGCCGACGAGATCGTCGCGCTGATCGACTCCGCCGCCGCGCTCAAGGCGGGCCGCCGCACCGCCGGCGCCCCACAGCCGCTGGCCGGCCAGTGCTGGGGGATGATGTTTTCGAAATCGTCGACCCGCACCCGCGTGAGCTTCGAGGTCGGCATCCGCGAGCTGGGCGGCAACGCGATGTTCTTCTCCGGCAACGACCTGCAGCTCGGGCGCGGCGAACCGATCAAGGACACGGCCCGCGTGATGGGCCGCATGATCGACGGCGCCGTCATCCGCAACGATTCGCAGGCCGACCTCGAGGAGTTCGCCCGCTTCGCGGGGGTGCCGACGATCAACGCCCTGACCGACCTCGAGCACCCCTGCCAGATCCTGGCGGACCTCCTGACCATGCGCGAGGTGTGCGGCGGCTGGGACGGAAGGAAGGTGGCTTTCATCGGCGACGCCGACTGCAACGTCGCCCGCTCCTGGGTCTGGGCCGCCAAACACCTCGGCTTCGAGCTCGCGCTCGCCGGCCCCGACGGCTACCGGCCGCCGGAGGAGTGGCTCGCCGGGGTCGGCGCCCCGAACGTCGCGGCCACGGCAGATTTCGGCGCTGCGGTCGAAGGGGCCGACGTGCTCTACACCGACGTGTGGGTGAGCATGGGCCGCGAGGCCGAGGCGGCGGCGCGCCGGGAGGCGTTCCGGGACTATCAAATCAATGCCGATCTCGCGGCGAAGGCGAAGCCCGGCGCGGCGGTGATGCACTGCCTGCCGGCATACCGGGGCATGGAGATCACCGAGGAGGTGCTGGAGGCGCACGCCGACACGATCTTCCGGGAGGCCGAGAACCGCCTGCATGCCCAGAAGGCCGTGCTGGCCGCCCTGGCTCCCGCCTGACGGGCAAAGAAAGCGTTGGCATCGCCCCCCGCCGCTCTATCCTGAGGGCGTGAAGATCCTGCTTGTCGAAGACGAACCCGAGATCGGCGCGCTGGTGCGCGACGGGCTCGGGGCCGAAGGCTTTGAGGTCGATTACTGCGAGGACGGCGACTCCGGGATGAAGCACGCGATCGAGAATGTCTACGACGCGGTGGTGCTCGACATCATGCTGCCGGGCAAGAGCGGGCTGGAGATCCTGCGCAAGCTCCGCGAAGGCCACAACATGGTGCCCGTCATCATCATCACCGCCCGCGGCGAGAGCGACGACCGCATCGAGGGGCTCAACCTCGGGGCGGACGACTACTTGCCCAAGCCGTTCTTCGTCGAGGAGCTGATCGCCCGCCTGCGCGCGATCTGGCGGCGGTCGACCGAGACGGGCATGAGCCAGCTGAGCGTCGGCACCCTGAGCGCCAACCTGATGAGCCGCGAGGTGCGCCGCTCCGGCACCTTGATCGACATGACGCCGAAGGAGTTCTCCCTGCTGTCGTTCCTGATGCGCTCGCCGGGCCGCGTGCTGACGCGGACGCAGATCTTGGAGCAGGTCTGGGGCTACCACTTCGACCCGGGGACGAACCTGGTCGACGTCTACATCCGGCGGCTGCGGACAAAGATCGACCTGGAGGGCGAGCAGCCGCTCATCGAGACGCTGCGCGGGGTGGGCTACCGCATGCTCGACCCCGACAACGCGGACGGCGACGCCGGCGAAGGGTAGCGCGGAAGGGTCATGGCGCTCTCGTTCCGCCCGAGGATCGCGCTCTGGTCGGCGCTGCTGAGCGGCATCGTCCTGCTGGTCTTCTTCGCCGTGACGGCGTGGATGGTGTTCGACAACATGGTCGAGGAGGCCGACGAGGAGCTGCGCGTGCTGACCCAGATCGTGGCGATCCAGGCGCGCGGTCCGGACGCCGACGAGGGCGACGACCTCGACGGCGACCACAGCGGGCTCGCCTACCGGATGGTGCTCGGCGCGCCGGGCACGGGCATCCGGGAGACCTATTCCGGGACGATCAGCGCCGAGCCGGCCGAGGCGAGGCTGGTGGAGCTGACCCAGGTGACGGTGCGCAGCCGCCACCGCAGGATCGCCGCCGAGGGTTGGCCGGACGCGGCGGAGGGGTCCCAGTACACCAAGCGCGGCTGGAGCGCCACGCGCCGCATCGACGGCACGCTCTGGCGCGAGATGTACCGGCGGATCGGCAACCTCGAGATCCGCATGGCGATCGACCTACAGGAGATCCAGGACGAGGTGATGAGCATGGTGAACGGCTACCTGCGGTTCCTTCCGGTGGCCTTGGTGTTCATCGGCCTCGGCGCATGGTGGGTGGCGGGGCGCGCGGCGAAGCCGATCAACAAGATCATCGCCACGGCCGAACACATCACGCCCGCGGGATTGGGGGAGCGCATCCGGGGGGTGGAGTCCCACGACGAACTCGGCCGCCTCGCCGGGGTGTTGAACCGGATGATGGACCGCATCGAGAGCGCGTTCCAGCAACAGCGCCGTTTCAGCTCCGACGCTTCGCACGAGCTGCGCACTCCGCTGACGGTCATGCAGGGCAAGATCGAGGCCGCCCTGCAGGACGCCGACCGCAACCCGGAGGACGCGGCGACCTACGTCGAGCTGCTGGAGCGTGTCGGCCAGCTGCGGGCGATCATCGACTCGCTGTTGTTGCTGTCGCGCTCGGACGCGGGGAGCTTGGTGCCCGACCGCGGCGAGCTGTCGCTGGCGGAGCTGGTGGTCGATGTCTTGGAGGACACGGAGATCCTCGCCGATGACGCCGGGCTGACCTTGGCGTCCGAGGTGTTCAGCCCGGCGGCGAAGGTCAGCGGCGACGGGCGGCTGCTGCGCCTGGCGATCTCCAACCTGCTCACCAACGCGGTGAAGTACAACCGCGAGGGCGGCGAGGTGCGCTGCGAGCTGCACGAGGTGAGCGGCGGGTTCGCGGTGGTGGTGCGCAACACCGGACCGCCGATCGAGGGCGTCGAGCGCGAGAAGATCTTCGAGCGTTTCTACCGCGCGGACCCCGCACGCGGCGCCGCCAAACCCGGGACGGGGCTCGGGCTGAGCCTGGCGCAGGTCATCGCCAAAGCGCACGGCGGCAGGCTCAACTTCGAGGGTTCGAGGGACGGCTGGAACACCTTTGTCCTGCGCCTGCCACACGCGACGCGGACCTCTGCGGAGGTCGATGACGCGCCGACGGGCTGAGGCGAACCCCGCCGGGGCAGGTCGGGGCAGGTCGGGGGCGGACCTCGATGTCCGCCGTGGGCGGGCGGCGCAGCTGAATCGGTCGATGGCTTCGGGCCGCCCCTGCGCGCCATCGCCCACGGCGAACGGGGACGCCCGCCCTCCGGCTCCACCCCGCTTAGCCCGGATCGATCACCACATTCGCAGGCGAGGCGCCGCCAGTCGTTGAGGCTGAGTAGGCGGCGGCAGGGATCGGCGCTGCGGCTGGGTGAACACCCTGCCCGAGCCGATCCCAACGCCAACACCCTCAGCATCAACGAGGGCAAGCCGCAGCCCGGAGCTTGGTGATCGATCCGGGTTAGCCCGGATCGATCACCACATCCGCAGGCGAGGCGCTGCCATTCGTTGGCGCTGAGTAGGCGGCGGCAGGGATCGGCGAAGCGGCTGGGTGAACACCCTGCCCGAGCCGGTCACCACGCCAACACCCTCAGCGTCAACGAGGGCGAGCCACAGCCCGGAGCTTGGTGATCGATCCGGGTTAGGGCAGCCGCGGCGGGCGCGGCGGCCTCGGGAGTGCGGGCGGCGACGGGATGCGTGGCTTGCCGATACCAGGTGCGGGGGGCAGCGGCGGCGGGGGTGGCGCGCAGGCGGGCAGGAGGACCGCGGCGCCGAGGGCGGCGATGGTGGCGG
>JAUIGD010000452.1 GCA_030430255.1 Verrucomicrobiia bacterium
AAAGTCGTCAAGGACAAGAGCCAGGTCAAAGACGTCGCATCGCAGATCCTCGGCATGCAGCTGGTCACGCACCAGACCGGCCCCGAAGGCAAGACCGTGCACAAGGTTCTGGTCGAAGAGGGCGTCGACATCGCCAACGAGCTGTACGCGGGCATCGTGCTCGACCGCTGCCTCAAGCAGCCGGTGCTGATGGCGAGCTCCGAGGGCGGCGTCGAGATCGAGAAGGTCGCCGCCGAGACCCCGGACAAGATCCTCAAGGAAGCGATCGACCCGCGCTTCGGCCTGCGGGCCTTCCAGGCGCGCCGCCTCGCCAAGGGCCTCGGACTGTCCGGGAAGAGCCTGAAGGGCGCGGCGAAGATCTTCCTGCAGCTCGCGAAGCTCTACGTCGAGACCGACTCCGCCCTGGTCGAGATCAACCCGCTGATCGTCACCGGCGACGGCGGCGTGATGGCCCTCGACGCGAAGTTCAACCTCGACAGCAACGCGCTGTACCGGCAGAAGACCATCGCGGGCTACCGCGACCTGACCGAGGAAGATCCCAAGGAGATCGAGGCGAAGAAGTACGGCCTCTCGTACATCAGCCTCGAGGGGACCATCGGCTGCATGGTCAACGGCGCCGGCCTCGCGATGGCGACGATGGACATCATCAAGCTGCACGGGGAAGAGCCCGCCAACTTCCTCGACGTCGGCGGCGGCGCCACGCAGGAGAAGGTCGCCGCGGCCTTCCGGATCATCCTCGGCGATCCCAACGTCAAGGCGATCCTCGTCAACATCTTCGGCGGCATCATGAAGTGCGACGTGATCGCGCGCGGCGTGCTCGAAGCGGCCAAGGAGCTCGGCATCGAGGTCCCGCTCGTCGTGCGCCTCGAGGGCACCAACGTCGAGAAGGGCAAGGCGATCCTCGCCGAGTCCGATCTCAACATCATCCGAGCCAACGACATGACCGATGCGGCCGCCAAGGTCGTCGCGGCGTCCAAAGGCGAGTAGGGGGACAGCCATGACGATTCTTGTCAACAACGAGACCAAGCTGATCACCCAGGGCATCACCGGCGGCGCCGGGAGCTTCCACACCCTGAAGTGCCGCGACTACGGCACCGAGGTCGTCGGTGGCGTCGTGCCCGGCAAGGGCGGCCAGACCCATGAGGGCATGCCCGTCTTCGACTCGGTCAAGGAGGCCCGCGAGGCGACCGGCGCCAACACCAGCATGATCTTCGTCCCGGCGGCCTTCGCCGCCGACGCGATCATCGAGGCGGCCGAGGCCGGCATCGAGCTGGTCTGCTGCATCACCGAGGGCATCCCGGTCCGCGACATGGTGCTGGTCAAGCACTACCTCGCCGAGTCCGACACCGTCCTCGTCGGGCCGAACTGCCCGGGCGTGATCTCGCCGGGCGCGGCCAAGGTCGGCATCATGCCCGGCTACATCCACAAGCCCGGCCGCATCGGGATCATCTCCCGCAGCGGCACCCTGACCTACGAAGCGGTCTGGCAGGTCTCGAACCTCGGCCTCGGCCAGTCGACCTGCGTCGGCATCGGCGGCGACCCGGTGCGCGGCCTCGGCTTCATCGAGCGCCTCGAGCTGTTCGAGCAGGACAGCGAGACCGACGCGGTGATCGTGATCGGCGAGATCGGCGGCAGCGACGAGGAAGAGGCGGCGCAGTGGGTCAAGGACAACATGTCCAAGCCCGTCGTCGGCTTCATCGCCGGCAAGACCGCCCCCAAGGGCAAGCGCATGGGCCACGCCGGCGCGATCATCGCCGGCGGCAAGGGCACGGCGGCCGAGAAGATCGAGGCCTTCAAGGCTTGCGGCATCGCCGTCGCCGACTCCCCGGCGGACATCGGCGACACCCTGGTCAAGGCGCTCGGTTGAGCCCTCCGGCGCCTCTGTCCAAAGCGGAGGCCCGCTCCTACCTGACCGGCCAGCTCGGCCTGCGGCGACGGCGCCGCGGGGGGCACGCGGCGATCCGCGCGACCCTCGCGGCGCTGCGCTGCATCCAGCTCGACCCCCTCGACCGTGTCGGCACCAACCCCGACCTGGTCGTCCACGCCCGGGTCGCCGACGCCCGGCGGGGGGACGTCTACGCGCTGTTTCCTGGCGACGCCTTCGAGCACTTCGCCAAAGAGCGCTGCATCCTCCCCGCCTCGGCCTTCCCCGCCTACCGCTCCCACTGCGACTCGCTGCCCTGGCCTTTCCGCCGCCACCCTCAGCCCACGCCCGAGGTCGTCGCCGCGGTGCTGGCCGAGGTGCGGGAACGCGGGCCGCTGGCGCGCCGGGACCTGACCCTGCGCGGCAAGGTCTTCCGCGACGCACACCCGTGGTCCCGCGACACCTGGCACGGCTCACAGCTCGCCCTCGAGTGGCTGTGGCGGCGCTGCGCCCTGGTCGTCTGCGCCCGGGCCGGGCCCGGCAAGCGCTACGACCTGCCGGAGCGCGTGCTCGGCGCGGCCGCCGCGGCGCCGGCTCCCGACTTCGCGCGCTTCGCCCTGCGCGAGCGGGTCGAGGCGGCGGGGCTGTTCGCGCTCGCCTCCGGTCCCCACTGGTCGCTGCTCGACGCGGCGCGCCGGGACGGACTGGCGCAGCGGATGGTCGACGAGGGGGTGTTCGAGGAGGTCTGCATCGAGGGCTCGCGGCGGCGCTACCTCGCCCCCGCGGGGTTCCGCGCCCGGGAGTTCCCGGAGGACGACGGCCAGATGCGCGTGCTCGGCCCCCTCGACCCGCTCCTGTGGGATCGCAAGCTGGTCCTGCAGGTGTTCGGCTTCGAGTACCTGTGGGAGGTCTACAAGCCGCCCGCGAAGCGCCGCTGGGGCTACTATGTCTGCCCCCTGCTGCACCGGGGGGCGCTCGTCGGCCGCTTCGAAGGCCGCCGCGAGGGTGACCGCGTCGAGGTCGAAGCGCTGTGGAAAGAGCCGGGGGCAGCCTTTGACGAAGCCGCCTGGAAGCAGGCCCTGGACGATCTGTCGCGCTTCCAGATGAAAAAAAGCTGAGGAAACGCGCTTGCATCGCCATTTCCCGCGGCTATCGTTGCATCGGGAGCCGTGGGAACGGCTCCAACGTACACACTTCGCGAACGAGAGACTATGGAAACGCGGCGAGACTTGCCTTTTCAGGACCTGCCTCTAGCTTAGCCGCGCCCCCCCTCAGGCGCCGGCCGGTGCCTGAATCATGTCTACACACGTGTATCCGCAGACCAGGAAGGAAACCTAATGGAAGAGGTTGCCCATTTCCTGTTGAGGATCATGGGGAGCGGCCGAGAGTGCAAGTTGCACGCACCCGGCAGCGGACCAGATGAACGGTACCGCGCTTCGGTGTAGCCCGGTCTCCTGTAGCTCAATGGAAGAACCAGTCGGCTGGTGTATGGGTTCGATTCCCATCGGGAGATCTCTACGCCGGTAGGGATGGTGGACCGGAATCGTCGTGTGTCAGCACGCCGAAGTTCAGTGGAGAACAGCGGCTCAGGCCGCAGGTCGGAGGTTCGATTCCTCCCGGAGGTTCCGCTTCGCTCCCCCTTGTGAAACAGACGTCCGGCGCGGTCCCCGCGCGCGCGCCGGAGCCGAGGATGTGCGCGGGCAGGCAAGAGAGATGGAGGAAGATGTCATGGCACTCTTCGACGTTACCCGCCCGGAAGTCCGGACCCTCCGTGGTGTCCCCGTGCGCGTGCGGCAGCCCGTGTTCGGTCGGCACCTCAGGCAGCTCCGCGGCGCCCTCGTCCCCGTGATCACGGACGCCGTGCTCGACGTCGACGCCCCCGAAGGCGACGGCACCCACGACGAGCTCGGACGCCTGGAGATTTCGGAGCCGAGCCTGAAGTCCCCGGGGTACCGGTGGGCCTGGAAGCGTCGCCCGTGCCCTGACTTTATGCGCGAGCAGCGCGGCCAGCGATCCGCCTGAGCCGCGCCTGCTATCACCTCTTGCGGCGCCCCCACAGCGCCGTCCATGCCCTTCCGGTCGGAAGGTGCGCCGAGGCCTCCCCGCAGGGGGGGCCTCTTTCTTGGGGGGGCTCTGTAACGAGCGTTGTCGGGGAGGGCAACGATCGGTGCTCCCCGACGGACGCCTCCACCGCCTGGTCGCGACGACACATGGCGCACCGCTTCGAGCGAGGTGCTGACCCATCCACAACGAAGAACGGCACCGCAATGCGGTGCCGCGTGTGTTCGGGGTCGGCGCAGATCAGGTGAGGTTGATCACCATCATCGTGTTGCCGAGGACGATGATGTCCTTGTTGTTCAGCGGCTGCTGGGTGACCTTCTGGTTGTTGACGTAGCACCCGTTGCGGCTACCGAGGTCGCGCAGGAACCACTGGTTGCCCTCGAGCACGACCTGGGCGTGCACGGTCGAGACGCCCGGGTCGTTGAGGGGCACGCCGTTCTGCTCGCCACGGCCGAGGGTCACACCACCGGGCACCAGCGGATAGCTCTGGCCCTTGTCGTTGCCTTCCATCACGAACAGGAAGCCATGGCCGGCACCGCCCGCGGGGGGCGTCTGCTGCGGGTAAGGCTGCTGCGGGGCTGGCTGGGGCTGGGCCGGGAAGGTCGGAGGCGGCGCGAGGCCGGGATTGGTCTGGTTCATCGAACCACCGCCGCCCTTGCCCATCTTCATCAGCCCGACGACGCCACAACCGAGCGCGAGCAGGACGAAGAGTCCACCGACCGCACCGGCGACGATCTCGTTGCCGACGCCGAAGTAGAGTCCGAGCCCTGCGCCCACACCGACAAAAAGGAGTCCGGCTGCGACACCGAGCATCAATCCGCCGCCTCCACCTCCACCGGAGGGCGCCTGCGTCGCAACCTCACCCGAGCCGTGCGGCGCCATCGGCGGCTGCTGCATCTCGG
>JAUIGD010000453.1 GCA_030430255.1 Verrucomicrobiia bacterium
ACCGGTCGTGACGATGTTCAAGCCTTGATCGAGATCGCATCCGGTTACCACCCAGCGATCCCTGCCGCTTCGCCGATCCTGGCCGCCGCCTGCTCACCGTCAACGAACGGCTGCGCATCGCCTGCGGATTTGGCGATCGGCACAAGCTAGGAGTCTGTCGGACTTAGGGCTTTCGCGCCCAAACGTTTTCGAATTTCGATCCCAATCGGAACGATGGTGAGGATTTGATCGAGATCAGCGACGAGAGCGGGGCGAATTGGTCAAATGGCAAAACGATTCGCACCGGAACGGGTAGGTCCGACAGGCTCCTACCCCCCGGGGGCGCTGGGGCCATCGAACAGCGGAGGGCTCCGGAGACGCGGGCCGCGGTGAGAGGCCCTTCGCGTTGCTCAGGGTGACCGTTCCGCGGTGTTGAGGGCGGGGGGGAATGGCCACCAGCCCTCCCCTCCCAAGGAAGCGGTGTGTCATCCTGACGAGCGCAGCGTCGGAAGGATCCCGCGCTGAAACCGGCGCGCCGTGCCACCGGGACGTCCCCGACCGCCTGCCGGGAGCGAAGCGGGCGGGCGAGGAGGCGCCTCCCCGTCGAAGCCCTACCTCAGCCCACTTCTATCCAGTCTAGCCCTAACCCAGGTGGAGGCGAATGGCGCTTGCCTCAGGTGGGGCATCGCTCTGCCGCCCCTGCCGGGGCGGATCGCGAGGCGTTCCGGTTCCCCGGAGTTCCGCTGGCGCTCCACTCCGCGCGACCTTCTCTCGTGCCTCCGGCACTCCCCTTCACCCAGCGCCACTCGGGTGAAGGCGAATGGCGTTCGGGCGCGCCCCGCCATGTCACTCCGCGGCGTACGCGTCCGCCGCCGCCACCACCTCCGCCGGCCCCCCCGCGAAGGCGAGCTTGGGCTGGGGCGCTTGGATGCGCCGGTAGTGGTAGTTCACCTGGGCGAGGAAATCGTCCCAACGCCGTCCGGGGCGGCCGTCCGTCATCAGGAAGTGCGGGCAGTCTTTGTGCTCTGGCGAGAGCCCTTTCCGCGGCCAGTGGTAGTGAGGCACGACGTTGCGCAGCGGGATCTTGTATTGATACATCAGGGAGGCGCAAAGCTTCGCCGTGCGGTCGAGCGTCGCCGTCCGGCTGTTGCCGCGATGCTCGCACATCTCGATGCCGATCGAGTAATTGTTGCCCGGCCCGTCGAAGTCCGCGTGCTCGCCCTGCTCGTTGGTCGGCAGGTGCTGGAGCACGACGTCCTCCTGCACGGTGAAGTGCCAGGTGAGATAGCCGATCCGGTTGCCGCCGCGACGCTTCCTCGCGCGCAGCTTGCCGTTCTCGAGCGCCTTCGCGTGGTCCCAAGCGTCGCCGGTGTAGTTCTGCGTCGAGTGCACCGTGATGTAGCGAGGCCGCATGGCGCGGTGGGACGCGCGCCCATATCGCCCCTTCGGAATGTATCGCTTCACCACCCGGATCTCCTGATACAACCCGCCCGGCGACACCGGTTTCAACGACGGCGCCGCCGAACCCGTCAGGGTCGATCCCCCACCCGAACTCCGCGACGAACAACCGATGCCGATCAGGGCGGCGCACAGAGCGGTCGCCGCAATCGAAAGGGCGATGGCTCTCCCGTTCAGCGCGAACATGTAACGTGAAAAATAGACTCATTCTGATCTTTGTCGCGCGGTATTTTGGATATCTTAAATAATCTTGAAATTCCTGATCCTGGGAATTCTTCACCATCGCCGTCTCCGCCCGAGCACCCCTCCGGTCGCGTCCCCCACTGGAGCCCCGCATGAGATCCGGCTGCCCGCCGACATTTCTCTCCGCAACCTACCCCCGCCGTCCACCCGCCATGAACCACCGCACCTCCCGCCGCCAATTCGTCAAAGCCGCCGCCGCCAGCTCCGTCTTCAGCTTGATCCCCGGACGCGTCATCGGCGCCAACGAACGGGTGAACGTCGCCTTCATCGGCTGCGGCGGCATGGGCGCAGGCGACGCCAAGAGCGTCCACGGGACCGGCATGGTCACCCCGGTCGCCCTCTGCGACGTCGCCATGGGCAGCGGCCACACGGCCGGGATCGAGAAGCAGTTCGGCGGCATCCCGAAGTTCAAAGACTTCCGCCAGATGTTCGACCGCATGGGGGACGAGATCGACGCCTGCACCATCGGCGTCCCGGACCACGCCCATTTCCCCATCGCCATGCGCGCCATGGCCGAGGGCGTCCACTGCTACGTCGAGAAGCCGCTCGCGCACACCTTCCGGGAGATCGAGCTCATGATGGCCGCCGAAGCGAAGTACAAGGTCTCCTGCCAGATGGGCAACCAGGGGCACTCCGGGGCCAACTACTACCAGTTCAAGGCCTGGAAGGAGGCGGGTGTCATCAAGAACGTGCGCCGCATCGACGCCTACATGAACTCCGGCCGCCGCTGGCACCCGTGGAAGTTCGACGCGTGGCAGGAGGGCGAGACGATGCCCGAGGGGCTGGACTGGGACACGTGGCTCGGCACCGCGCCGGAGCACCCGTACTCGAAATACCTCCACCCCGGCAACTGGCGGGGTTGGTACGAGTACGGCAACGGCGCCTTCGGCGACTGGGGTCCGCACATCCTCGACACCGCCCACCGCTTCCTGAAACTCGGCTACCCCGAAAAGATCACGGCCGAACACCGCGAGGGCGTCAAAGACCTGCTCTTCCCGATGGCCACCACCATCCGCTTCGACTTCCCCGAGCGCGAAGGCGAGCCCGCCTGCGCTGTCACCTGGCGCGACGGCACTATGAACAAAGCGCCGCGCCCGGACGAACTCGAAGCCGACCGCAAGATCGAGAACAACGGCAAGATCATCTACGGCGAGGGGTTGACCTTCAAAGGCACCTCGCACGCCAACCCGCTGCGCATCATCCCCGAGGACAAGCACCGCGACCTCGCGGGCTCCCTGCCGAAGATCGACAGCGGCAGCGGCCACCACAAGAACTTCGTCCTCGGCGCCAAGGGCGAAGAGCAGACCCGCTCGCCGTTCAGCGTCTCCGGCCCGCTGAGCCAGGTCTTCTGCCTCGGCGTCATCGCGCAGCGCCTCGGCGGCGAACTCGAATTCGACCTGGAGACCAAGCGGATCACCAACAACAAGGTCGCCGACGCCCTGCTCGAGGGCCCACCGCCCCGCAAAGGCTGGGAAGAGTACTACCGGCTGTAGGCCGGATCGCTCACCGATCACCGCAGACCGCACAGCCTTCGCGCCGCGGTGCCAGGGCGATCTTGTCGAGCGTCATCGCCGCCGCGTCGAACTGCAGCAGCGCCCCCGCCGCGACCCCGCCCAGCCCGGCGAGCAGCTTGATCCCCTCCAGCGCGCCGATCTGCGCGACGGCGGCCGACACGGCGCCGATCACCGGGAAGCGGCGGCGCCAGTGCGGCGGGACCTCCGGGTAGAGGCAGGCCAGGCACGGCGTCCGGCGCGGAAGCACCGTCAGCACGCGCCCCTCCATCGCATACATCGCACAGTCGACCAGCGGTTTGCCGGCGCGCACGCATTCGCGGTTCAGCAACAAACGCTCCTCGAAGAGCGGCGCGCAGCCGAAGGCGATGTCCGCCTCCCCGACCAACCGCGCCGCGTTCCCCTCGCCGACGTTCTCCGCCACGGGCACGACCTCGACGCGCGGGTTGAATCGCCGCAGCGTCTCCGCCGCGCACTCCGCCCGCGGGCGCCCGATCCACTCGCGCGCCATCAGGGTCTGGCGGTTCAGATCGTCCTCCCGCAGCGGTCCGCCATGCGCCAACACCAGCCGCCCGATCCCCGCCGCCGCCAAGGACATCGCCAGCGGCCCGCCCAGTCCGCCGACCCGCGACACCAGCGCCGTCGCCCCCCGCAGCCGCGCCTGCCCAGCCTCGCCGAAGCCGGGCACGTCGAGCTGCCAGCTGTACGTCTCGCGGTCTGCGGGGCTTAGCTTCGCCTCCATGCGCTCGTCAACCACCGGCGATCGGCGGCAGCAGCGTCAGCTCGCGCACGCCCCCCGCCAGCGCTTGTTCCGGGTCGGCCACCTGCGCCCCGTCGGCGGCGACCAGCAGCGTCCGCCGCACCGCCCCCGCCCCATCGAGCGCCACCGCCGCGAACTCGCCGCCGAACTCCGCCGCGAGGGCGCCCACGACCTCGGCCGCGGAGACGCCTTCGGCGAACTCGCGCTCCAGGGAGGCCGCCGCGGCCGCCGCGGCGAGCTGGCCCCTGAGCTGGATCGCAAGCTTCAACGCAGCGTCTCCCCCGCGAGGTCGGTCAGCAGCGAGTTCGGCGCCGAGTTGCCGAACAGGTCGAAGCGGTCGAAGCGCCAGACCAGCTCCTTCGACTCCGGCTCCACCTCGATCAACAGCGGGTTGTCGGGTCCGGCGTGGCAGTTGCCGATCACGTAGTTGCCGTTGGGCAAAACCTCGAGCGTCGTCACCCACGCGAGGCGCACCCCCTGGTCCGCGAAGGTGTCCTGCCGGATCTGCCAGACGATCTCCTTCCCCGGCGTCACCTCGATGACGCCATGACCGTTGCCGGTGGCGATCAGGGTGTTGCCGTTGTCCAGACGCAGCGCCCCGAACAGCTTGTTGCCGAAGGCCTCCAGGCCGTGCCCGCCGCGCGGCTGCTCGCCGAACAGCGGCACCTCATACTCCCACACGAGCTCGCCCTCGGCGGAGTACTCGCGACAGGAGCCGTCCGCCTCGTGGCAGACCAGGTAGCCCCCGCCATCCAGTTTGCGCGCCAGCCGCGTGTCGGAGTGCGCGTTCGGCCGGTCCAGCTTGAGCTTCACCTCCTTGTGCACCTTCCCCTCGCGGTCGATCTCGAGGATCCGGCCGGCGCCGCTCT
>JAUIGD010000454.1 GCA_030430255.1 Verrucomicrobiia bacterium
GAGGGCGGCGTCCGGGCGGTCGATGAAGGTGCCCGCGGACATCGCCGAGACGAGCCGCAGGCGCTCGGTGACGGCGGCCATGTCGGTCTGGGCGGAGAGGGGTTTGGTGATGAGCCAGGGCGAGTCCGGCTTCTCCTTGTCGATGACCAGGGTCGCGCCGGCGTCGTCTTTGAGTTTGAGGCGGCGGATATCCTTGGCGGCGACCCCGAGGAGCTCCGGGTCGCGGAAATCTGCGGCCGGGCGGGAGGCCGCGACCTTGGCGGTGTCCCAGCAGATGAACGGTTCGCCGTCGGCCCAGCGCGCGTAGAGGCTGCCGACGAGTCCGGACGGGGCGCCGAGGGCGAGGGTGCCGAGGGCGCCGCTGCCCCCCGTGAAGCTGACCTTCATCGCGCCGGCGCCGAGGCCCATCTCGTCGTCGCTCAGCGAGGAATCGTCGCCCTCCAGCGCGACGCGTTTGCGCAGGTCGAGGAAGGCGCTGAGGAGTTCTTCGGTGGCGGCTTTGGCAGCGCGGTCGCGGATGGGTTCGGTCAGATACCAGTGGCCGTCCTCGCGGCGCTCGAAGGCGGTGATGCCGCCGGCGTGTTCGATGCGGAAGGCGGCGATCTCGTGGGGGCCGTCGGCGGGGACGGCGCGGCGGTCGCTGCCGAGCTGCTTGTTGCTCTCGACGGCGACCACGTAGATGAGCGTGACGAGGGTCACGGCTGCGAGGATGGTCGTGGTGCGGGAGAGGGGCATCGCTGCGGGTCGGCGGGGTGGCGGGTCGGCGTCAGCTGCGGCGCGAGCTCCAGACGAAGACGGCGAAGCAGAAGGCGAGGGCGGGGAGGAGGACGACGGTGAAGAAGAAGACCCGGCGGGAGATGGTGTCGTCGGTGTCGATGCGGAAGACGAGGGCGGGCTTGGCGTCGAAACCGAGGCGCTCCTCGCGGCCGAGCGACCAGTTGACGGCGTCCATGACGAAGCCCGCGTTCGGCGCGGAGATGTGGTCGGGGTCGAGGAGGGTGGCGTTGCCGACGGCGACCAGGCGCGAGCTCTCCAGGCGGGCGATCTCGTCGCCGCCGCCGCCGCGCTCGATGCTGGCGGCGACGTGGAGCGGCGGTTCGAGGTCGCCGGGCCCCGGGGTGGGGACGGCCTCCCGGTAGTTCGCGTCGCCCCAGAAGCGGGGGTCGACCTGCATCAGGGCGGTGGGGGTGACGCCGCGTTTGGCGAGCCCCTCGTCTTCTTCGGCGATGACGAGCGGGCAGGATTGGCCGGCGAGGGTCGTCACGTTGCCGACCGAGCCGGTGGTGACGGGCGAGCCCTCGAGCATCTGTGCCTGGACGGCGAAGCGCTTCTGGACGCCGCCGATGCCGGTCGCCTCGGCGAACAGGAGGCGGAGGTCGTTGCGGACGGTGACGCCGTGCTCGCGCAGGAAGCCGTAGAGGTTGGGCAGTTCGGCGGAGGGGTTGAGCAGGGCGACCAGGGAGCCGTGCCGGTTCTCCCAGTAGTCGCGGAACATCGCCATCTCGTCGGCGGAGAAGTCGGCCTCCGGGTTGATCAGCAGCAGGCCGTCGGCATCGTCGGGGACGGCGGTGATGTTGCCGAAGGTGAGCTCCTTGAGGGTGAAGAACTGGCGGCGCGAGAGGTCGAGCATCTCGTCGAGGGCGGAGCGGCCTTCCACGTCGCGCAGGCGGCCTTTGCCGGCGACGAGATAGAGCGTTTTCGGGCGGTCTTCGGTGGCGGCGAACAAGGCGGAGGTGAGGGCGTCCTCACCGGCGAAGTAGGCGCCGCCGGCGACGTGGAGGTCGGCCTCGGTGAGGCGGCGGACTCGGCCGCCGATCTCGATGAACACGCAGCTGCGGTCGATCGGCATCCCGTAGCGCTCGGCGACCTCGAGGGCGCGCTCCTTGTCGCGTGCGGGGTCGATCTGCTCGAGGGCGATTTGGCCGCCCGCCAGGCGTTCGTACTCGGTGAGCATGGCGGCGAGCTGGTCGCGCGACTGGCCGTTGTGGAGGTAGGCCATGGTGATGTTCACCTTGTCGCCGAGGCGGGACAGGAAGTTGGCGGTGTCCTCGCTGACGGAGTACTTCTTGGCGGCGCTGAGGTCGGTGCGCGTGTAGTGGCGGGAGGAGAGGTAGTTGATGAGGAAGAAGAGGACGACGGCGCAGAGGATCTGGACGGCGACGTTGACGGCGATGTTGACGCGCCGGATGGGGCCGGTGTCGCCGGTCGGCACCGGGCGCGGCGCTGCGTCTCCGGCGGCCGGTTTGGCGTCGCCGGCCGATTCCGGGGCGTCTCTGTCTGTCTGGTTGCTCACGGTGGGGTCAGACCTTCCACTTGCGGAACTCGAGGACGTGGTAGGTGAGGGTCAGCAGCAGCGCGGCGCCGCTGAGGTAGTAGACGATCTGCCGGGTGTCGACCAGGCCGTCGACGAACAGGCGGACGTGGAGGCTGGTGGAGATCAGCTCGACGAAGGGGCGGTAGGCCTCGTGGAGGTCGGGCAGGACGTTGCCGAGGAAGTAGCCGACGAGGAAGTGCAACAGGCAGAGGGTGAAGCAGGTCATCGCCGCCACCAACTGGTTGCGGGTGAGGGCGGAGGCGAGGCAGCCGATGGCGATGTTGAACGCGCCGATGAGGAAGATGATCGTGTAGCTGCCGGCCAGCGAGCCGACGGCGTCGGCGCTCTGCGGGTAGCTGAGGCGGAAGATGAAGAAGTTCAGCAGGCTCGGCAGCCAGACGACGATGTAGAAGATGAGGCCGGCCAAGTACTTGGAGACCAGCACCTGGAGGGTGCTGACCGGGGCGGTGAGCAAGGTCTCGATGGTTCCGAGTTTCTGCTCTTCGGCGAACAGGCGCATCGTGGCGACCGGGAAGATGAAGAAGTAGGCGAACCAGAAGATCGGCGTGTCGAAGGTGTAGCGGGCGAGCGAGATGGTGCGGTCGCCGCTGCGCAGGGTCTCGAGCGCGGTGGTGAAGGAGAACCCGTTCAGCAGCATCACCAGGGCCATGACCACCCAGGCGATGGGGGAGAAGAAGAACGAGCGAAGTTCTTTGGCCAGCAGCGTCCAGCCGACCCCGCCGCGGAGGAAGCCCCACAGCGCGAATCCGGCGGTGGCGGCGAGCAGGGCGATGATGAGGACGGCGGCCATGGAGGGGCGTGCGTGGCGCGGGGGGGCGGGCGCGCTAGCGCTAGCGTTCGCTTTGGGTGAGTTCGACGAAGACGTCTTCGAGCGAGGGCCGGAGGGCGTGCAGCTCGCGGAGCGGCCACCCTTCGGCGGCGGCGAGCGAGGCGATCTCGGAGCGCAGGTCGGCGCCGGATTCGGCGCGCACGGTGAATCGGGCCCAGCCGTCCTCCTCGTGTTCGCGGACCACCTTGCGCACGCCCGGCAGGGCCTTGAGCTTGTCGGCGGCGCGGGTGGCGACGGCTTGCAGTTCGACGTTGAGGTTGGCGGCGGTGCGCAGGCGGTCGATCAGGTTGGCCGGCGTGTCCTGGGCGCGGACTTTGCCGCGGTCGAGGATGACGACGCGGTCGCAGGTCAGCTCCACCTCGGTCAGGATGTGGGTGGAGATGAGGATGGTGTGGGTGAGGCCGAGCTGTTTGACCAGCTCGCGCACGCGGCGGATCTGGTTGGGGTCGAGGCCGTTGGTGGGCTCGTCGAGGATCAGCAGGTCGGGTTTGTGGACGAGGGCGTCGGCGAGGCCGACGCGCTGGCGGAAGCCTTTCGAGAGGTTGCCGATGATCTTCCCGCGCATCTCGTTGAGCCCGCAGAGTTCCATCGCCTCACCGACGGAGTTGCGGATCTCGCTGCGCGGGACGCCTTTGACCCGCGCCCGGAAGCGGAGGTATTCCTTCACCCGCATGTCGTCGTAGAGGGGGACGTTCTCGGGCATGTAGCCGACCCGGCGGCGGGCTTCGAGCGACTGCGTGAAGACGCCGAAACCGGCGATGCTCGCGGTCCCCGAACTGGCGGGCAGGTATCCGGTCAACACGCGGATGGTGGTGGTTTTCCCGGCGCCGTTCGGGCCCAGGAAACCGACGATCTCCCCGCGCCCGACCTCGAAGGAGATGCGATCGACGGCGGTGCGGCCGACGTAGCGTTTGGTGAGGTTTTGGACGCGGATCATGGACCGGTGTGCGGGGCAGCCGAGACGAAAGGGGCGCGCATTTTAACCGAAGGCCGGGGCGTGGCGAGGTTTTTTCAAAACGTGACCCGGAATTCATCGAGGCCCGGGGTGGTGGGAGGGGGGCAACGAAAAGCCCGGCACCTCGCGGTGCCGGGCTTCCGGTGATCGGGATGGTGGCCGGGGGCGCTTACTGCTTGTTGCCTTCGGCGTCGAACTCGGTGCCGGTCCAGTCGCCGTAGTCGGCGCCGGCTTCGATCCACTCCTTGAGGGCGGTGAGCTCGGCTTCGGTGAGCGGCGCGGGCTTGCCTTCGCCCTGCGGGGGCATGAAGTCGTCGTGATCTTGATCGAGGATGACGCGCTGATAGACGGAGCTCTCGTCGAGGTTGCCGCCGACGATGGCGGTGCCGCCGTCGCCGCCTTTGCCGATCTCCTCGGGGTTGTCGAGGCGCAGGTCGCCCTTCGGCTTCTTGGTGCGGCCGGAGGCGGTCTTGTAGGGGGCGCGGTGGCAGCCCATGCACTTCTGTTCGAGCACGGGGAGCACGTCGGTGGCGAAATCGGCGGCGCCAGACGGGAGGATCAGCGAGGCGGAGCCGATGGCGGTGGCGAAGAGGAATTTGCGAGTCATGGCGGCTAGAATAGTGGGTTTTTCTGGCTATGCAAGAGGGCGGGGAGCCGGACTTTGCGTCCCCGTTGAGACGGGATCGGAGGGG
>JAUIGD010000455.1 GCA_030430255.1 Verrucomicrobiia bacterium
GGCTGGGGCTCGTAGCGCATCTTCACGCCGTGGGTCGTGGCTTCTTCGGCGAGGAGGGTGACGGTGTCGCCCTCCTGGGTGATCGGGCCGCCCTCTGGCGCCGGGGTCAGCAAGACGGCCTTGATGTTCATGACCGCGGCACCCGCCTTCGAGACCGGCGTGACGGTCAAAGCGGAGGCCGCCCGGTCGTCGGCGAGGTAGACGCGGCCGGCGGGGACGGTGGTGTAGCGGTACCAGCTGCCGGTGGGCGCGAGCGTCACCCGCGTCTCGCCGCCGCCGTAGTCGATCTCCACCTCCGACCCGCCGGCGGCGAGCGAGTAGGTGAGCTCGACGTCGTACATGCCGGGGCGCGTGGCCTTGTAGTCCCAACGGACGGTGTCCGCGGGGTCGCTCCAGAAGCCGATGCGGTGGTTGCCGGGATGCGTCTCGAGCTTCGCCGTGTCGCCATCGACGGCCGCGTCGCGGGCGCTGAAAACGATGCGCCCGTCGGGGTGCTGGACGGTGTCGTCGGCGATATCGATCCGCAGCGGGCCGACGCCGCCCTCGGGGCGGAGCAGCTCGATCTCGGTCGCGTCTTCGTTGAACTCGACCGGGATGGGATCACCTCCGAGCGTGGCTTTGACGATCTGCGGGAAGGGGGTGGGCAGCATCAGCGGGGGGATCCTCTCGGCGGGCGGGATCTCGATCTCGAAGCGGCCGCGCACGCCTTCGACGGGTTCGAGCGGCCCCCATACGGGCTGGGAGAACTCCTCGGCGATGGCTGCGGAGGTGGCGAGCGTGAAGAGGAAGAGGAGGGTTCGCATCGCGGGAAACTATGCTATCGGGACGGATGCTCCAGAACAAGATCGCGCTCGTCACCGGTGCCTCCAGCGGGATCGGTGCCGCCTGTGCCCGCGCCCTCGCCGCCCGTGGCGCACGGGTGCTGGTCACGGGGCGGAACAAGGAGGCGCTCGCCGCGTTGGCGGCCGAGCTCGGCGGCAAGGCCATCGCTGCGGACTTGAAGTGGGAGCCCGACATCGAGCGCCTGTTCTTCGAGGTCGGCGGGCGGCTCGACATCCTGGTCAACAGCGCCGGCGTCGCGCCGAAGGCGCCGGTGGTCGACGGCGAACCGGCCCTGTTCCGCGAGCTGCTCGATGTCAACGTCTTCGCCCTGACGCGCTGTTGCCAGCTCGCGCTGGAGCGCTTCCCCGCCTCCGGCGGGCACATCGTCAACCTCTCCAGCATGTCGGGTCACCGGGTGCCGCCGAGCGGCGGGTTCTATGCGGCCACCAAGCACGCCGTGCGGGCGGTGACCGAGGCCTTGCGCTACGAGCTGAAGGCGGCGGGCAGCAAGACGAGGGTCGCGATCCTGTCGCCGGGTTTCGTCGACACCCCCTTGCTGGGGCTCTATTTCAAAGGCAGCGAGGACCGGCTGGAGGCGCTCAAGGAGGAACTGCGGATGCTCGATCCGGAGGACGTGGCGGCGGCGATGATGGCGGTGCTGGAGACGCCGGAGCACGTCGAGGTCGGGGACGTGCAGCTGCGCCCGCGGGATCAGGGGGTGTAGCCCGATGGAGGATTGAGGAATGTCGAGTGGCGACTGTCGGTTGCTGGAGGGGTGGGGAATGGCGTGGTTGGTGCGGAGGCATCGGCATTTTTTTGTCTGATCCTGAGTCTCGGCGGGTGCTTATCTTTGCCGCCCACCGATGTCCGACTTCCGCCGATTTGTTGAGAGCCGTGATGAGATCGCATTTCGATCGCTGGTGGACGCGCATCTGGGGATGGTGTTCGGGGTGGCGATGCGGCGGTTGGGCGACCGTGGCTTGGCGGAGGAGGTGAGCCAGAACGTGTTCGCGCGGTTGGGGCAGAAGGCGGCGGCGATCCGATCGGAGGCGGCGCTGCCCGCCTGGTTGCACCGGGCGACGGTGATGGAGTGTTCGCGGGCGATCCGCGGTGAAGCGCGAAGGAGAAAACGCATGCAGAAGCTGATCGAGATCAAGGCCTTGGAAGGCGACGGGATCGACGCGTGGGAGCACGCCCAGGCCGACCTCGACGAGGCCGTGGACGAATTGCCTGTGGCGGATCGCGAGATCCTCCTACAGCGCTTTTACGAGAGGAAGAGCTTCCGCGAGATCGCGAGCGCGAGCGGCGGGAGCGAGGCGGCGAGCCAGAAGCGGGCGTCGCGGGCGCTGGCGAAGCTGGCCGAGCGGATGCGGGCGCGCGGCTTCGCCGTGCCGGTGGCGGTCATGGCGTCGGGCTTGGGGCTGGAGTTCGGCAAGGCCGCGCCCGCGGGGTTGGCTGCGAAGGTGAGTGGCGGGGCATCGGCGGGCGGCGCGCTGGGCTCCGGCGCGGCCGGGTTCGTTTCGATCATGAGTATCAGCAAATCGACCTTCGTCGGCGCGGGCATCGCGCTCGCATTGATCGCCATGTTCACGGCGGGCGGCTATTTCAGCGGCCGTGCCTCCGCAGCGCGGGAGGCGGAATCGCGCATCTCGGCTGCGGCGGGAGATGCGCCCGCGGGGGCGGGGGAGTCCGGGGTGCCGTCGGCCTTGGGTGCGGGGGGGCGTGGTGCAGCGCCGGCGGGCGGTGAGTCGCTGCGGGCGATCTTGACCGCGGCCGCGGCGCACTTTGCCCGCCACCGCGATGATGCTGACGCGGATGAGCGCGGGCGCGCGGAGTTGGCAAAGTTGCAGCCTGGCGACATGGAGGAAGCGCTCCGGGAGGCGGCGGCCTTGGGGGGAGGAGGGGACGCCTGGGAGCGCACCCGTTGGAACCTGCTGCGGCGTTGGGCGGAGTTCGCGGGCGCCGAGGCCATCGCTTACGCAGCGGCGAAATCTGTGGGCGACTCCCGCTACCCGGCGATCAGCGCGAGCTATCTCGGTTGGGCATCGGTGGCGCCGGAGGAGGCTTTCGCCCACCTGCAGGCCGAGCTCGCAGGCGGCGGATTCGGGCTGGGTGCCGACCATCGCCGGTCTTTGCTTCGATCGGTGATGCGGCCGTGGGCGGGGCGCGACCCGGGCGCGGCGCTGGCGGCCTTGACGGGCCTCCCCTACGATGATCAGCGGGATATCGCGCGGGCATTGGGTGGGCTGGTCGAGGACGACTCGGCGCGGCGCCCCTATCTCGATGCGGTGGGGGGGCTCGAGCCGGGCCGCATCCGCACCCAGCTGATCGACGACGCGGTCGATAGGTGGTCGCGCGATGCGCCGGCCGAGGCGGCCGCGTGGTTGGACTCGCTCGCCTTCGCCACTCCCGGCGAGGCGTTTCAACCCGCGACCGAGGTGGCGGAGAACTGGTTTGAGCGCGATGCGGGCGCGGCGGTCGAGTGGCTCTGGGAGAAGGTCCCTGGAGCGATGCGCGATGAGTTCGTCGAAGAGCTCGTCCGCGAGGAGTGGATGGAGCGAGATCCGGGAGCAGCGCGCGCTTGGTTGGAGGCGAACGGCTTCGCCAGCGCCGGGGAAGGGGGGGCGAGGTGAGGCTCCGTTGGTGGTGTGGGCTGATCGCGGTGGGCTGCCTCGTCGGGGCGGTGGCCGGCTACCGCCTGGGGCGGGGATCGGTCGACCTCGGCGTCAGTGGCACCCGGCCGCCTCGGGAGGGCGTCGCGGGTGCGGGTATTGGTGCGGCGGAGCCCGGGCCGGCGGCCGTCGTCGACGCCCTGCGTGAGGCCTTGGCGGAGCGGGACCGCGAGTCTTTCGCTGCCGCCGTCGAGGGGGTGGCCGAGCTCGGACTCGAGGAACTCGACGAAGCTCTGGCGGGCGCTGCGCAGATCGCCGGCCGTGAGGAGCGCCGCGAAGCCTTGCGCCCGTTGATCGGTCGGCTGGCGGAGCTCGATCCGGACGCCGCGATCGCGTTCGTGCTCGGGCTGCCTGAGCGCGAGCAGTTCGAGTTTGCCAGGGCTCTGTTCGGGGCCATCGTCGACCACCACGGATGCGAGCGTGCGTTGAACCAGTATCTGCGCCACGGTCTCGGAGCGGAGGGTCAGCTCGGCATCTCCTGCCTCTTCCCCCTCTTCTCGAGGTGGGGCCATGAGGACATCGACGCGGCGATCGCGGCGACCGGGCGGATCGAAGGGGGCGGGAACCGGCGGCAGATGATCGTATCGATCTGCGAGTCCTCGACCGATCCGGCGAAGCGGTCCAAGCTCATCGGCTGGGCGCAAGGCCTGGGCGACGAGGGCGAGCGGGCCTTGGCGCTCGGCAATCTCGTGGAGATTTGGGCGCGGAGGGAGGGCAGCGACGCGGCGCTGGAGTGGGTTGATGCCGTGGTGGAGTCGCCTGTGGTGATGCGGGAGATCGAGCAGGGGCTGGCGTCGATCACGCTGGAGGACGACCCGACGGCGGCTGCGGAGTGGCTGATGGGGCGTGCGGGGGAGGGATCGCGCGCCGAGCACCTGCGGTTCATCGTGTCCCGCTGGGCGCAGCGCGCGCCGAACGCCGCGGGGGAGTGGCTCGGCCGGCAACCATTGGACGCATCGGCGGACGCGGCGGTGGCGCAGTTCGCGGAGATCATCACCCGCGATGATCCGGAGTCGGCCTTCGCTTGGGCGTCGCGCATCCACGATGCGGGGCGTCGCTCACAGACGGGCGAGCGGGTCATGCGGCACTGGCGCATCGTCGATCCGGAGGCGGCGGGCGCGGCGATCGGGGGGATTGAGGGGGATTGAGGGGGGCGCGGTGGGGGCCGCCCATGGCGGTTCCAGGTTTGAGGTACGCTTTGGGGCAATATCGGCGGAGACGGAGCTCCGCCCTCCAAGGGGAGGTGCCCGAGCGGCGGGACGCCGCTGGGACGGACATCGGCGGGACGCCGATGCCACG
>JAUIGD010000456.1 GCA_030430255.1 Verrucomicrobiia bacterium
GGTCCATCCCGGTGATGAGCGTCACCTGGTCGCGCACCGGGGCGAGCGGCTCCAGCGTCGGGGTGAGGGCCTGCAGCGGGCGGGCGCTGAAGTTCGGGTTCTGTTCGCCGAGTGACTTCATCACGTTGCCGAGGTTGCCCTTCGGGATGACGTGGTCGGCCTCCCCCGGGAAGAAGCCCCGGCGTACCACGCCAATGGGCACGTAGAAGTGCGCCATGCGCTGCGCGACCGCAGGCGCTGGGGCGGTTCTCGCGAGGCTTTCGAGCCAAGGCAGCGCCAAGGCTGAGCCCCCGAGCCCGCGGAGGAAGGATCGTCGTGTCGTCATGTTTGAGGATGGTTCGGGTGTTGTGGGCTGGCTGGGAGGCGAGGGGCGCGGCGTGTTCATACTCCCCTGGCGTGGGGCGGTTGCAATCACTCCCGCCGCGGGTCTGGCGCGGCGCTGACCTCGGTCGCCCCCGGGCCTCCCTTGGTTCGGAACGGTTCGCTGAGGGCCACCTGCCTGAGGAGGGTCTGCAGCCGGTAGCCTTCGGCCGCGGTGGCGGCGGCGATCTGATCGAGTGCGGGCTGGTCCGCCGGGCTCAACTCGCGGGCGAGGGCGTAGGCGAGCAGGTGGCCGGCCAGCGCGCGGGTGAAGCGGTCCTTCTCGGCCAACAGGGCGTCTTTGAATCCGGCGATGTCGGCGAACCCGTGCTGGCGGAACAGCTTGCCGGATGGGTCGACTTCACGCTCGTTCTCGTAGCGCTCGCGCCAGTTGCCGACCGGGCCGTAGTTTTCCAGAGCGAATCCCAATGGGTCGATCTTGTCGTGGCAACCGCGGCAGTCGGCGCGCTCGCGGTGCGCGGAGAGGCGTTCGCGCAGGGTCAGATCTTCTTCGCCTTGTGCCGGTTTCTCCCCGAGCGGCGGGACATCGGCGGGGGGCGGCTCCGGGGGGTTGTTGAAGATGACCCCGGCGATCCAGGCGCCTCGGGTGATCGGCTGCGTGCGTTCGGGGCCGGAGGTCATCGTCATCACCGCGGCGTTGGTGATGACCCCGCCGCTGCGCCGGTCGGTCACGGGGAGCCGGTCGAAGGTCAGCACGGTGACCTCGCCTTTGTTGCGCTTGAGCCCCGGTGGTTGGTCGGCGGCGAGTTCTCCGTAGGCGTCTTGGAGCAGTCCCGATCGGTAGGTGAAGTCGGAGTCGATCAGCTGGGTGATGGGGAGGTCTTCGATCAGCACGGTCTCGAACAACAGCAACGGCTCCATCGCCATGTGCATGCTGTCCCGATACTTCGAGTAGTAGAAGCCGGGAAACTTCACCGGGTCGGGGAGCGCCGAAACGATGCGCTCCAGCTGCAGCCACTGGGTGGGAAAACGGTCGCAGAAACGTTTCAACTTCTTGTCCTTCAGCATCCGCCCGAACTGGGTGGACAGCCCTTGGTCGGATCCGAGCTCGCCCCCCGCAGCGGCGGCGAGCAACTCTTCGTCGGGGATGCTGCCCCAAAGAAAGAGCGAGAGCCGGGTCGCGATGTCGTAGGGATCGAGTTCGGGCGCAGCGCCCTCCGGTGGCTCCGGCGGCGCTTTGTCGTAAAGGTAGAGAAATCGGGGCGACGAGATCGCCGCCGCTGCCGCCGCCTTCATGGCATCGGGGAATCCGGTGCCGGCCCCGAGTTGCCCATCCACATAGGTCGCGTAGCGATCGAGGGTCTCCCCTCCGACGGGGCGTCGGAAGGCTCTGGTCAGGAACCGCTCCAAACGGGCGCGGACCTCCGCCCGGACGTCGCCCCCCGCCTGCGGCTCGGCGAACAACGCGTCCCACACGCCGACCCGTTTGCGGTTGAAGTCCGGGCTCTCGACGATCGACTGCGCGAGCTTGAGGAACTGCTCCATCAGCAGCGGGGAGAGCGAGAGGTGGTCGGCCTGGTTGTCGTAACCGTGCTCGGCACGCAGGTCCTGGGGGAACGCAGCGACGCCCGCGAGGCGGGGCTCGATCATCTGCGACTTGCCGAGCGGCCGATTGCCGACCGTCACCGTCTGTGCCATGGCTCCCACCTCCGGCCTGAAATAGCCTTTGTGTTCGCGCATCATGCGCTCCGGGAGCGAATAGACGGAACCGCTCAGTTCGAAGAGGTCGACGACCGCGTTGTTGTATTGGAAACGGTTCATCCGCCGGATCGGCGTCGCCGGGTACGCTTTCTGCTCGTCGAGCGCGCGGTCGAGCATCGCGCGCAGCCCCGCCAGCAAGCGCGCCCGTTCCTCAGCGGGAATCGGCGGCTCGCCCTCGGGCGGCATCTCGTGAAAGTCGAGCACATCGACGATGCTGCTCAGCAGCCCCGTGCGCTCCGCCAGTTGCTCGGCGGTCGAGATGTCGCGCAGATCCACCTTGCCCTTCACTTTGTCGTCTTCGCCGTGGCATCCCAGGCAATGCGCTTGGAGCGAGGCCACGGGATCGACGGGTGCCGGGGGCGCAGCCGAGGCGGATGCCACGATCGCCGCGGCAGCGGCCGTCTGAACGGTGAGGAGGATGGGGGAGCGTGTCATGTCCGTCGCCGCCGCGTCAGCCGATCGGGCGGAGCGGGGGTACCGTAAGCATGATGCCCGCCGATTGCGCGATCTCATTCCTCGCGGCGGCGGCGATGGAGAATCTTGGGCTTGGCTTCGCCGCCCGTGCTCTCTAGCCTGTCGCCATGTTTCGTTCGCCATCCATCATCGCCCTCGCCTTTGTCCTCGCCGCCGCAACCGCGACCGCCGCGGCGAAGCCGCTTAAGGTCTACATCTTGGCCGGCCAATCCAACATGCAGGGCCATGCGGACATCCGCACCTTCGACGTCATCGGACTCGATCCAGAGACCGCACCGATGCTCGCTGCGATGGTGGACGGGCAGGGGGATCCCATCGTCTGCGAGGACGTGTGGATCTCGTCGCTCGGCAGCGCGGATGAGGTGAAAACAGGGCGGCTGACCGCGGGGTATGGGGCAGGCGGGCGGGGCGTCAAGATCGGGCCGGAGTTCACCTTCGGCATCTACATGCAGAAGCAGGTCGGCGAGCCGATCCTCATCATCAAGACCGCTTGGGGCGGCAAGAGCATCAACACCGATTTCCGCCCGCCGAGCGCCGGCGCGTACGAGTTCAACCAAGAGCAACTCGCCAACTTCGAGAAGCAGGGGAAAGACATCGACGCCATCAAGGCAGAGAAGGCCGAGGCGACGGGGCATTACTATCGGTTGATGATCGAGCACGTCGAGGCGGTGCTCGCCGACATCGGCGCGGTGGTTCCGGGATACGACGCCGAAGCGGGCCATGAGTTGGCAGGCTTCGTATGGTTCCAGGGATGGAACGACATGGTGGATGGCGGCACCTATCAAGGGCGAGGGAACCCGGGCAGCTACGACGCCTACAGCGAGGTGCTGGCGCACTTCATCCGCGACGTGCGGAAGGATCTCGATGCGCCGGGTTTGCCGTTCGTCATCGGCGTGATGGGCGCCGGCGGGCCGATCGACGCATACCCGCCCGAGAAGCGGCGCTACGCAGGCATCCACGGCGAGTTCCGCAACGCGATGGCCGCGCCCGCGGAGTTGCCGGAGTTTAGGGGCAATGTCGTCGCGGTGCGGACGGAGGATTACTGGGACCTCGAGTTGGAGGCTCTCCGAGCGAAGGAGCGGGGGATCGCGCAGGAAGTGAAGAAACTCGTCGAGGCCGGGGAGGTCGAGAAGAGCGCCGAACGCGAGGAGGTCGAGAAGCGAAAAGCGGCCGCTTTCGACGAGCGCGAGCAGCGCATCCTCGCCAACGGCGCCTCCAACGCCGAGTACCACTACCTCGGCTCAGCCAAGATCCTCGGCAGCATCGGCAAGGCCTTCGCCGAGGCGCTCGGCACGATGGCGGGGGAGTAAGCGAGAACGGTCACGCGCCGGGTCGGCCGAGGGGGGGTGATTCGCGCCTTCCATCGCCCTTCGAAGGCGCCCGATAGTTGGTTGAGTAAGGAACCGCAGCGGATAGAAGCGCCGCCCATTAGAGCGCTTCTCTTGTCACTGGCGCCGCTCTACACGCGCATGCCACCCCGTGGGTCATCTGCCCCTGCGCAGTTCCTCCAACTTTGCCTTGAGCGGTTTCCAATACCGCCTGTCTCGCTCCCTCTCTTCGAGCATCTCTTCGATGAGTGCCCGCTCGACCACAGCGAGGTCTCCGGCTTCTGCCAGATCCAGCAGAGGTCGTGCGGCGCGCATGCTGGCGACATGGTCTGGATAGCGGCGCACGATGTCGATCAGGAGTTCGGGCGTCCGTAGCTCCCTTAGCAGCAAGCGGGTCGTCTTAGCGTCCGGCTCCGAGCCAGCCTGAAAGTAGCAGACCTCCATCAGCCGCTGAATCATAGGCCAATCCTTGTCGCGCTGCGTTTTCTTGGCCAGGACGAGATCTTCTAAGGCCATAAGCGCGACCTTGGCACCCTTCCCATTTTCGACGGTAAACCTCCTCTTCCAAAGTTCCTCGAAGGCGTCCACGCCACGGAGCTTGGTCATGAGATCGACACGTAGCCCTTCAACACCAGGAGCCCTGCACCGGAAGTGAACGGCTAGCCCGAGTTCGAGCAGCGCTGGCTCGAAAGGTGGCACAGCGACGATTCCGGCGTTGAGAATCGACATTGCCTGCTCGACCCGTTCGAAGTTCAGCGCATCCGCTAGCCCGGATCGATCACCAAGCTCCGGGCTACGGCTTGCGCTCGTTGATGCTGAGGGTGTTGCCGTTGGGAACGGCTCGGGCAG
>JAUIGD010000457.1 GCA_030430255.1 Verrucomicrobiia bacterium
CGGCTTCGCGGGCGCGGACATCCCCCCAGCCGACCTCCGCGAGGTAGTCGAGCGCGGCGGCGAGACCGACTGCACCGCTGATGTTCGGCGTGCCGGCCTCGAAGCGTTCCGGGGGTTGGCGGAAGGTCGTCCCGTCGAGGCTGACGCGCTCGATCATGTCTCCACCGCCCTGGTAGGGGGGCATCGCGGCGAGCCGTTCGTGGCGACCATAGAGCGCCCCGATGCCATCGGGGCCGTAGACTTTGTGCCCCGAGAAGGCGTAGAAGTCGCAACCGATCGCGGTGACGTCTACCGGCCCGTGGGCGACTGCCTGGGCGCCATCGACGACGGTGGCCGCCCCGGCTGCACGGGCGAGGCCGACGAGTTCGCGGACGGGCGCCACCGTCCCGAGGACGTTGGAGGTGTGGGTGAAGGCGGCGATCTTGACCCGCGGTGAGAGCCGGTCGGCGAACGCGCCGAGGTCGATCTCCCCCGATCGGGTCACCGGGGCGGCGATGACCTCGGCGCCTGCTTCGGCGGCGACGAGCTGCCAGGGGACGATGTTCGCGTGGTGCTCCATCTCGGTGACCAGCACCTGGTCGCCGGGTTCGAGGACGGTCCGGGCGAAGCTGTGGGCGACGAGGTTGATGGACTCCGTCGTGCCGCGCGTGAAGACGATTTCCGCTGGCGAGGCCGCGCCGAGGAAGCTGGCGACCTTCGCGCGGGCCCGGTCGAAGGAGGCGGTGGCGGCCATGCTGAGGGAATGCACCCCGCGGTGGATGTTGGCGTTCTCCCCCGTGAGGAAGCGGCGGAGGCGGTCGATGACCGCCCGGGGTTTCTGGGTGGTCGCGGCGTTGTCGAGGTAGGCGAGGCGCCGACCTCCACAGGCCTTTTGGAGGAGGGGGAAGTCGGCGCTGAAATCGCGGTCGGGCATTGGAGTGGGACGGTCTGACTGAGCCGGTCGGGTCGGGGGGCGGCGGCCCGGGATCGGTCCCTTCCGCGGGGTGTCTCATGGGAGGAGAACCGGGGAGCGTTTTGTTACGGCAAGGCGGGGGGGCTGTCGAGCCCGTGCGCGAGGTGGCGCTTGCGGATGGGGCGCGGCGCCCGTAGCGCTTGTCCGCACGCGATGGCTTCCCGATTTGACCCACCCGAAGAGATCCGCCGGAGGATGGCGGCGCTCGGGGTGGTGGACGATGACTTGGACGAGCGGTTCATCAAAGGCTCGGGGCCGGGGGGGCAGAAGATCAACAAGACGTCCTCGTGTGTGCAGCTCCGGCACGCACGCAGCGGCATCGAGGTGAAGTGTCAGGCGGGGCGCTCGCTGACGGCAAACCGGGTGGAGGCTCGGCGCCTCCTCTGCGAGGAGCTGGAGCGCCGCGAACGTCTGCGGCGGGAAGCGCGGCGTGCGGTCGCCGAGAAGCGTCGCCGACAGAAACGGCGGCCGTCGCAGGCCGCCCGCCGGCGCAACGTCGCCGACAAACGCCGTCATGGAGAGAAGAAGCGAATGCGCGGAAAGCCGGGGATGGGTGACTAGCCCGGATCGATCACCAAGCTCCGGGCTGCGGCTTGCCCCCGTTGATGCTGAGGGTGTTGCCGTTAGGAGCGGCTCGGGCAGGGTGTCTACCCAGCCGCTTCGCCGATCCCTGCCGCCGCCTACTCAGCATCAACGATCGGCGGCGCCTCGCCTGCGGATATGGTGATCGATCCGGGCTAGGCGGCGGTCGGCCTCGTCCGTTTCGCCGCCTACTTACCCTCGACGAATGGCAGCGCCTCACCTGCGGATGGGGTGATCGGCCCGGGCTGAGCGGCCCTCGGCGGCGTCACTGCGCCCGGTCTGACGGTTCGTCGGGCTGGTGGCTCGTGTTCTCTGCGCGGTTCCCGCGGTCCCGCTCGACCGAGCAGGGCCCCGACATTCACGTGGCGATCCCGAACCGCGGGAGGATCCACTTTTGCAAAGCGAACCAGACGGCGACGACACCGAGGAAGAAGAAAAACTCTTTCATCGAGGTAAGAGGCGCGATTCGATGGGCTATTCCGTCGATGCCGGCGGAGAAGTCGGAATAAGCGGGCGGGCGTTTCCGTCCAACGCCTTGAACCCCAGAGCAAATCCATAACCATCCCAGTCTTATGATCCACAGACCCATAGCCGCGCTCGCCGCGCTCGTGTTCAGCCTCGCTACCGCCCGAGCGGAGTTCCCCGAGAACAGTCCCGCATTCAAAACCGACTACGACGCCGCCCTCGCGGCAGCGAAGGAGAGTGGCAAGCCTCTGCTCGTCGTCTTCTCCGCCGCATGGTGTGGCCCCTGCCAGGCGAACAAGCAGAACGTGTACCCCGCCGAACCCGTCCGCGAGTTTCACGACCGCTTCGTCTGGGCTTACCTCGACACCGACCAGAAGAAGAACGCCGAGGTCGCGAAGCGCTTCGGGGTGCGGGGCATCCCCCACATCCAATTTGTATCGTCCGAGGACGAAGCCATCGACACGATGATCGGGGGCACCTCGCCGCGCGCGTTTGTGCGCAAGCTGCGGTCGGTGTTGCGATCCGTCGAGAGCTGAGCCGGAGCGCTCACCAAGCTCCGGGCTGCGGCTTGCCCTCGTTGACGCTCCGGGCGCTGACGTCCGAGGTGGCTTCAAGAAAAAGCCCCGACAAGCTCGCCGAAGCTTTCAAGCGGAACGGGCCGCCCCGCAGAGGGGCGGCCCGTTCTCGTTGATCGGGGAAGCGATTTGCAAGGCTGGCGATCAGCGGCCCTTCGGCTTCGGCTCGTCCTGATTCGTCTCGAGCTCCGCCTGGTCGGGCGTTGAGCTCGGGATGCCGCTCTCAGGGATCTCGAGGCCGGCGATCCACGCGACGGCGTTGAGGCCGACCTTGCGGAAGTTGTCGTCCGCCCAGTTGCGATGGAAGTGGGCTCCGGTGAAGCCGAAGCCGCGTCCTGCGCCGTCGGTGGCTGGCTCCGCGACCCAGACAACGTGCTGTTTCTCCTTGCGCTCGAGGACGGCGGCGCGGACGTGCGGGTTGCCGCTGTGCGGTCCGTCGTTGCGCTTCAGAGTCTCCGGGCCGGGGAGGGCGCTGAGGATGGGGGTCACGCCCGCCATGTCCTCGCGGAACCGCATGTGGTAATACCATTCGTCGTTCACCGAGAAGGGCTGGACGCCGTTGGCGACCGGGTGGTCGGGGAAGGAGTCGAACTGCGCTTCCCAGTGCGGGTTGACCGACCAGTGGGTTTCGAAGTAGCCGCCCAGCCAGTCGAGGAAGCTATCGCCCCCGTCTTTGCCCTTCTGCACCTCAACGGCGTAGTGAATACAGCCGACTCCCATGCCACGGTCCTGGAAGTAGTTGATCTGGCGTTGGTGGGGTTTGGCCATGTGGGAGCCACCTCCCGTGCAGAACATGATGAGGGCGTCGGCGTTGTGCAGGGCGGTCGGGTCGGTCGGCCAGCCATCCTTGTAGGTCGCGGCCACCACCCGGTCGCCGTAGTGATCGCGGAGGCGCTCGGCCAGCAGGATGTTGCCCGCGTTGTGCTCGTGGGCCCCCCATCCGTGCGAGGGGTGTCCGGCGAAGAAGCAGATCTTCTTCGCCCCTTCCAGGGGCAGGCGTTTCAGTTCGATGTCCTTGAACTGAACCTGCATCGGCGGTCCGGCGTGCAGTTGGAGCGCGAGCAAGCCCTGGCGGCGGCGGTCGGGGCCGTTGTCGGTCACCTCGGCCATGAGTTGGCCGTTGATGGAGGTGCTGATCCGATTGCCTTTGGCGACGATGAGATAGTCGTTCCAGTAGCCTTTTTTGATCCCTTCGTTCAGCTGCGCCGGGTCGCCGACGGCCTCGCCCTGCGTCTTCTTGCCGTCCTCGCCAACGGTGACGCGCTGGCCGCGCTTGGCGAACACGCCGCCGAACTTCTCGCCATAGATCGTGCCCGACCAATTGTCCCCCGCCTCGAAGTCGGCCTGGTAGCCGCCGATGCGCCACTCGTCAGGGGCGCCGTCGAGCCGGAAGCTGCGGATCTGGATGCCGGAATTGCCGCCCTCGATCCGGTATTTCAAACGGAGTTCGAAATCATCGAGTTCACCGGCCTCCCAGACGATGAAGGTGTTGCCCTGGGTCGGGTTATCCGGCGTGGTGACCCCGGTGATGGCGCCGTCGCGGACGCTCCAGAATTTCGGGTCGCCGCTCCAGTGCTTGAGCGACTCGCCGTCAAAGATGGGCACGAAGCCGGGGCCGTCGGCCTCTTCGTGGTGTTCGGCGCGGGCGGAGGCGGTCATCGCCGCCGCACTGAGAGAGAGCAAGGTGAGGGTCTTCTTCATCATGACAGCGGGCAGTTTAAGCGTCGCCCCGGGCGGATGTCGACCGGGAGTTTCCCTTGAACGGGAGCGCCCCCGGGCGATGGTCGACGCCTGTGAGCGATCCTCCCCCAGATTCGGGCGGGACCGGCCGATCCCTCCTCATCGGCGAACCCGCTACGGCGCCAGCGGAGGGGGGGGCTATGTTCGACGCGCTGGTGGCGCATTTTTCGGGCGGCGCGGCGCCTGCGGAACTCGATCCTGAAGTCATCGGGTTGCTACGTGCGGAGTTTGGCCGCAGCGAGTTCTTCGGCGAGGATATGCGCCGGTTGTGGTCGATGTTGGAGCGGGTCTCGATCAAGTCCGGCCGGGATCCGGCGGCGGGGCGCGGCGAGCTCGATCTGCTCAATTTGGCCTGCGGTTACTGTCAGGAAGGGGCGTTGCTCTCGGCGTTTTGGGGCAGGGGGGGGCTGCGGG
>JAUIGD010000458.1 GCA_030430255.1 Verrucomicrobiia bacterium
TGACGCTGAGTAGGCGGCGGCAGGGACAGGCGAAGCGGCTGGGTGAACACCCTGCCCGAGCCGGTCACCACGCCAACACCCTCAGCGTCAACGAGGGCGAGCCACAGCCCGGAGCTTGGTGATCGATTCGGGCTAGCGTCAACGAGGGCAAGCCGCAGCCCGGAGCCGGGTGAGCGATCCGGGCTCAGCTGCCGGGACACCCTCATGCGCGCCGAACGGCACCGTGGCCGACGCCGCGGAACATTGGTCGCGGTGATTCAGCCCTTGGCGGGCAGATGCACGACGGTGACCAGTTCCGCCTCCGGCGTGTCGTCCGGGGTGTTGGCACAAATCTCGAACGGTGGCGGTTTGCGGGCTCCTGCGAACACCTTCGCGCGGGCGTGCATCATGCCAGCGGCCCAGGCGTTGCCGAGGTGGCGGTAGGCTCCGGTGTGGGTGATCTTGTAGACCGGGGTGGCCGGGATGCGGCCGGCGACCAGCCCGGCCGGGATTGGTTCCGGGGGAGCGGTCGGGGCGATGGGGAACCCGATGCTGTAGTCGGTCGTCCCTTTGGCCGGTGAGAACTTGTGGTAGACCGACACGGGCGGGCCGGCGGGTTCGATGGATGCTGCGGCCATCGCGGATCGCACGCGTTCGAGGTCGCGCTGCATCGTCGGGCCAATGTCGTCGATGGTGGAGGTCGAGCGGACGCCCAGATAATCGCAGCCGGGGAACTGGTCGATGCCGTCGAAGCGGAGCCTGGAGGGAACCGAACCCGTTTCGATCTGGTCTTTGAGCCGCTTCAGGCCGCGGTCGTAGTCCATGCCGATCAGCGCGGAGAACATCTTGGTGAACGGGAACAGGAAGAAGGGCAGCGAACTGTCGAGCGTCCAGGTGACATCGGTGCCGCCGCCGTTCGGTGCCAACAGGAAGCGGGTGTCGGCGTGCGACTTCCAAGGCTTGAAGAAGTCGAGGCTGTAGTCGATCGACCGCCCGGCGTCCTCGCCGATGACCGCCAGTTCGCCGGAGCCGATGATGTGGCCGTCCCAGCGGTAGCTGGTGCCGTCGTCCGCGTAGGTGAGGGCGCAATCGGGTTCGGCGAGCACCCACGGCGACCACGCCGCCCACCGTCTCAGGTCGCGCACTTCGGCGAAGACCTCGGCGGCCGGTGCGGCGATGTGGATGGTTTTGGCGACGGAAAACTTTGGCATCGGATCGGCAGCGGTTGTTGGGCGCACGGCGAATCCTGAGATCGCGCGGTGGCGGGTGAGACTATCCCCGAATCCGCGCGACCTCAACGAGTTCGCCAAGCCTGGCCCCCCTGAGAAGGAGGGGGTGATGCGGTTCGTTTTGGTGGTGCTTCCGCGGGCGCCGTGGATTAGAATCCTCGGTCGCGATGATTGTCGAACACGGTTCCCCGCCCCTGGCGCTGGCCTTGTCGGTGGCGCTGGCGCCGCCGCTCACCGGTGCGGGGGGAGAGGCCACCAGCTCTCACTTCGAGGGCGCCGCGCGATCGTTCTTGGGCAATCACTGCATGGAATGCCACGACGAGGAGGTGCAGAAGGGGGGGGTGAACCTGGGGGGGATCGGGATGGATTTCACTGCGGGCGAGGCGGGCGGGCGCTGGTTGGAGATCCTCGACCAGCTGGAGATCGGCTCGATGCCCCCGAAGGACAAAACGCAACCCGGGCACCCCGAACGCATGCGGATGATCGGTGCGATCCGGGAGCAATTCCGTTTGGCCGGCAAACCGGTGGAGCGCCTGCGCCCCGGGCCGGAATACGGAAACTATCTCGATCACGCCTCGCTCTTCAGCGGTGAGCACCGCGGGCCGTCCTACTCGCGGCCGCGGATCTGGCGGATCAGCCCCTACATCGATGGCGCCAGCAGCCCGTTCACGCTGTCGCAGGACGAGGGATTCAAGGACTACGCGTCCATGTGGAGTGTCGACAAGCCGACGATCGAGCTCCTGCTGTTGAATGCGAAACGCGCGGTCGAAGAGCAGATCGGCCCGTCGGCCGCCGCGCTGGAAGCGCAGGACGAACGGTGGCGGCAGGAGTTGCTGAACAAACGTCGTGGCCTTCAGGCGGAGATCGCGGCACTGGATCGGCGGCTCGCGGAGAGGCCCGGAGACGAGGGGCTCACGGCGCAGCGGCAGCGCCTCGCCGATCAGCTCGAACGCAACGAGACAACCGATTTCGCGACCGACCGCAAGCGCCCCTCCGCGAAGTTGCCCGGGCTACAGAAGAACGTGTTTTGGCGGATCGCCCACGCCGAGCAGAACCCTGGGCAGGGTGATCTCGAGGAAGCGGTGACGCGCCAGCTGAAGGCCGCCCTGCGCCGAGATCCGAGCGAAGCGGACATCGCGAGGATGGCAGGTCGGCTGCAGGAAAGCATCGCCGCGTACGGGAACGCGACCGGGCTGCGCCTGACGCTGACCTCGATCTTGCTGATGCCGGAGTCGATCTACCGGATGGAACTCGGGCTCGGAGAGGCGCTGGCCGATGGCAGGCGCAGGTTGAATGACGCGGAGATCGCCTACGCGATCGGCTACGCGCTGACCGATTCCGGACCCGACCGGGAGATCCTGGCCGATCTCAACGCCGGCCGCCTAGGCGACGCCGCGGTGATCCGCGGGCATGTCGAGCGCATCTACGACGCGGCCATCATGGGGGAGGGCAAGCGCAAGGGCAGCGCCGAGCGGGTGCTGCGGTTCTTCCAAGAGTACTTCGCGTACGGCGGGGCGACCGATGTCTTCAAAGACGGCACGCGCCACCCGGGGCACAACCCCCGGCCGGCCGACCTGCTCAGGGACACCGATATGCTGATCTCCCATGTCCTCGGGACGGATCGGGAGGTCCTCGCGGAGCTGCTCACGACCGACATCGCCTTCATGCGGCACGTGCCGACGCGCCCCGGGTGGGAGACGATCGGTTCTTACAACGTCAGCGAGCAGGAGGTGAGGCGGGACAACCTCGTCAGCGGCGACAAGAACCAAAACGGCCAGCGCTACGTGATGCGCTTGGCTGGCCAGCGCGCCGGGATCCTCACGCAGCCGAGCTGGTTGACCGCCCACTCGACCAACTTCGACAACGACCCGGTCCGGCGCGGCAAATGGATCTACGAGCACCTGCTCGGAAGGGTGGTCCCGGACCTGCCGATCACGGTCGACGCCACGGTGCCCGAAGCCCCCGACCAGTCGCTCCGCGAGCGGTTCGCCAAGACCCGCGAGGAATACTGCATCCGCTGCCACGGCAAGATGAACCCCCTGGGGATGGCGTTCGAGATGTACGACGACGTCGGCCGCTACCGCGAGGTCGAACTGCTGCGCGACAACCAATCGACGGTGCCCGTCGATGCGAGCGGGGGGATCGCAGAGAGCGGGGTCCCCGGTCTCGATGGTCCGGTCGACGATGCCCTCGAGTTGATGGTGAAGCTCGCGGGCAGCCCGCATGTCCGGCAGGTGTTTGTGCGCCACGCGTTCCGCTACTGGATGGGGCGGAACGAGACCCTCGACGACTCGCCCACCTTGATGGCCGCCGACCGCGCCTACGTCGAGAGCGGGGGCAGCATGAAGGCGCTGGTCGCCTCGCTACTCACCAGCGATTCGTTTTTGTATCGCAAGGACGACGCAACGCGGGTTGAATAGTAAGGAACCCCCACATTGAAGAGATCATGACGACGACGCGAAGGCAGATGTTGAAGGGGCTGACGCTGGGCGGCGGAGGCTACGTGCTCTCGCCGCTGGTGGGCCAACTGGCCGCGCAGGCGGCCGGCCGCGCGGAGTTCCCTCAGCGGTTCGTGTTCATCGTGAAGTCGAGCGGCCTCACCCCCGGCCACATCGTCCCGGACAACTTCGTCGAGGACTACGTGGTTCAGAAGGAGAGCTACATCGCCGGCGAGGGCTACACGAGCGGAGCGCAGATGAAGGACTGCGATCGCCTCGTGCGCCGATCGCTCAAGGGCGCCGTGTTGAACGAGTCCATGCGGGCGCTCGACCCGTTCAAGGAGCGCCTCACCATCCTGCAGGGGCTGAGCGGCAACATGGTCACCGGCGGCCATATGTCGGGCTACGGGGCGATGAGCTGCGTCAAAGACCTGATGGCCGAGACAATCGACCACAAGATGGCGACGCTCTTCCCGTCGGTGTTCTCCCACCTGGGGCTCTCGACCGTCACCGCGACGATGGGCGCCCGCTTCGCGGACTCGGTGTGCTACCCCGGGATCTCGGCCGCGAGCAGCAGCAAGGCGCTGCCCTTTCACGGCAGCCCCACGCAGGCGTTCCAGTCCCTGTTCGGCTCGGTGGCGTCGGGGCGCGACCGGGAGCAGTTCGACGCCCAGGGCAACCTGTTCGACTACCTCGCCGAAGATGTGAGGGCGCTGCGGAGGAGCCTCGCCGGCGCGGAGCGGACGAAGCTCGACCATCATCTGGAGGCCATCGAGGCGCTGCAGCGGCAGCGGCAGGGCATCTTGGCGATGTCGGAGCAGATCGAGAAGGGGAAGCCCACCTTCGATGATCGCTACACCGCGATGACGATCGAAGACCGGATGGAGGCGCATTGCGAGATCGCGGCAGGGGCCCTCATCTCGGGGCTGACCAACGTGGTGACGATCCGCGCCGACGGGCTGGGCTCGAGCTACAACAAGCTGGGGTTCCTCAACGGGCAAGTCCACGGCATCGGCCACGGCAAAGTGCCCGAGGGGGCGGAGTCGGTCGATCGCGCCCGCGGCGCCATCCGCG
>JAUIGD010000039.1 GCA_030430255.1 Verrucomicrobiia bacterium
CGGCCGCTACCCCGTGCTCGTCGACGAGGAAGGCGCCGCCCTCTGCCTGCTCACCCCGGAGGCGTTCATCACCTTCGTCGAGCGCTACGTCATCCCCTACAAGACCAAGTTCGACCGCACGACCGGGCAGCCCTACGCCGTCCCCCACAGCATGAACGCAGCCACCGCCAAGGCCGTCGTCGGCAGCTGGGACTTCTACCCCTTCCTCCCCGAGGTCGCCGCCGTGAACCCCGTCCCGCTGCCCGCCCTCGACCCCTCCGGCACGCTGAAGCTCCTCCCCCCCGGCTACGACGCCGACACCAAGACCTACACCTTCGAACCCCCGAAATAACAAACCGATGCCAACAATACCGGGTAGCAAAACCCACCCGGACGGCGATCAGCTCACCCTCTTCGGCGCCCTCCCTGGAGAGGAGGAGCGCCGCCAAGTGGACGTCCGCACGCTGGCCGATCGCCTGCCGCGCGGGTGCGGGCTGGCGGCGGCGAGGATGCTGGTCGAGCTTGCCCGCGGCGACCTCAGCCACTCCGACCTGGCGCGCTCCCGCCCCCACCTCTTCGAAACGCTGCGCAAGGGCGGCGTCATCAACTACTTCGGCATCGAGCCCCGCGGCAAGATGCTGCTCGCGGCCTGCCGGACGGGCGGCGAGGCCCAGGACTCCCCGCCGTGGAAAGAGACCCCGCCACCGGCGTTCGGCGAGGTCACCGGCCGCCTCATCACAAAGCTCACCGCCGCGCGCCTGCACACACAGTCCAGAGAAAAAGAGGAGATCAATCCAAGCTGGCTCGGCGAGTCGGGTTGGGAGCAATCGGTGAGCTGGAACTGGACCAAGCACCACAACTTCTATTCGCTCTCCCTGCGCAGCGGCGCCGAATTCAGATACCGCGTGGTCGTCGCCCCGCGTCGCGCGGACGGCAGGCAGCCGGACGGGCCGCAGACCTCTCCGATCCCGCTGGGACTCGTGCGCTACCAGGCGCAGCTGCTCTTCCTCGAGGCGGCGATCGGCGCGCTCTACTGCGACGATGAGGGCTTCCTCGAGCCCGGCGACGACGAGGAGTTCGGATTCTAGCGACCCGAGGAACCAATGGACAATGAACGGAGGATCATCCTGCTGACCGAGGCCGAGCACGAGGCGCTCGTGATCGCCCTGAACGCGCTCGGCCGCCCCGCCCAGGTGCGGCTCTACAAATCCGACGCCGCGAGGGTCAAGTCGTTCCGCGGCGCCCGGCACAAGGTCGAACTGGCGCACAAGATCCCGCTGGCGCCGCCGCCGAGGCGCGCCCACCCGAGGGACGCCCGCGAGAATGAGGGCGCTCCTTACCGTAAGGATTTCCACGGGGGAGGAGGAGAATGAAGAGCCTCGTCCTAGAACTCGGGGCGAACGCCCTCTACCCCGTCAGACACCCTACTTTCACGATCGTCTTCAAAGACCCACCGGTCTACACGGTGCCAAGCAGAGACCCGCCGCTCTTCTATTCCGAGCTGCTCCCCATGTCGGAAGCGACGGAGCGCGCCCTCCTCCGGCTCCTCGAGCGCCACCACCGAGACACCTTCTACCCGATGCTGGTGCGCGCCTTGGCGAAGCACCGGCTCTCCCACCCGAACCCATGAGCACCCCACCCGCCGCCAACCCCTCCGCGGGCCCCTACGACGAGTCCCTCACCGTCACGGCCGCGCGGATGTTCTTCACGAAGCTCCACCACGACTTCCCGTTCGCCGACTGGGACTTCGACGCCGACCCCGACGGGGTGCCGGTGTCGCGGTCGCTGGCGGTGCAGATGGCCGCGATGCTCTCCCCGTTCGCGCGCGGGCTGGTGCCGGCCTCGGCGCCGCCGCTCGGCTTCCTCTACGACGCCAACTCCCAGCGCTCCGGCAAGACCCTGCTGCTGAAGATGGCCGTCATCCCCACCAACGGCGCGCTCGCCACCCAGGCCTGGAACAAGCGCGACGAGGAGCTGCGCAAGGCGCTCGACGCCGAGGTGCTGCTGGCGCGCCCCTACATCGCCTTCGACAACGTCCGCGGCCACATCGGCTCGCCCGTGCTCGAGGCCTTCATGACCTCGACCACCTGGACCGGCCGCGTCCTCGGCAAGACCGAGATGTTCACCGCCGAGAACAACGCCGTCGTCTTCCTCACCGGCAACGACGCGAACCTCTCCACCGACATGGACTTCCGCGTCCTCAAGATCAAGCTCTTCGTCGAGGAGGCCAACGTCCAGGAGCGCGCGGTGCGCAACCCGATCGACGACGCCTGGCTGCAGGACCCCGCCAACCGGCTCTCCATCCTCTCCCACCTCTGGGCGATCGTCCGGAGCTGGGACGCCGCGGGGAGGCCGCTGGCCACCGAGCACCTGCGCAACGGCTTCGAGACCTGGTGCAAGGTCATCGGCGGCATGGTGCAGCACGCCGGCTTCGGCGACCCCCTCGCGCCGCCGGACGACGAGACGGGCGGCGGCAACCCGGAGGTCGACGACATGCGCTCCCTCGTCCGCGAGCTCACCCGCGAGGAGGGCGCGAAGCGCCTGGAGTTCACCTTCGCCGAACTCGTCGACGTCCTCTACGAGCACTCGCTGCTGGCGTGGAAGCTCGACGGCAAGGAGGTGACCGAGGAGTTCGGCGGCGCGAAGCGGACGTCCTTCAAGCTCACGCCGGGCGCGAGCGTGTCGCTGGGCCGGCTCCTGAAGCAATACGCGCCGGTGGTCGCCCCCGGCGCCCGCTTCATCCGCGGCCGCGTCTTCAACATCGAGGGCGAGCGCTGGCGGATGTCGGCCACGGGCAAGGACCGCACCCGCCGCTACGTGCTGACTCGAGAAGAGGTAGCGTGAAAGCTTAGCCTAGAGCTGTCCAATGAGACCTGCCCCCCGCTAAAATCCCTGCTCTCCCCTACACAGTTTCGACATAGTTTATCGAGGGATTTCGGGGTATAATCGGGGTCAACGAGGGCGATCCTCAGCGGATGGCCCGCCCACGAAACCGAACCCGAAATCGACACAACCCTCTGACCATAAACCCGTTACCCCTGGCAACCCCGCAAGGATTCGAACCTTGACTAGCGGAACCAAAATCCGATGTGCTACCGTTACACTACGGGGTTAGAGGCGGCGGAAACCGCAGGGCGGAGAAGGTAGCCGGTGCGCGGCGTTGGTCAAGGGGACATTCGGACGCCTGGCAGTCGTGTTTCGGGGAGCCCGCGCCCCGACGCAAGGCGCCCCGCCCCCACAGCGGGGGACGGGGCGATCTCACTGAACGGGTTGGACCGCTTACCGCCGGGCTACTGGCCCGGCGTCTGCGCCCCCGCGGCCGGCACGGCGAGTACGAACACGCCGGCGCCAGCGCCGTTGTCGAAGGTGATGACGACAGCGATGTTGCCGCCGCCGAGCGAGCTCGAACGCGCCGCCGTCCCGCCGTCCGGGCTGTCAGCGATGTAGACTCGCTTCACGACTTCGGTGTTGTCGCCGAGCTCGAACTCGTCCCCCTTGCGGATCAGCAACGCGGCCGCAGCGCCGGATTTGCGAACCCAGACGCCCGTGTCGTCGGAGCGGGTGACCCCGCCGACGCCGCTCTGCAAGGTGGCGTTGAAGCCGAGGTCGCCGCCGCGCTCGGCGCCGATGGCGGTGGTCCCGAAGTTGCGGAATACCCCGGACGAGCCCGGCGCCAGGTCGCCTTCGCGCACCAGCAGCTCCAAGCCGACGCCGGGCGTCCATGCGTAGATGGCGCTATCCTCGGTGGAGGAGGGTTCGACTGCGCCCCCGCGCACGGTCGCGCGCAGGTAGCAGGTGCCATCGTCGCAGATGAAGAGGCTGTCGAACTCGGCGAACTCCTCCCCTTGGTATCCGGGTGCGGCGTCGCCTTCGCGGGCGACCAGCACGAGGCTGCCGCCGGCGTCGGTGTAGACCCCGAAGTTGTCATCTGGGGTGACCGCCTCCCCGCGCAGCCGGGCGCTGAACAGGACGGCGCCGCCCCCGTTCATGGACTGGTCGTCCGTGAACTGATCGAACTCGTCGCCACCCGGGGCGGCGTCGCCTTCGCGGGCGACCACGTCGAGGCCGCCGGGCAGGTCGCCGGCGAACAGCGCGGTGTTGTTCGCCGAAGTCACGCCATCGCCGACGAGATGGCTGACGAAGGTCGCCCCCCCGGCGTCGTTGGCACCGAGCTGGCGGCCGAGCTGGCCGTAGGCGATGTCGCCGCCGGCCCCGTCCGCATCCTCGCCCTCCCGCAGGAGCAGACCGGCGGCGCCCGACCAGATGCCGGAGTCGTCGGCGACGCTCACGCCGTCCTCCTTGTCGAGTTGGGCGATCGCCAGCACCTCGCCGTCGGCGAGGATGACCTGGCCTTCGATCCAGATCTTCTGGAAGGTCGAGCCCGGGTCCGGGGCGGCGTTGCCCGCGACCGCCACCTCGCTCAGCGCGTCGTCGGAGTGCCACACGCCCGAGTCGTTGCTGCGGTCGATCCCCTCACCCGCGAGGCGGGCGCGGAAGGCGGCGTTGCCGTTGTCGGCGATGTGCGCCCGGTCGAAACCGGCGATCACCCCGCCGGTGCCCGGCAGCACCGTCGAGCCCGCGTGGGCGACGAGCCCCATGCTGTCGACGGTGCCCTTCCAGACGCCGTCCGCACCGCCGGCGCTCCCCTTGACGAGCAGCTGGCCGGTGCGGGAGAGGAACGGCTCGTCGAAGCCGTCGAAGACGCCTTCGACGCCCGGCGCCGCTTCGCCGCGGAACATCGCGTCGGCGGCGAGCATCTCGCCGGGCGCGACGGTCACCGTCACCGTGAAGCTGGCCGTGACGCTGTTGCCTGCGGCGTCGGTCGCCTCGTAGGTGATGGTCGTCACCCCGATGCCGAAGCTCGACCCGGGGGGCGGCCCCTCGATCTGCTCGACGCCGACCATCTCCAGGTCGTCGGAGGCCGTGGGCGGCACCCAATCGACCACCGCGGCGCTGGTGCCCGGCTCGGTCGCGACCGCGATGTCGCTCGGGACACCCATGAACTCGGGTGAGACGCGGACGTCGAGGTCGACCGCGACCAGGCGGTGGTCGCTGGCGGCGACGAGCGCGGCGCGCGGGTCGGGGGCAGCGGGCCAGAAGACCTTGGCGCCGACGATGCGCAGGTCGGCCGCAGGCAGCGCATAGTCGACGCGGAGGTTCCCGGGCGGCTCGCCGAAGTCGGAAGTGTCGAGCGCCGGATCCCCGACGTGCATCAGGTTGATGCCCCCGTCGGCCATCGCCGCCGCGACGCCGCCGATGCTGCTCGGGGCGACGCTGTTGTTGATCAGCGAGTGCCCCGTGAGCTGGTTGGCCGCGCCGGGGATGCTGTCGCCGTCGAACGGGTCGCTGTTGTAGTCGCCGAGGATGACGAACCGCTCGCCCTCGCCGAGGCCACCGGAGGCCGTCTCGGCGGTCTCACTGTCATCGTAGATGTAGCCGCTCTCGTCGGGGTCGATGTAGTCGGCCCAGAAGCGGATCTCATCGTGGTTGCGGGTGCCGTTCCGGTCCTCCGGGCCGTCGAACACCGGCGGGGTCGGGTGCGCGGCGAGCACGTGGATCACCGTGCCGTCGACATCGATCGGGATGTCCCAGTGGCTCTTCGACGAGAGGCGCAGGGCATCGAGCTCCTCCTCGGTGTACCAGCTCCCCGTGTCCTCGTCGCCGTCGGCGTCGGCCGGGTCGGCCGGCAGCAGGGCGCCGGGCATGTCCTTCCAGAGGAAGTTCTGGAAGGTGCGGACCTCGCCTTCGAGGATGGGGAACTTCGAGAACAGCACCATGCCGAACTGGCCTTCGAAGAAGCCGAAGCCCTGGGCGTCGCCCGGGCCACCGACCGCGCCGTTGTTGTCGAGGTCGAAGCCGCTCGCCACGCCGGTGTTCACCGGGGCGAGGTAGACGAACGGGTAGAGGACCGGGGCCTCTCCACCCTGCGCCACCTCGAGGTAGTTGGAGCGGAACCGGTCGGCGGCCATGCCGGCGGCGTCGTAGTCGAACTCATTGATGAGGATGACATCGGGCGCGTTGGCCTGGATGATCTGCGCGACCTGCTGCGCCTGGGGGTCGCCGGGCGTGCTGAGGTCGGCGATCAGATCACCCGCGTCCCCGCGGTTGAGCGAGGCGTTGTAGGTCGCGAAGCGGACGCCGCCGCCCTCGGAGACGATCACGCGGTCATCGCCGGGGTTGTGATCGGCCGCCATGGCGGTGATCCCGGCGACCTGCGGGCCGTCCACCACCCCGTCATCGACCGCGTCGACCGGGAAGGTGAAAGACCGCTGACCGGCGGGGATGGTCACCATCGCCGGCACATCGGCCTCGCTGGTGTCATCGCTCGTGAGCGCCACGGCGAGCGGCATCTCCGGGAGGGTGTTGCGGGTCACCGTCGCGGTGGTCGCGCCGGCGCCGTCGGTCTCGCGGATGGCGTCGGCGTTGACCTCGACGATCAGCGCCGGGGCGATCTCGATCGTGGTCAGCGTGTTGCTGACCTCGTTGGTGATCACCATCAGCGGCGCGCCGGTCGGGCTGTCGGCGGCGGGGATGAAGGTGATGCCCTCGGGGCCGGCGTCGCCTCCGATCAGGATGTAGTCGACAAACTGCACCGCTGCGGGGTCGCTGACGTCGAAGATCATGATGCCGCCGACCCGCTCGAGGCCGACGAAGGCGTAGGTGCGTCCGTCGATGACACCGAGCGCCACGCCCTCCGGCTCCGGCCCTTTGTCGTCCGAGCGCTCATCGAACTCATCGGGGTCGCTCTCGTCGGAGTTGAACAGTTCCGGGAACGCCCGCGCCGTGTGGCGCTCGAAGAGGCTGCCGCTGTCGTGGACCAGGTTGCCGGCGGCGTCGAAGATGGAGAACGAGCGCGTGCCGAAGACATGGATGTCGTCGATGTCGCCGTCGCCGTCGGTGTCGCCCTGGACGTTGGAAGCCTTCAACCGCCCGAGGGCGCCGCCCTCCTGGAGGGCAGCGGCGAAGTAGACGGCGCCCGCGTCGAGCGCGGCCTCCCCCTCGTCGCCGAAGTCGCCGATCCGCGTCTCGTCGACATCGCGCCCGTCGCCCTCGTTGGCGACCACGAAGTAGGTCTGGCCGCCGACCTCGTAGCTGGCGATGGCGTCGGGCATGAACTGGCCGAAGACCGGCACGTTGCGGAAGTGGATGCCGCCGTCGCGGTTGCTCGGGTCGAGCGCGTTGGACGGCAGGGTGTGGTCGACGAGACCGAGTGGCAGGATGGCGTCGATCGTGAAGCCGGCGAAGGTGGTGATGTCGTCGATCACCGCCACGGCGTTGTTCTCCTGCAGGGTGATGAAGGCCTGGTTGCCGCTTAGGGTGATGTACTCCGGCTCCAGGTCGGCGGCGGCGGAGGGGGCGTTCGGGTTCACCCGCACGCCGAGCGCATCGAGCGCCTCGAAGGTGATGCTCGCGTCGGTGAAATCGAAGGTGTTCACGGCCTCTCCGACGACGTCGATGATGCTGACGGAGCCGTTCGGGTTCTCGAAGCCGTCCGGCTGGTTCTCGTCGCCGGCGGACTCGCCCTCGTTGGCGACGAGGATCCAGCCGTTGGCGGCGAAGGTCACCATGTCGGGCAGCGAGCCGACCTCGAATGAGCGGATGAAGGTGCCGGCGGTATCGAACAGCAGCACGTCGCCCGGCAACGTCTTGTCGTCGCCGTTCTCCGGATTGATGTTCGGCAGTGCGGCGGCCACCCAGTTGCCGGCGGCGCCGTTGTAGACCGCGACGCTGGTGAACTCGGTGTTGTTGAAGCCCGCACCCTCGATCGACGTCGCGTCGATGAGGCCGGTGTAAACGGGGTTGTAGGGATCGCTGTAATCGACGATCTGCAGGCCGTCACCCGAGGTCACGAAGAAGGTGTTGGTCAGCGGGTCGAAGGCGGAGATCTCCGAACCGTCGAGCTCGAGTTGGCTGACGACCTTCAAGGGCAGTTCGCGGGTCGGCATCTCGCTGAGGACGCTGTCCCCACGGTGGGCGAGGTTTTGGATGCGGCGGTCCCAGGCGATCGGGGTGTCGTTGGTGTAGTAGGGGACCTCGGAATGGAATTCGGCCAGGAACGATCCGAGCGCCTCCTGCTCGCCGATGCCGGTGTCGAGCCGCGAGTCGCCATCGGCGTCGGGGTCGAAGTGGTAGCCGTCACCACCGCCGGCGAGGAAGTTGAGGGTCACCATGCGGATCTGGCGCGAGGGGTCGCCGATCATCATCCCGCCGTCGCGGATGGCGTCGATGACGTTGCCGAGTTCATCGATCAGCGCGACGGACCGGACGCGGGTGCCGGGCGCGAGGCCGGGGTCGAAGGAGAACGAGACGCCGCCAACCTGCGGGAACTGTCCGGGGGTGGCGCCGGCTGCGGTCGCCGCCACGCCGTGCTCGAGGATCTGCACCAGTTCGGAGGCGCTGACGGTCACCAGCGAGAGCTCGTTGTCGAAGCGCAGGGTGTTCTCGATGTCGAGCTGCGAGATCTCGCCCTCCGCCTTGCCTGCGGTCGGGTTGGCGCCGGCCGGGTAGAGCTCGCCGGTGAAGCCGTCGACCTGGCCGATCTCGGCGCGGATGCCGCCGCCGTTCTTCAGCGAGACCTGGACGGTCGGATCCATCTGGCGGACGAACCAGAGGTTGGCGTCGGCGGTGAGGTTGCCCATGTTGGTCTCCTCGGTGCGGACGAAGTCGCGGCGGCCTTCGATGAAGACGCCGGTGCGGCCGAAGACCGTGCCGTCCTTGTCGGTGACGACGGCGGAAACGGCGTCGGAGAGCTTCTCGACCTCGGTGGCCTTGGTGCTCGCGGCGATGGCGGCGGCGAGGTCAGCGGCGCCGGTGGCGGCGAGGACACCGGCCTCGTCGGTGGCGAAGGTGCCGCTCAGGTTCGGGTCGCCAGCGCCCTCGGCGACCGTCGGCGCGGTGAGGACGCCAGCGCCGTCGAACTCGACCACGAGCCGGCCGACGTAGGAGTACTCACCGTCGGTGCTGACGATGACCGCCGGATCGCCGTCGAGGTTGGTGGCGAAGACCGGGTAGGCGGCGTCGGCGACGTCGCCGGCGCGGAGGCTGTCGTTGGCGTCGGCGAGCAGGGTGTCGGAGCCGCCGGCGATGACGATATCGACACCGATCAGGCGCCCGATCAGATCGGTCTCGAGGGCGATCTGCTGCAGGTGGCTGACGAGGATGATCTTGTCGATGTCGTCGCCGCCGCCGGGGCTGCCATCGAGGCCGTTGCGCAGCGCCGCGATCTGCGGGTTCAGGACGTCGGCGAGCGCCTGCATGTCGTTGGTGCCCGCGCCCGCGCCGGCGACCTCCGTCCCGGTCGGGGACGAGATCTGCTCGAGGAGCTGGGTCGTCGCGCCGATGACGCCGATGGGTTGCCCGGCGCGCTCGATCACCGTGAACGGGGCGATCTTCGGGAAGGCGGTGCCGCCCGAGAGGCTCTCGGCCGGCCCGGTGGTGAAGTCGGTGTTGCGCAGCAGCGCCGCCGTGTGGAGGTCGAAGAGATCGGGATCGGAGGCGAAGTTGAGGTTCGCGGAGAGATACGGGAACTGGGCGCCCACCCAGCGGTCGCCCGCGGGGCCGTCGGCGCCGCCGCGGAAGTCTTCCTCGATGATGTTCTCGAGGCCGTCCGAGGTGGCGTCGAACTCATGATTGCCGAGCGCTGAAGCGTCGAACCCGAGCACGTTCATGATCGAGATGTCGACCCGGCCGTTGCCCTCGCGCAGGCTGTCGTAGTCGGAGACGCCGAACAGCGTGTTGTAGGTATCGTTGAAGACGCCCGAGGCGCGGAAGGAGAAGTCACCGGCGGCGTTGAAGAACGGACCGGGGATGTAGTTGTCCCCGGCGCTGAGCAGCACCGAGGCGTCGAAGTTGCCGGTGTCGTTCTCAAGCGCATCGACGATGGCGGCGAAGTTCGCGGCGCGGCCGATGGCATCGACGCCACCTTCGAGGTCGGAGGCGTGCAGGACTTGGAGGCGGAACTGAGCGTGCGCCATGGAGCTGGCGCACGCGGAGGAGGCGGCGAGCGCCAGGGCGCGCCGGAACAGGGATCTGGTTTTTCGGTGGTGCATCGGTTGAGGCTACGTGGTTCGACCGACCCTTGACGGGCATGGGGCGTACGGACGCGCGCACTTCACCGAGGCGGTGCACCTTGCGAAAGAAATCCGATGTGGCGATTTGGCGCCCCTAGCTGACGAACGCGTCCACTATGTGACGGGCGCCGATACATTCCGCCGCCCCAACTGCCGCCGACCGGGCGCTCAATGCTCCGGCATCTCCTGGGCGTGCAACTCGCTGGGCCCGGTCTCGGCGTGCTCGTCCATGAGCTTGCGGAGCACGCTGGGGTTGCCGGCGCTGCGCTGCATCTTCGTGGCCAGTTTCTTGGCGTCGTTCAGCGGCAGGTGTTCGCCGAACCAGATCAGCCGCCACCAGTCGCGTTTCTTCTTCCCCTTCCGCTCCAACTGGCGGTTCATCGCCTTCATTTTGCTCAGCACGTTCATGCTGCAGTCGATGAAGCGCTGCCCCCCGGGGCGCTGCAAAACGAAAACTCGATACATGGTGGTCCGGCCGCCCTCTCCTGGCAGCCCCATACCATCGCCTACCCGGTGCGCTCGATCAAGCTGCCGCCGGTCATCGCCTCCGGCTGGTCGACCCCGAGCATATCCAGCAAAGTCGGCGCGATGTCGGCGAGGATGCCGTCCTTCAACGTCACCCCGGCGGCGTCGCCGGCGACGTAGATCAGGTGCACCAGGTTGATGGTGTGCGCCGTGTGCGGGCTGCCGTCGGGTTTGATCATCTGCTCGCAGTTGCCGTGGTCGGCGGTGACCAACACCCGCCCGCCGAGCCGCAGCGCCTCCTCGACCACCGCCTTGACGCTGGCGTCGATGGTCTCGACGGCCTCGACCGCCGCCTCGACGATCCCGGTGTGGCCGACCATGTCGGGGTTGGCGAAGTTGACGATCACCAAATCGTAGTCCTTCAGCTTCGGCACGAGCTGCTCGGTGAGCGGCGGCGCGCTCATCTCCGGTTGGAGGTCGTAGGTGGCGACTTTCGGGGACGGCTCGAGCAGGCGGTCCTCGCCGTCGTTCGGGGTCTCGACGCCGCCGTTGAAGAAATAGGTGACGTGCGGGTATTTCTCGGTCTCGGCAGCGCGCAGCTGGTTCTTGCCGGCCCGCGCGACCACCGAACCCAGCACGTCGTCGAGCGTCTCGGGCGGGAAGACGACCGGGCAGCCGTACTTCTCGTCGTACTCGGTGAGCGTGTAGTAGCCGGCCAGGGCGGGCGCCCCGCCGGTGTCGAAGCCGTCGAATTCCGGGAACAGGAAGGCTTCGGAGAGCTGCCGCGCGCGGTCGGCGCGGAAGTTGAACCAGAGCACCACGTCGCCGTCGCGCACCCGCCGTCCCCCGCCGCCGCCGAACACCATGGCGGGCATGAATTCGTCGGTCTTGCCCCCGGCGTACTTCGCCTTCACGGCCTCCGAGGGCAGCACCTCGCAGGCTTCCCCCACGCCGTCGACGATCGCGTCCCAGCCGAGCTTCGTCCGCTCCCAGCGGCGGTCGCGGTCCATCGCGTAGTAGCGCCCCACCACCGTGACGATCCGCGCCCCGTGCGGTGCCAGTTTGTCCTCACAATAGGACAGGTAGTCCGCCCCGCCGGTCGGCGAGGTGTCGCGCCCGTCGGTGATGGCGTGCACCTGGATGTCATCGACCCCGGCGCCCTTCGCGGCCGCCGCGAGCGCGACCAGATGGTCCTGGTGGCTGTGGACCCCGCCGTCCGAAACCAGGCCGATCAGGTGCAGGCGCGAGTTCTTGGCCTCCGCGAAGGCTCCCTCCAAGACGGCGTTGCCTGCCAGTTCGCCCTTCTCGATCGCCAGGTTGATGCGTGTCAGGTCCTGGTAGACGATCCGGCCGGCGCCGAGGTTGAGGTGGCCGACCTCCGAGTTGCCCATCTGCCCGTCCGGCAGCCCCACGTCCAACCCGCTGGCGCTCACCTTCGCCATCGGGTAGGTCGCGTAGAGGTGGTCGTGGAAAGGTGTCGCGGCGAGCAGGGTGGCGTCGCCGTTGCGCTCGGCGCCATCGCGCCCGTCGGGGTTGATGCCCCAGCCGTCGCGGATGATGAGGATGGTCGGTTGTTTGGCCATGGGTAGGGAGTCCGGGGGGGCGGGTCAATTGTCAAGGGGCGGCAGCGGGCGGGATGCACGCGCCGCTCCCAGAGCAACCTTCCCAGGCATGACCTCGGGGTCCCGCAAGCACTTCGCAGCGACCCCTTTCCGGCACTTCGCGAGCAACCACTCGGGCGGGCGCCCCATCGCCTTCGAGCACACCCCGAGCCCGCGTTGGCCCCCTCCGAGAAGGGGCGATCTCCATCGGCCTCGGCACCGAGGAAGACACCGGCGAGCGCTTCGACGCGCTCCAGGTCACCCCGGTGCGCGGCGCCGGCGCCGGCCCCGCCGCGCAGGGCCGCTCAATCCCGCCAGCCCGGCACCTCCGCGCCGCGGAAACGCTCCTCCAGCCACGGGTCGGCCGTGTCGGAGTAGCCGCGCTTCTCCCAATACCCCAACTCCTGCTCGGCGAGAAAGTCGATGCGCTTGAGGAACTTGGCGCTCTTCCACGCGTAGAGCTGCGGGATCAGCGCCCGCACCGGACCGCCGTAGCGCACCGGCAAGGGCTCGCCGTCGAGCGAGGTGGCCAAGAGCGCGCCTGGCGCGAGCAGGGCGTCGAGCGCGAGGTTCGTCGTGTAGCCGTCGAAGGAGGTGAACAGGACGAAGCGCGCCCCGTCGGCCGGCCGCACCCGGTCGAGCAGCTCGCCGAAGGCCACCCCACCCCAGCGGCAGTCGTAGCGCGACCAGGTCGTCACGCAGTGGAAATCGCTCACGTCCTCGGTCTGCGGAAAGGCCGACATGGCCGCCCAATCGAGCTCCACTTCCTCCTCGACCAAGCCGCCCACCTCCAGCCGCCAATCGTCTCGCGCAATCTCTGGGTGAATGCCGAGGTCGAGCACCGGCAGCTTCTCCACCGTGTGTTGCCCAGGGGGCAAGCGACCCTCCGCCCGCTCAGCGCGCGAACCCTCCCCTCTGGAGCGCATCTTCGCGGCCCAGGCTTCTTTTCGCTCGAGGTAGGACTTTGGCACGGAGCGAGCCTGTCCCGCGCAGGGTGGGGCGTCAACCGTGTGGGCGACCGCCCCATCCCGAACGGCCTGCGCCGGGAACTCCTGCGGCAGCCCCCCCTTCGCGATTCGATGACCTATGCGGCCGGCGACTTCTTCTTCGCGGCGGGGTCGAAGGGGAGCGTTTCAGCGAAAGCGAGCTTCCTGGGGCTGCAGAGCGCCTTCTTGCTGTTGGCGCAGCGGGCGCACTTGGCGCAGACGAAACTCGGGTCGGCGAGAATTCCGGCCAGCAGGTCGGCGCGTTTGGCAATGTCCTTTCGGGACCAGTCGCAAAGTGTTTTGGCCATGGCTCAATAGAGAACGAGACTCAGTCTCAGTTATTTCAACAGAATGCGCAATCGCTGATTTCAGGTGGCGGGGGACGCAAAACCGGGGTCGATCACCCCATCCGCAGCGCCCCTCCGCTTCGATGGGAAACAACGCGAGTTGCCTTCGCCGAGACGGGAAGACTCAGCCCTCCTTCGCGACCCAGCGGTAGGTGCCCGGCGAATCGGCCTCCTCCTCGATCCATTCGCCCTCGAAGCTGGCGGCCACGCGCTTCTGCCACTGGTCGCGGCGCACCGCGGCGAGCGAATCGTCGCTGCGGTTGGAGATGTCGGTCATCAGGAACGCGCGGTCGGCGTTCTCGGCATCGACCGTGCGCTGAACGTACTCGCCATAGTCGCCGGCCGGCAGGTTGCGGATGCTGAGCAAACCGAGGTGGTTCTCGCCGACGAGGCGGTTGTTCTTCAGTTCCTGCACCTCCGCCATGCGATCGTAGATGCGCTTGGTCGCGTCCTCGCGGTTGGCGGCTTCCTGCTTCTGTTCTTCGTCCGATTTGCCGTCGTAGATGTAGGTGTCCACCCGCATCGTCAGGTCGACTTTGATCGGGTCGAGCTTGATCGGCTCGTCGGTGCCGACATTCACCTGGAAGGCTTGGCAGCCGGCGGCGCACAGGGCGCAGGCGGCCGCCCACCCGAGCGCACGCATCGCAGCGGCGGCGCGGCGTGGGCAGGGGTCGCTCGGGCGTCGGGGCATCGCGCAAGCTAAGCGGGGATCCGACGACCCGACAAGGGGCAAAGCGACACCCGCCGGGGCCGCGTCACTCCGCCGGCGCACGACGGTCGAACAGCCGCAGGTCGAGCTCGCGCTTGCCGGCGTCCCCGTCGAACAGGACGTGCAGTTTGGCGATGTCGCCCTCGTAGTTCGCCACCGCCTCGCCACTCGCGAAGGGGTAGTCGCGGAAGGCGTCGATCCCCGCCTCGGCGACCGCCCTCCACACGGGCTCCCATTCGGCGGGCAGCGCCTCTTTGAGATCGTCGAGCTTGATCACATGCATCGTGCCGCCGCCGCGGGTCGCGAGCTCCGCCTCGGCGCTGTCGATGTGCATCTCGTGCCCCTCGGCGACGAGCTTGCCGTCGACGACGCCGTCCATGCGGAACTGCGAGGGTGCCAGCACGTCGGTGAAGGGGCCGAGGTCGAACCCGGTGCCGCTCAGCCACACCTCCCAGCGATACGGTTCCTCGATGTAGAGGTTGAAGCCGCCCTCGACGTAGCCTCCGTAGGCCTCGCCCCCGAGCTTCCCGTAGACGCCGTTGCGATCGTAGGTCACGCTGAGCCAAACTTCGGCGGCGTCGAACTGCTGGTACTTGACCCGCGGCGCCTTGAAGGTCTGGACGAAGTTGTTGTCCTCGGTCGGAACGGGGTAGTTGACGAAGGCCTGCCCCTCCATGTCGAGGAACTCCAGCTCCAGTTCCTCGAACGCATAGTCGCCCTTCGGCACCTTCACGTCCAGGGCGATGGCGCCCTCCTTGAAATCCGTCTTGGCGCTGAACGGGAACGGCACGATGCCGATGGGCGAGCCCTTCGGCGCGATGATGATCCGCCCGGCGTTCGCCTCCACCGACCCGACCTTCCAGCCCGCGAGGTCGAAGGAGCGCAGGCCCTCGACGAATTCGTCCGGCTCCGCGCCGCCCTCGCCAGGCTCCCCGGTCTCCCCCTCCGGCCCGGCGGCCACCGGCTCCCCGGGCAGCGGCTCCCCGGCCGCATACTTGCGCGCATAGTCGATATACCAGAACAAGGGCTGGCCGACGTAGAGGTCGGGGCTGACGATCTCGATGCGGCTGATCTCGTTGCGGAACAGGCCGGAGATGGTGAAGTAGATCCACACCGTCTTCAGCTCGGCGACGTCCTGCAGCGTGGAGTAGGGCGAAGCCAGGCGGATGCCCTTCAGCTCGATGCGCTGCTCGGTCTCGTCGGAACGCGAACGCCCGATCAGCGGCACGTCCTTCAGCTCGGTGTTCAAGCTGATCGCCAAGTACGGCAGCGCCGTCGGCACCAGGTCGCGCAGGGCGATCACGGTGTCCTCGATCTCCAGTTCGGCGACGATCAATGCGGAGTCTCCGGCGCCGTCGCCGCCGGCCGCACCGGCGGGGCCTCCGCCGTCCGTGGCCGCCCCGTCCGCCTCCGGCGCCTCCACCTCGGAGGGCGCCGCGGCGCCGCCCGCCGCTGCCGTCGCCCGCTCCGCCAGCCGCGCCACCGCCTCGCCGACCTCGGCGCGCACCCCGCGCAGGCCCACCCGGTCGATGAGCCCGTCGCGCTGCAGGCCGAGGGCGCGGAAATCGGCGCGCACGCTGGCCCCGCTGGCGAACGCCTTGGAGGCCCCGGCGGTCTCGCGGACCTCGACCTCGGTCAACTCCAGGCCGTAGCGGACGTCGCCCCCCTCCGCCTCCCCCTCGGTGCGCACCTCCAGCTGAGCCACCCCTGCCGGGATGCCCTCCAAGCCCGCCCAGCCCGCGGGGTCGAAGGCCAGCGAACCGCGCTCGACACGCAGGTCGCGCACGACGACCGCCGCCCGCGCCGCCGCACCGGCCCCTGCCACCGGCCCCGCACCCCCTCCCCCATCGCCGGCCAGCTCCGGCGCCAGCTTCCCGCCCTCGCCGAGGAAGTCCCCTAGCGATGTTTTGGAGACATCCACCTGCAGCCCGACCAAGCGCAGCCTCGAGAGTTCGGTGCGCTCGAGGAGGGCCTCTGGCTGCGCGGCGACCTCGACCTTCTCGACCCGCAACAGGGGCGTTCGCCCGGCGCCCGGCGCGGCGACCTCGAGGTCGCGCAACACCAGCGCCTGGTCGCGCGCCGAGCGCAACGAACCGTCGGCGAAGGTCAAGTCGCGCAGCTCCGTATCGACCTCGGCCGCAATCTCGATGTTGTACAGCTGCTCCAGCCGGCGCAGACCGAACTTCGCGTCGTTGATCGTCAACGAGGCGATGGCGATCTCGGGGATCTCGCCACCGCCGCCTTCCGCCGGGGGCGCGTCGAGGAACTCGGCCAAGCCCTCGCGGCTGAGGTCCATCTGCAAGCCGTCGATCTGCGCGCCGCGCACCTCGATCCGCCCGAGGCCGGGCGCGGCGGCGACCGTCGCCCGCGCCGAGCCGAACCGCACCGGCTCCAGCGCCGCCGCCCCGCGCACGAGGTAGGCACCCCCGGCCAAGTCGACCTCCGCCTCCGCCGGACCACCAGCGAAAAGCATCTCCCCAACACCGCGGACGACCAGCGACCCCAAGCGCGTCGAAACCTTGGGGACGCCCTTCAGGTCTGCCGCCACCGCGAAATCGCGCACCACGATCTCGGCGGGCACCAATCGCTCCAGCCACTCCGGCGCCCCGCCGGCGGCTCCCGATCCGGCCGCGCCCGACCGCCCCCCGGGCGCCGGGTCCACCCCCTCGCGGACCACCTCCCCGCCCCCCGCCCAGCGGGCGATGAGGGCGTCGTCGACGAGCAGCGCCCCCCCGTCGATCTCCAACCGCTCGACACGGCCTTCGGCCAAGGCGCCGAGCCCGTCGCCGGAATAGGTCAGGCGCAAGACCTCCAGGCGCCCGCCATCGATCTCGACCTGCCGCAGCACCACCTCACCCGGCGTGCCGAGGTCGACCTCTCCGACCCGCACCTCGCCCGGCAGCTGTGCCAGCCCGATCCCCAACCGCGCCGCCTGCCCCGGATGCGCCCACGCCCACCAGGCGGCCCCGCCGAGCAGGGCGAGGCCACAGGCCGCCACCGACGCGGCCCAAATCGACCACAAGGCCACCCCCCTGCCACGGCGCCGCCCGGGTGGAGACGGCTCGGGCTGGGGTTCGGGCGACGGCGACATGGACAGATCCTCGGCGCGCTCGCCGCGCAAACCAAGTCAAAGCCTCCCGTCAATCCACCACGCGGCCGCGCACCGGTTTCGGCTCGCGACGCCCTTCCTCGGTGCCGCCGCCCCCGGGGGAGCCCTCGCGATAGACGAAACCGTCCCGCACCGCGAAGGCGCCCATCGCCCGGCGCAGGAACTCCTCCACCGAATTCGCCGGCGGCGGGGCGAAGCGCGCCCGGGTGTGCATCAGCTCCGCCTGCCCGGCGAGGACCACGAACCCGGCGATCAGCAGCAGGAACGGATTCCAGAAGAAGGCGGCGACCGCCATCAGCAGGGCACAGAACTTGCCCACTTTCACCGCGATTTCGGTGGCCGGCAGCATCCCCTTCCTGAGCGCCAGCAGCGCACGGAATACCCGCCCGCCATCCATCGGGAAGGCGGGGAGCAAGTTGAAGATCACCAGCACCAGGTTCACAGCGATCAACTGCATGAGGGTCAGAGCGGCACCACCGGGGACCGCCGCGCCAAACCCGGGGAGAATGCCGAAGGCGACGAAGAAGACCAGCGACAACAGCGCGGCGATGGCGACGTTGACCGCCGGCCCCGCGAGGGCGACCACCAGCTCCTGCCGCGGGTCGTCCGGAAGGCGCTCGAGGCGGGCGACACCCCCGATCGGCAGCATCGTGACATCGTGCGTGCCGATCCCGTAGCGCCGCGCCGCCAGGACGTGTCCGAACTCGTGCAGCAACACACACCCGAAGGCCGCGAACACCAGCGCGAGGCTCGCCGGTGAAACCAACAGGACGTAGCCGACCAGCAGCGCGAAGGTCCAGTGGACATACACGCCGACGCCGAACATCTGCCCGAGACGGAGGGAACCTCTTCTCATCACCTATCCGATACGCCAGCGGCGGGAAAAATTCCTCGCTGCAGCCATTCCAAACTGCCGCGATCTTTGCAATCGCCGCCCCCGCTCATTCCATCCCGTACTTCTTGCGCTTCCGGTAGAGGGTCGCCTGGTCGATACCCAGCACCTCGGCGGCCTCGCTCAAGCTGTCCGACCCCGCCACCACGCGGCGGATGTGCTCGCGCTCCACCTCCTCCAAACTGACCCGGGCACCGAGGCTACCGCCCGCCGGCGCCGCGACCTCACCACCCTCGGGCGAAAGCACACCCGGCGGCAGGTCGGTGGTCGAGATCGTCCTCTCGCGGGTGAGGATGGCCGCCCGCTCGACCACGTTCTTCAGCTCGCGGAGGTTGCCCGGCCAAGGGTAGGCGCGGACCGCGGCCATCGCCTCCTCGCTGAAACCGGTGATCGGGCGACCGAGCTGACCGGCGAAGAACTCGAGGTACGATTCGGCGAAGTGCTCGAGGTCGGACGGCCGCGCGCGCAGCGGCGGCATCTCCACCGCGATCACGTTCAGGCGGTAGAACAGATCCTCCCGGAACTCCCCGGCCTCGACCTGCGCCTTCAGGTCGCGGTTGGTGGCGGCGATCACCCGCACCTCGGCGGGGCGCGACTTGTTCTCGCCGAGGCGCTCGTATTCGCGCTCCTGCCACAGGCGCAGGAGCTTCGGCTGGATCTCCATGGGCAGCTCGCCGATCTCGTCGAGGAACAGCGTGCCCCCTTCGGCGGCCTTCACCTTGCCCCACTGATCCTTGACCGCGCCGGTGAACGAGCCCTTCACGTGGCCGAACAGCTCGCTCTCGAGCAACTCCTTCGAAAGGCTGGGGCAGCTGACGGTGACGAAGGGTTTGGCGGCGACGGCGCTGCGCTGGTGCACGGCGCGCGCCACGACGCTCTTGCCGGTGCCGCTCTCGCCCAGGATCAACACCGTCGCCGGCGTCCCGGCGGCGCGGAACAGGATGTCGAACACCTCCTTCATGGCGGGGTCGCGCGACTCGAACTCGCAGCTGGGGCTGCCGGAGGCGGCGTCGGCGACCGCCACCTCGAGGGTCTCGATCCGGCGCTCCATCTTGGAGAACTTCTGCCCGACGGTGAGCACCCGTCGCAAGTCGTCCGGCGCGAAAGGCTTCTGGAGGTAGTCGAGCGCCCCGCGCTGGGTCGCCTCGACCGCGGTCTTGATGCTGGCGTGCGCCGTGAACATCACCACCGCGACCTTGGGGAACTTTTTGCGGATCTCGCTGAGCACGTCGAGGCCGTTCTCCTCGCCGAGCTGCAGGTCGAGGAGCACGAGGTCGAAGTGGTCGTCCCGCAGCCGGGCGAGGGCGTCGGCACCGTTCTCGGACCACTCCCCATAGTGCCCTTCCGCCTCCACCGCGATCAGGGTGGAGGAGCGTACGGTGGGGTCGTCGTCGACGATCAGGATGTCCATGGGCGGGGGCGGGGGCGGGGCGGCAGCGTTAACCGTGAAGCTGCCGCCCCGCAATCCGAGCTTGGTCGGTCGGGTTGATCCGCGCGGCGCGCCTCAGACGACGGCGCCCAGCGCGTCGAGGGTGGCGATGTGCTCGCGGGTGTGCGGCATGAACTGGTCGCGGATGAGCGCGCGGGTGGCGGGGGCGACCGCGCCGTCGTCGGCGGCGGCCTCGTACTGGCCCAGCCCCCACTGCTCGCCGCTCTTCAGGCTGCCGATGGCCGAGCCCTCGCCGAACAGGTTGGCGGCGCCCTGCACGGCTTGGGCGAAGGTGCCCCAAGCCCCGGAGCCGGACTCGGCCTCGCCGCCGAGGCGCTCGACGCTCGCGGCGAGCAGGGCGGCGTTGGCCTCGTGCTCGGCGCGGATCCGCTCGAGCACCTCCACTTCCGGTTGGTCGCTGAACTTGTCGATCGCCTGGCTATAGGTCTCGACCGCGGAGAGCTCGCCGCGCAGCAGCGCGTTGCAGGTGCTGACGGTATGGTCGGGCTCAGGTGTCTTCGTCTCGGTGACGATCGGGGATGTCATCTGGTTGGTCATGTCGTTGGTGGGTTCGTGTTCGGGTTGCGATTTCGCGTCGGCGCGTGGGGTGGCGCGGGTCAGCGGAGGAAGCTGCGCAACATCCACCCCATCTGCTCGTGCGACTGCATGAGCGCCGTGAGGAAGTCAGCGGTTCCGGCGTCGCCCTGCGACTCGACTTCCGCCACCGCGGTGCGCAGACCTTTGATGACGACGTCGTGGTCGTTGACCAGCGCCTTGATGGAGTCCTCGCCGTGGATGAGTCCCCCTTTGACTTCCTCGAGCGTGGCGGCTTCGAGGAACTCCGCCATCGAGCCGGGGGCGACGCCGCCCAGCTGGCGGATGCGCTCGGCGGTCTCGTCGATGGCCTTCTCGATCTGGGTGTACTGCGCCTCGTAGAACTCGTGCAGCGTGTGGAAGCGCTCGCCGACCAAGTTCCAGTGGTAGTTGCGCTTCTTGATGTAGAGGACGTGCTGGTTGGCGAGCACGCCGGCGAGCGTCGCGCACACCTTCTCTCGCACTTCCTCGTCGAGGCCGATATTCATGGGGAGCATTTCGATGTCTTTCATAGCGGCTCCCCTCTAGCGCATCCGGCGTACCAGCCCCCAACCCCTACAAATCAAGCCCCCGCGCGGCGGCGGCCGGGCAATCTGCAAGGTCGCACCGCAAGTTGGCATTGCGCCCTGCAAGGGCCGATCGCCACCCGGCGGCGGAAGCGAGGCGAATTCCGGCGGCGCCGCGCCCCGAAGCCGCTGGCACACTTCGAGCGAGTAGAGGCGGCATGCAGATGCACGCCACGCCTACCGACGAGAGCGCCTCGCAGCGGCGCCGGGAAATCGCTGCGGAATTCCACGAGCGGCTCGACAGCGCCGCCGCCTCGATCAGCGCCCTCGAGGAAGGCGGCCGATGCCCTCCGGGTGGCGTGGAGGCGCTGCGGCGGCAGGAGGCGGCGCTGCGCTACCAGGTGCGGCAGCTGCGCGCCGCCACCGACCCGGCCGCCCCCGACATCGAGAGCGGCATGCACCTCGCCTGGCAACGGCTCGCCGATCGCCTCGCCCAACTCGACCGGGCCGCAGCGAAGGGCACCCCAGCCGAGGACGCATGAGGACTTGGCTACTCCACCTGTGGGCCCGGCTGCGCACCAGCTTCTGGTTCGCCCCGGCCCTCGGCGTCGCCGGCGCCGCGCTGCTCGCCTACGCCCTGCTCGGGTTGGACCGCTCCGCCGCCCCGCGCATCGAAGCCTGGCTTCCTAGCCTGCGCGAGGTCTCCCCCGACGGCGTGCGGGCGCTGCTCTCCACCGCCGCGACCTCCGTGCTCACGCTGGCCGGCATCGCCTTCTCATCCACCCTCGTCGCCCTGACTTTGGCCTCCAGCCAGTTCGGCGGGCGGCTGCTGCGCAACTTCATCCGCTCGGTGACCAACCAGGTCACGCTCGCGGTGCTGCTGGGCACCTTCGTCTACTGCCTCATCGTCCTCCGCGCGGTGCGCGGGGGCGACGACGGAGCGTTCGTCCCCCACATCGCAGCGCTCGCGGCCTTCGTCGCGACGCTCGGCAGCTTGGCGATGTTCATCGCCTTCGTCCACCACATCGCCACCTCCCTGCAGGCGGACAACATCGTCGCCCGCGTCTTCGCCGAACTCGATGAGGCGGTGGAGCGCCGCTTCCCGGAGCGGGCCTCGGACGGGGGAGCGGAGGGGGCGGAGGGCGCGAACGACGCCGGACAAGACGAGGCCGAACGGTGGGAGGAACTCGACGGCGAACATGAGATCGGCGCCCCGCGCTCAGGCTATGTGCAGGCGGTCGACCGCGAGGGCTTGGTCGCCGACGGTGCCGCGGAGGACATCTCCTGCCGACTGCTGCGCCGGCCGGGGCAGTTCGTGCCCGAGGGGGCGCCGCTGCTCGCGGTGCGCGCCGCGGCCGGACCGCCCCCGGAACCCGCGCGGGACGCGCTCGCCAGGCGGGTCCTGATCGGCCCGATCCGCACCGCCGAACAAGACTTCGAGTTCTGCCTCCGGCAACTGGTCGAAGTCGCGCTGCGCGCGCTCTCGCCGGGGATCAACGACCCTTTCACGGCGATGAACTGCATCGACTTCCTCGGCGCGGCGCTCTCGAAAGTCGGCGGCCGGACCTTCCCCGACCACCGCTTCGCCGACCCCGACGGCAACCTGCGGCTGAGCCTCCCCCCCCTCGCCTTCACCGATCTGCTGGAGGCCGCCTTCCACCAGATCCGCCAAGCGGCCGGCGGCCGCACCGACATCGCCGTCCGCCTACTGGACGTCCTCTCGGACTTGGCGCGGCAGACCCCGGCCGGCACCCGCCGCGACCAGGTCCTCGCCTACGCGGAACTCGTCCGCGAACAGGGCGCCGCCGCGGCCGGCGCCGACTGCGACCGGCGGGCGATCGAGGAGGCGGCCGCGGACACCCACAGAAGAACACAGTCATGAACGACATCACCCCCACCCGCCCCGACAGCACCCCGGACGCCGCAGCACGCGGCGGCGGGAACCCCGTCCGGCTGCTGCGCAACGGCGACGAGATCTTCCCCGCCATGCTCGAGGCCGTGCGCGGTGCGCAACACAGCATCTGCTTCGAAACCTACGTCTACTGGCAGGGCGCCATCTCGCGAGAGTTCGCCGAGGCGCTCGCCGGGCGCGCCGCCGCCGGGGTCGAGGTCCGCGTCCTCCTCGACTGGTATGGCTCGCTGCGGATGGAGGAGGAACTCGTCGCGCTGATGACGGCGGCGGGGGTCGAGGTCGAGCTGTTCCGCCCGCTTCGCTTCTACCACCTCCGGCGGTTCAACAACCGAACCCACCGGAAGATCCTCGTCGTCGATGGCGAGGTGGCGTTCACCGGTGGCGTCGGCATCGCCGATGAGTGGACGGGCGATGCCCAGGACGCAGACCACTGGCGCGACAACCACTATCGGTTCACCGGTCCCGCCGTCGCGGCGATCCAGCGCGCGTTCGATCTCAACTGGCCGCACACCGACCAGACGGCCGCCCGCCGACAGCCCGGAGGCGCCGGGATCGAGATCGTCACCGCCTCGCCCGCACGGGGCGGCGAGGCGATCCACCGCCTTTTCCTCGAGTCGATCGCGGGTGCCACGCGGGAGATCCACCTCGCCACCGCCTACTTCATGCCCGGCGAGCGGCTGATCGACGCCCTGCTCGCCGCCCGTGCTCGGGGCGTCGCGGTCACCGTCCTCGTCTGTGGCCCGAAGATCGACTTCAAGGTCGTCAGGCGGGCGTCCCGCCACCACTGGGGGCGCCTGTTGGGAGCGGGCGTCCGCCTGTTCGAATACCAGCCCACCCTCTTCCACGTGAAGTGTTTGGTGATCGACGGCAAGCGCACCGTGCTCGGCTCCGCCAACTTCGACTCCCGCTCCTGCATGCTCAATGAGGAACTCAACGCGATCGTCCACTCGCCGGCCTTCGCGCGCGAAAACCTCGACGCCTTCGACGCCGACCTCCAGCGCTCCAGCGAAGTGACCCTCTCCACATGGCGCGCCCGCCCGTGGAAGCAGAAAGTCACCGATGCGCTCGCCCAGGTCTTCCGCAGCCAGCTTTGATTCCGCACGGCCCGGCCTTGCACTTTGCAGGGAGCGAGGCGCAAAGCCCCCCGGGCTCAACAAGCGTCCTCACCACTCTAAACACTCACCATCAACAGGTTACAGAAATACAAACAGCCTTGGCACCGGCGCTGCTCCGAAGGAGCTGCCATGAATGCCTTCCTCTTCAACCGCCGCCCGACGCCCCCCCTCAACGGCGAACACGCCGCCGACGACAGCCCGGTCCACGCCGTCCTCCATCGCCTCCAGCACACCGTCCGCCGCCTCGGCGATAAGGTGCGCGAGGGCGGCAAGGACATCCTCGAAGACCGCCAACAGCTCGTCGCCGAAAAGCTCCAGGCCTGCGAAGCCAGCGCCCGCGATCTCGCCGACAGCCTCAAGCTCGGCGAACAGGGATCGTTCGCCAAACCCATCGAGAAACTCGCCGACGGCGTCGCGGGCATGTCGGACGCCGTCCGCGACCACTCCCCCGAAGAGTGGGCCGACGATCTCGCGGACTCGATCGCCCGCCACCCCGCCGTCTCCCTCGGTGCCGCTTTCGCCGCCGGGCTGCTCGCGGGCCGCTTTATCAAAGCGTCCGACCCCTCCTAACAGGTCCTAAGAAACTCAACCGGAACCAACCATGCACGACATCGCCAAATCCGCCCCGATCCCCTTCCCCACAGACGAGATGCCCAGCAGGCGCCGCAGGACCCTCGGCGACCTCATCGGCGACCTCAAGGACGACTGTCTCGATCTCGTCAAGGAGGAGGCCGCACTGGCCAAAGCCGAATTGAAAAGCCGGGCCTCCCGCGCCGGCAGAGCGACGGCCATCATCGCCGCCAGCGCCGCCGCGGCGCTCGCCGGTTTGATTGTCGCCCTGATCGCGCTCGGCCTCTTCGTGGCCGCCGCCTTGGGCGCCGCCTTCGCCCCGGCCCTGGCCTGGGGCCTCTTGATCGTCGGCGCGACCACCGCCGCGGCGGCGGGCGCCGCGGCCATGAAGGCCAGCAGGGAGATGCCGAAACGAGGGCTCGTCCCGGCCGCTTCGCTACGCAGCCTCCGCCACGACATCGCCGAGCTGAAGTCGGCGCTGCGCTGAAGGCCCAGACACCCCACCTCCCTTCCCGACCCCGCTCACCCACACCCACCCACCCAAGCCATGACCAACACCATCGACCATTGGAAGAACACCGCCTCGGAGATCCGCGATGCGCTGCCGGAACTGAAACAGACCGCCGCGGATGTCGCCGAGACCGTGAAGGCGAACCCGATCCCCTACTCGATCGCCGGAGCGGGGCTCGCCTGGGCGCTCGCCTCCTCGCGGAGGAGCGAGCCGGCACGCCCGACGGTCGGCGAACAGGTCGGCGACGCGGCCGCGGCCGTGAAGCGCTCGGCGGCGGAAGCCGTCCAACACGCGAAGGAGCGAGCCTCGGCGGCGCTGGAGGGCGCCAAACACACCGCGGGCGAGGCGGTGGACCGCGTCCGCGACGCGGCGGGCCGACCCGCCGACGAGACCGGCGCGCTGCGGCGCTTCGTCGAAGGCCACCCGCTCGCCACCGGCGCCTCAGCGCTCGCCCTCGGCGTGCTCGCCGGCGTCCTGCTCCCCCGCAGCCGACACGAGGACAGGTGGTTCGGACCCGCCAGCGACGAGATCGCAGGCGAGGTCAAAGCGACCGGCAACGAGGCGCTCGAAGCGGCTCGCGACGCCCTCGCCAACGCCGACGAAGCCGTCCGCAATGCGCTCGACGACGCCCGCCGCTCGACGCGGAAGGCGATGGCCGGCGCGACCGCCTAACCCGAATCGATCACCGAGCTCCGGGCTGCGGCTCGCCCTCGTTGACGCTGAGGGTGTTGGCGTGGTGATCGGCTCGGGCAGGGTGTCTACCCAGCCGCTTCGCCGATCCCTGCCGCCGCCGACTCAGCGTCAGCGAATGGCAGCGCCTCGCCTGCGAATGTGGTGATCGATCCGGGCTAACCCCCGGCCTGAACCACCCGAAGAAGCGATCACCAACCACCTGCGAACGGCAGCGTCCGCCATCGGCAGGCAGACCTCTCCTCCCGCCGCTGAAACCCGGCCCGCAGCGCGGGCGCCCCGCCGGGCATACCCCGGCGGGGTTCTCTGCTTCCCACTCCCATGGCCCCCCAGCGCCCCTCCCCTCCCCGTCGCCCCACGCCGCCCGAGCGCACGGGCACCATCGCGGTGGCGGCCGTCGGCCTGTTCAGCCTCGCCTGCGCCTACACGATCTACCTCGCCCGCCCCGTCCTCCTGCCGGTCATCCTCGCGGTGCTGCTCACACTGGTATTGAAACCGGTGCACCGCTCCCTCTGCCGCCGCTTGCGCCTGCCAGCGGTCGCCGCCGCCCTGCTCGCCGTCGCCGGAGTGCTCGCGCTCTTCGGCGCAGGGGTAGCCACCCTCGCGGCGCCGGCTTCCGACTACATGGCCAAACTTCGGGACAAGAGCGTCGCCGAGCGGCTCCAGGCGATCTTCGAACCGGTCAGCACGATCCACGAGGGGATCAGCGAGGTCGCCGAAAACGTCAGCCAGATGGCCGAGGCGAAGTCCGCGCAGGACCGGCCTGGACCCCGGGGACTCGAGGGCGGCCCCTCCGGCGAAGACGCCCGCGATGACACCCTCGCCGGACGGGACACCGACGGCGCCGAACCGGGAGGCGAGACCGGGGACACGGCGGCGGCCGAGGACGCCGAGCCGCCGCCGGTGAAAGTCACGCTGAGCGACTCCGGTCAGGCGGTCGGCGCGATCTACAAGGTGGTCCAAAACATCGCCGTCAACACCTTGGTGACGCTCGCCCTGACCTTCTTCTTCCTCGCCTTCGGCGACGCCATGATCCGCCGCATCGCCGAGATCGAGGGCGCCGAAGAGTGGCTCGACGATGTCACGGCCGACGTCTCGGGCTACCTCTTCACCATCACCGCGATCAACGCCGCCCTCGGCTGCGTGGTCGGCGTCGCGATGTATGCGCTCGGCATGCCGAACCCGCTCCTCTGGGGCGTGCTGGCCGCGGCGCTCAACTTCATCCCCTACCTCGGCGCCATCGCCGGCAGTGCGATCTTGTT
>JAUIGD010000459.1 GCA_030430255.1 Verrucomicrobiia bacterium
AGGTCGGGCGGCATCAGGAGCGGGGTGTCCCGGTCGACGGGGACGAAGCGGATGGCCATCGCAACACCTCGACCACGTCGGCGGGAGGGTCAAAGTCCGACAGGCTCCTAGCTTGCGAACTCGCCTCGGCGGGGCACTTCAGTGCACGCTTGAAACGGCAGCAGCCAGGGTCTCTCGCAGCGAGCATCTCTTCCAATTTCCGACTCAATCCGCCGGAGATTCGGCTTAAAGGAGGGCTTGTTTGAAAACGAATCGCGAGTGCCCCAGCGAGAGGTTTTTGCCGCAGACAAGGCGGGGCGAGGCAGCGGGTGAACACCCACGGCCGAGCCGCAACGCAGCATGCGGTGAAACGATCCGCTGAGCGGCGGCCCGATCCCGGCGCAGCCGGCACTTCTTCCCCCCTCAAAAAAAATGGCGCTGCGAGGCGCATTCAAACACACCCAAGCGCCATTCGCGCTAGCCCGAATGGCGCTTGGTGAAAGGGAAGTGCCGGAGGCACGAAAGAGAGTAGCGCGGAGTGGAGCGCCAGCGGAACTCCGGGGAACCGGGAAGGTAGCGATCCGCCCCGGCAGGGGCGGGAGAAGGCTCGGCATCGCGATGCGCCACCACACAACCAAGCGCCATCGCCCTAGCCCGGATCGATCACCAGGCTCCGAGCTGCGGCTTGCGCTCGTTGATGCTGAGGGTGTTGCCGTTGGGAACGGCTCGGGCAGGGTGTCTACCCAGCCGCTTCGCCGATCCCTGCCGCCGCCTACTCAGCATCAACGATCAGCGGCGCCTCGCCTGCGGATGTGGTGATCGATCCGGGCTAGAGCCTGTCGAAATTGCCCGTTCCGGCGCGAACCGTTTTTCAATCTGCCCAAAGCCCCCCGCTGGCTCGTCGCTGATCTCGCCCCAACCATCCGCGCCTGATCACCCACGCGAGGCGACGCGCGAGACGACGCAAGTCCCCCGCCGAATCGAAGAAGGGCTGCCCCGTCCGGGGCAGCCCTCACGTTTTAATGAAGTAGGGAGTGGGGTGCCGAGCGCCTCAGTTAGTAGCGCCCGCGACCGTCGTTGTAGTAGCCGCTGCCGCCGTAGGGGCCGCGATCATAACCGCGATCCTGGTAGCCGCCGCGGTAGGCGCGACGTTCATCGTCGCGCGCGCCACCGAGCAGACTGCCAGCGCCGGCCCCGATCGCGCCCCCGACCGCCGCACCCTCGAGGGGACGGCCAGACTGGTTGCCGATGATCGTCCCCACGGCGGCGCCACCGAGGCCACCGATCACCGCACCGCGTTTGGCGGCCGGCCCACAGGAAGTGAGGAAAGCGGCGCAGCCAAAAATCGCGCCGATGGTCAGGAAGAATTGTCGAATTTTCATAGTGATGTTGGGATTTCGATGGATTGGGAGGTTCCGGCACCTGCCGGTTTCATCAGATGAGACGCTGGGAACACCCCGTTTCTTCAATGAAATCGCGGTCATCCGCGCCGTGCGAAAAGTGGCATTCCCATGAAAAAGAAAAAAACTTGTCAAAATTGCCACAAATCGGTAACACAACGTTCATCTTCGCTCGATTCCGCCGGTGAATGCGAGGTTTCGGCCGGGTAGGCCAAATCTCCCGGCGGGCTTGAGCGAGCCAATACAACTAACTCCCTCATGAAAAAACCCATCCTGACAGCGATGGCGGCTTCCGCCGTCGCTTCGTTCTCGGTGCGCGGGGAAGTCCTGGACTCGTTATCGGAATACGGCAATGCCGCGACCGCCAACGCGACCAGCGGAGCGGGCACCCCCCGCGGCTTCACCAACCCCGCCGCTGACCAATACACCATCACCGCTGGCGGCACCGACTTCTGGAGCAACAGCGACCACGGCTCGTTCATCTACGACGCCGACCAAGTCCAATCCGGCGACTTCAGCGCCATCGTCCGCTCCGTCTCCGTCGCCGGTGACCCGGCCGAAATCCTCGCCGGTGAGTGGGGCCGCACCGGAGTCATGGCGCGCGCCACGGACCCGACCGCAGCCAATGCGGCCTACGCCGCCCACACCCGGAAGAGCGGCGGCGGCAACCCGACCACCGTGCTCCAGTGGCGCGACACCATCAATGCCGGCACGGCGCGTGTCGAACATGGCAACGGCGCGGCGAACATCGCCAACGGCTCCGTCCGCGACACCCCGATCTGGCTCGCCCTCCACCGCTACGATGGCGTTTGGTACAGCAGCTGGGCACCCGATGTCGCCGGCGCCCCCGGCGCCTGGAGCGGCACGCTCGCCCACCCGACCACCGGCGACAACAACGGCGACGTCTACGTCGGCCTCGCCCACCAGTCGCACAACATCAACCCGGAGGTGAACACCGCCGTGTTCGAAGCCTTCTCCGTCGGCACCTTCGACAACGCCCTCGGCGACTTCCCAGGGGAAATCGGCGGTTCGCTCCTTCTCGGTGATGGCAACATCCTCAACGGCACCATCACGTCGGACGAAATCGGCCCGGGCGGCGATCCCACCCCCGTCGATCGCTGGACGATCGCTGTCGAGGGCGAAAGCTGGGTGCCCGGCCTGCGCGCCGACATCTACTTCAACGGCAACCCCGGCAACCTCGCGGACATCCAAGCGGTGATCGACTCCCGCAAGCCCGACGGCATCGCCAACATCGCCAACCCCCACTGGTCCGGCCCCGCGGCTCCCTTCGGCTACCCCGCCGAGTTCACCGCCGCCACCGGCCAGTTCACCGGCAACCAGGAGAACTTCTTCGTCGACCACACCGGCGAGATCTGGATCCCCGGCGACGGCGACCGTGACCCCGGCCCGGACGGCAACATCGACACCGTCGCCTTCAAGGACGGCGTCGATGACTACACCTACCTGAACATCGACGGCCAAGCGCTCGTCGACGACAACGGTTGGACGAGCGCTGATGGCTCCGCGAACGGCGGTAGCCCCATCGTCCAACTGGACGTCAGCGACCCGAAATACGACGACGGCGAGTGGGTTTCGTTCCGCTTCATCGCCGCCGAGGGCGGCGGCGGAGACGCCGGTATGCTCTACACCGACGTCAACGACACCAACGACAACTTCCCGGTCGCCAACGGCGATGTCGCCAACGTGGACGACCTCGTCCCGGACAACTTCTTCCGCACGCACACGAGCACCTACTTCGGCTCGGGCGATCAGACATCCGGAGGCCCGCTCCTCTTCGTCAAGGACGTCACCGACGCAGACGACGCCACCGCCCCCGGCGATCCCGTCGTCCCGAGTTCGGCGAGCCACCCCGCCGGTGAGGCGGCGCCCCTCGCGATCGACAACGACCCGAACACGAAGTACCTCAACTTCGACGAGGTCAATACCGGCTTCGAGGTGACCCCATCGGGCGGCGCCAGCGTCGTCATCGGCCTGCGCCTGACCTCGGCGAACGACACGCCCGGTCGCGACCCGGCCACCTACGAGCTCGAAGGCTCCAACGATGGCGGCACGACTTGGGACCCGATCGCTTCGGGCGCCGTGCCGGCCTTCACCGCGCGCTTCCAGCAGCGGTTGATCACCTTCGCCAACGCGGCGGACTACACCAGCTACCGCCTGATCTTCCCGACGGTCGCCTCGCCGGGCGTCGGCAGCATGCAGATCGCCGAGGTGGAGTTCCTCACCGCCCTGCCGGTCGAGTGCCCGATCGAACTTCCGGTCGGCGACAACCTCGTCACCCTCTGCGTCAACGGCCAGCTCGCCGCCAGCGAGACGATCACCGTCAACCCGGCGGAGATCGCCGCCTACGACGGCCCGACCACCGGCGATCCGGAGATCACCAGCGGCCAGGCGGCGCCGGTCGACTTCGGCGTCCATCCGGGCGGCGCGGTCGTCACCCGCGACTTCACGGTCGCCAACTGGGACGACTACCCGCTCGAGCTGATGGAGCCGGTGATGCCGGCCGGCTACAGCCTGGTCGGCCCCTCGCCGTTCCCGGCCAGCGTCATCGAGGGTGACTCGATGACCTTCACCGTGCAGATGGACACCTCCACCGACGCCGTCCTCTCGGGCGACATCAGCATCGCCCACAACGACCCGGACGACATGGAGAACCCGTTCCTCATCCCGGTCACCGGCATCGCCGACCTCACCCCGCCAGTCATCACGACCCCGCCGACGGTGCGCGAAACCGCACCGCCAGGGGAGACCAGCGTCGCGGTCTTCTACGACGCCAGCGCCGCGGACAACCACGACCCCGAGCCGACCTTGGTCTGCGTCCCGGAGTCGGGCTCCGTCTTCGACTGGGGCACCACCGTGGTCACCTGCACCGCCACCGACTGGGTCGGCAACGAGTCCGTCGCCACCTTCCTCGTCTGCGTCTCCCTGCCGGGCGACGTCCTCGTCCTCGGTCCCGCGACCGGCGAAGCCGCACCCGGTGAGGCCGGCGGCGGCGGCGGTGGCGGCCCGAGCGCCGGGACGATCACCAGCATCGTCGGCGCCCACCTCGCCGGCGCCGGCAAGCTGCTCGTCGAGGCCGATGCCGACTCCGTCAGAGGCCTCTGGGCCGGCGACGTCGGCGCCCTCGGACAGGTCGCACTCACCGGCTCCACCACCGCCGCCGACGGTGCCGTGCTCTCCGGCATCGACCGCTACTCCATCAGCGAGTGGGGCGACGTCACCCTGCGCGGCCGCGACGCGATCGGCGACGCCGGCAACTGGCTCGGTGACGCGGGCAGCG
>JAUIGD010000460.1 GCA_030430255.1 Verrucomicrobiia bacterium
TTGGTACAGCTTCCTCGTCCAGCACAACCCGACGCCGAACCGCGGGCGCGGCGGCTTCGACGCCAGGAACGGCCGCGGCAACGCCTTCGAGTCGCCGCTGCGCGACTACTCCCGCGCGCGGATCTACCGCCTCACCGCGGAGGGCGGCGAACCGAGCGAGAGCTACGATTTGTCCAATGGGGAGCCCGCCGTGCTGCTGGACGCCTTGCAGAGCGACAACAAGCTCTGGCGCACGCACGCCCAGCGGCTGATCGTCGAGAGCAAGGACGCCGAGACCTTCGCCGCGCCGCTGAAGCGGATCATCGCCGAGTCGAAGCCCGACGCGGTCGGCGTGGCCGGCGGCGCGATCCACGCGCTGTGGGCGCTGGAGGGGCTGGGCGCGGTCGATGCCGACGCCGTGCACGCCGGCCTGGCGAACGCCTCCCCGGGCGCTCGCCGCGCCGCCTTGGCCGTCGCCCCGCGCGAGGCGGAGTTCGCCCTGCTCGCCGCGGAGGCCCTCAAGGACAGCGACCTCCGCGTGCGCAAGGACGCGCTGCTGGCGCTCGCCGAGATGCCTTCGTCGGAGGGCATCGGCCGCCTGCTGTTCTCCAAAGCCGAAGACCCGGCGCTGGGGGACGACCGCTGGCTGCTCGACGCCTTCAAGCTCGCCGCCGCTCGGCACGCGGCCGGCTACCTGCGCGCGGCGCTCGCCGCCGCCCCCGCCGCCGACGCTCCCGCGGGGCAGGAGGCCGTCGAGGAGCGGAAGAACTTGATCGAAAACGGCGGTTTCGAGGCCGTCGCCGAGAACGGCCTGCCGAAGGGGTGGCGCGTGCGCACCTACAACGGCCGCGCCGAACACCGGGCGGTGACCCCGGGCCGCGGCGGCGAGGGGCACGCGCTGATGATCGAGTCGCGCGACGGCTCCGACAGCTCCATGCACTTCGACCTGCCGGTCGCCCGCGATGCCAGCTACGAGCTGAGCGCCTGGGTGAAGACCGAGGGCTTGCGCACGCGCGGCGGCGGCCGCGGCGCCCAGCTCAACATCCACGCCCTGCCCGGCCAGCCGCGCACCGAGGCCATCAAGGGCGACACCGACTGGACGCGCATCAGCGTGCGCTTCGAGACCGGCGGCGCCGACTCCATCAGCATCAACTGCCTCTACGGCGGCTGGGGGCACGCGATCGGCAAGGCCTACTGGGACGACGTCGAACTCGTGCAGCTCAGCGGCGCCGCCGCCGCCGTCGCCGGCGACATCGAATCGGTCGCGGCGATGAACCTCGCCGACACCGCGACCCCCGCGCAGTTCGGGATGGTGCTCAACGACATCGCCACCCGCCCCAGCGAGTTCGGCGCGCGCCTCAAGTCGCTCATCGAGACCCCCGAGGTCGTCGTGGCCGAGGGCGAGGTCGATCTGGCGAAGCTGGCCGAGACACACCAGATCGTGAAGATCCACGCCATCGAGGGGCTCAAGTTCAACACCGGCTCGCTCGCCGCGAAGTCCGGCAAGCCGATCGCCATCGAGGTGGCCAACCCGGACCTGCTGCAGCACAACTTCGTGCTCGGCAAGTCCGGCAGCCTCGAGCGACTCGGCGCCGCCGCCGACGCCCTGATCACGAACCCCAAGGCCATCGAGATGGGCTACGTCCCTGCCGGCTCCGACGTGTTGAGCGCCACCAAATTGTTAGACCCCGGCGATACCGAGGTCCTGCAGCTCCCGGCCCTCGCCCCCGGGCAATACCCCTACATCTGCACCTTCCCCGGCCACTGGCGGTTGATGCAGGGGGTGCTGACGGTGGAGTAGGGGGAGTGGCACTAGCCCGGATCGATCACCAAGCTCCGGGCTGCGGCTTGCCCTCGTTGATGCTGAGGGTGTTGGCGTTGGGAACGGCTCGGTCAGGGTGTTCACCCAGCCGCAGCGCCGATCCCTGCCGCCGCCTACTCAGCCTCAACGAATGGCGGCACCTCGCCTGCGGATGTGGTGATCGATCCGGGCTAGGTGGAATGGCGCTTGGTTAAGCATAGTCATCGACGGGTGGCAGCGTCCCGGTGCCCGCTCGCTTGGAGCCGTCCAGGCATCCGGAGCGTCCCCGGTGGCTCGGGCCGCTGGTTTCATGGCGGGGTCCTTCCGGCGCTGCGCTTGTCAGGATGACACAACACTTCCTCGGAAGGGCTGGTGCCCATCCCCCCACACCGCCCTGACTGCCCTCAACTCCGCGGTGCTGTCACCCTGAGCAACGCGAAGGGCCTCTCACCGCGGTCCGCGTCTCCGGAGCCATTCGCTGTTCCATCGCTCCATCGCTCCCTAGGCTCGCTTGCGAACCCGACTCGGCGGGGCACTTCGGTGCGCGATTGCCAGGGAAGCAGCCCAAGATTCCTTGAGCGAGCATCGATCGCCATTCTCCGACTCAATCCGCTGAAGATTTGGATCAAACTCGGTGCCATTCGGAGTGGGGGCGGTTTCTGTGCCGACGGCGCCTTGCGGCGGCCGCCGGCCCGGTTGATCATGGCGTATGCGCAGCACGAGCATCGGCGTCCCGAAGGAGATCAAAGAGAGCGAGAACCGGGTCGCGGTCCTTCCCTCCGCCGCCTACGGGCTGGTGAAGAACGGCCACCGGGTGGTCGTCGAGCGAGGCGCCGGCGCCGGCGCGTCCTATCTCGACAAGGAGTACGCCGACGCCGGCGCGGAGCTGGTCGACACGGCCGCGGAGGTCTTCGCGGAGGCGGAGCTGATCGTCAAGGTGAAGGAGCCGCAGCCCTCCGAGATCGCCTTGCTCGGAGCGCGGCACACGCTGTTCACCTACCTCCACCTCGCCGCTTCGAAGCGGCTGACCGAAGACCTCATGGCGACCGGTTGCACCGCCATCGCCTACGAGACCATCGAGCTGAACGGGCGCCTGCCGCTGCTCGAGCCGATGAGCGAGATCGCCGGCCGCATGTCGGTGATCGTCGGCGCCTACCACCTCGCCAAGCACCGCGGCGGCCGCGGGATCCTGCTCGGCGGCGTCCCGGGGGTGCTCCCCGGCAAGGTGGTCGTCATCGGCGGCGGCACGGCCGGCGTCAACGCGGCCCGGGTCGCCACCGGCATCGGCGCCGACGTCACCATCCTCGAGGTCGATCTCGAACGGATGCGCTTCCTGGACATCACCATGCAGACCGCGCACACGCTGTACTCGAGCCAGGATTCGCTGATGTCGCAGCTGCCGCGCGTCGACCTGATCATCGGCGCGGTGCTCGTCCCCGGCGCCAAAGCGCCGAAGCTCATCACCCGCGAGATGTTGAAGCTGATGCAGCCGGGCAGCGTGCTGGTCGACATCGCGGTCGATCAGGGTGGCTGCGCCGAGACCTCGCGACCGACGACGCACGGCGATCCCACCTACGTCGAGGAGGGGGTGATCCACTACTGCGTGGCCAACATGCCGGGGGCGTACGCGCGCACCGCGACGCAGGCCTTGACCAACGTGACCCACCGCTACGTCGAGCAGCTCGCGGACCACGGGCTTGAGGGCGCGGTGGAGAAGCTGCCGGAGCTGGCCTCCGGCATCAACGTCCGAGCTGGCGGCTTGACCTGCGCCGCGGTGGCCGAAGCCCACGGGCTACCGCTCGCCGAGGGGTAGCGTCGAGGACGGGGCAGACTGGCCCGCGCCGGCTCCGGCGCGGAGGCGGGACGCCCCCGGCACGGACATCGGCGGGACGCCGATGCCACGGGCAGACTGAGCCGCGCTGGCGCCGGCGCGGAGGCGGGACGCCCCCGGCGCGGACATCGGCGGGACGCCGATGCCACGGCTGCCCCGTCGGAGCTCTGCCTCGATCCATACGAGCTCGGCTCCCGCCTCAGCGCCTCAGCGTCCGCTCGGGTAGCCGAAGTTCACCGGCACCTTGATGTCGTAGGGCAGGGGCTTGCCGGCGGCGTTTTTGGCAGGTTCGAAGCGCCAGGCGCGGACGGCGGCGATCGCCTCGTTGTCGAGGATCCGGTGGCCGGAGCTGCGCGTGACGCGGACGCGATCGGGACGGCCGTTGCTGTTGACGTGAACGGCGAGTTCGAGGCTGCCGCCGATGCCGCGACGCTGCGCCTCTTGCGGAAAGCGGAGGTTGGGGCGGTAGAGGACCTTCGGGCGCTGGACGGCCACCTTCGAATCGCGCCGGACAGGCTCTGCGCGCGGGGCCGGTTTCGGCGTCGGCGGTTTGGCTTCCCGCTTCGGTGTCGGCTCCGGCTCGGGAGCAGGTTCGGGCGGGGCCGCCTCCGGTTCCGCGGGCACGGCGCTGGGTTGTGCCGCCTCACGGACCGCCTCCGGCGTGGGTTCGAGCTCCACCGGCTCCGGCGGCGAATCCTCCTCCACGGGCGCTTCGGGTTCGCGATCGAGCGTCGCCGGTTCGGGGGCGGTGCCGATCGGAGCGTCGTCCGGCTCGAAGCCTTCGAGCAGCGGCGCAGGGGCATCGCCGAGGAGGGGGAGGGGATCCGAGGCCTCGAAAGGGTTGGGGATCGAGGCTTCGTCGGCGGGCCCGGCCGCGGCGCCGGTCCACTGCGCGAGCAGTATCCCCAGCTGTCCCGAGTAGAGATAGAGCCCGCCGGGGCCGCCGAAGAAGGCTCCGGGCGGGATGTTGGCGGTCGGGGCGCCAACGAGGAGATCCGCCGCGCCGTCGCCATCGACGTCCCCGACCGCGGCGAGCGCACTGCC
>JAUIGD010000461.1 GCA_030430255.1 Verrucomicrobiia bacterium
AGGTCGACGCCGGCGACATTGAGGCCCATGATCTTCGCGGCGCGGGCGGCGGTCGAACGCTCCTCGGGCGTGATTTTGACGATCTCGGCGCTGCCGCCGCGGTGGAGGTTGGAGCGGAACTCGCCCTCCTTGGCGGTGCGCTTCATCGCGGCGACGACCTTGTCGCCGATGACGAAGCAGCGGATGTCCGAGCCACCCGCCTCCTTGATGTACTCCTGGACCAGGATGTCCGCGCGCAGCCCGCGGAAGGCCTCGATGACCGACTCGGCGGCCTTCTTGGTTTCGGCGAGAACGACGCCGACGCCCTGGGTGCCCTCGAGGAGCTTCACGACAAGGGGCGCCCCGCCGACCATCTCGATGAGGTGGCCGGTGGCCTGGGTCGAGTGCGCGAAACCGGTGATCGGCAGGCCGATGCCCTTGCGCGACAGGAGCTGGAGGGACCTCAGCTTGTCGCGGGAGCGCGAGATCGCCACCGACTCGTTGACCGTGAAGGCGCCCATCATCTCGAACTGGCGCACGACCGCGGTGCCGTAGCGGGTGATCGAGGCGCCGATGCGAGGGATGACGGCGTCGACTTCGCCGACCTCCTGCCCCTTGTAGTACACCATCGGCTTGTGCGAGGCGATGTTCATGTAGCAGCGCAAGGGGTCGATGACCTGTGCCTTGTGCCCGGCGGCCTCGATGGCGCGGCTGAGGCTGCTGGTCGAGTAGAGTCCGGGATTTCGCGAGAGGATGACGATATTCAGCATGGATCGGGTTTGTCGCGGTGGCCCGCGACGAGTTTCTTGGGTGGGGTACGGGTGAGGAAGGAGTGGCCGGGGTCGACGAGGGCGCGACGGCGCACGGCCTCGCGGCCGAGCAGCATGCGGAACTTCATGGTATCGCGGCCTGTGAGGGAGAGTTCGACGGTCCAGATGTGGAGCCCGACCAGCACGTGTGTCTTGATGAAGTAGCGCTCCTCGACTTTGCCGCCGGAGTCTTTGACCGGGCGCCGGTCGTGGAGCGGCGCTTTGCAGGTGAGGTTATGGTCGGGCCAGCCGGGGTTGGGGCCGAGATTGAAGCGCACCATCGACAGCCCCGACTCCTCGTAGAGTTCGACCTGTTCGGCATGGATGGCGGACGAGCGGGCGCCGGTGTCCACCTTGGCCTTGATCGCGGGCACGCCGAGCTCCGGCAGGGCGATCCACTCGCGCCAGCCGACGGTAAACTTGGGTTGCCGGGAGCCTTTGTTCGCCACCCGGTATCTTGCGTTCAGAGCGGGGAGCCGCAAGCGGTGATTTCCCCCACGGTGCGGCAGGGTTTGCATGGTGCGCCGGGATGGAGTTGGTAGGGGGGAGCGATGCCGCCCCGACTACCCAGACCCATCCAGACCCGCCGCGCCGCCGGCTGGATCGGTCTGCTGGCGCTGCTCGCCGGCCTCGTCGTGACCGCTCGGGCGCAGGAGGTCGAGGCGGCCGCGGCGCCGCCGAAGTCGCCGCTCGCCGCGCTGTTGGACTCGATCGAGGTGGCGCGCGGCGAACTGGAGAAGGCGCGAGCGGAGTGGGGTGCCGCCGAGGGGACGGCCGCCAAGGCCGAGGCCGAGTCCGAGCTGGCGGCCGCGCAGGCGCGCTTGGCGGAGCTGGAGGCGGACTTTCAAAGCATCGCCACCGGGGTCGACGTGGGCGGTTTCGGGCAGCGGCAGGCGGGGCAGTTCGACCTCGCGCAGGAGGCGCAGGAGCTGTTGCAGCCGCTGGTGGAAGAGCTGAAGCAGGCCACTGAGCGGCCGCGGGCGATCGAGGCGCTGCGGGGCGAGCTCGAGCACTGGGAGCGGCAGCGCGACACGGCGGCGGCCGCGCTGGCGAACCTCGACAAAGCGATGCTCGAAGCCGGTTCGGATGTGGATTTGCTAGGCGAACTGCGGGGGGTGCGGACGCGCTGGGCGGAGCACGCGCGCAACGCCGAGAACCGCGTCAACACCCTGCGGTTCCAGCTCGACGAGAGCCTCGCGCAGAAGAAGTCGATCATCGACACCGCGACCAGCGGCTTCGCCAAGTTCTTCCGCTCGCGGGGAAAGAACCTGCTGGTGACGGTGCTGGCTTTTTTCGCCGCGCTGCTCGGCCTGCGCTGGTTGGGGCAGAAGCTGCGCCGCTTCAGCCCCTGGCACCGGCCGGGGAAGCGGTCGTTCTACTCGCGCTTGGTGGAGGTCTGCTACGGGGCGTTCACCTTCGTCGGCGCGGCGCTGGCCTCGCTGCTGGTGCTCTACGCGACCGGCGACTGGTTGTTGATGGGCCTGTCGATCGTCTTCCTGTTCGGCCTCGTGCTGGCGGCGCGCGGGGCGCTGCCGCGCTTCTACGAGCAGGCGCGGCTGCTGCTGAACCTCGGCGAGGTGCGCGAGGGCGAGCGGGTGGTCATCGACGGCGTCCCCTGGCGCGTGCGCCGGCTCGCCATGTTCACCACGCTGGAGAACCCCGCGCTCGACGGCGGCACGCTGAGGCTGCCGGTGCGCAGCCTCGCCGAGCTCCGCTCGCGCCCCTTCGACGACAAGGAACCGTGGTTCCCGAGCCGCGAGGGCGAGTGGGTGCTTCTCGCGGACGGCACGCGGGGCAAGGTCGTGCAGCAGACGCCGGAGCAGGTGCATCTCGTCCTGTTGGGCGGCAGCCGGAAGTTCTACACGGCGCCCGACTACATCGCCGCCGCGCCCACCGTCCTGTCGCGCGGGTTCCGGGTGCGGTCGGTGTTCGGCATCGACTACGCCCACCAGGCGATCGCGACCACCGAGGTGCCGGAGCTGATCGCGGGCGCCGTCACCCGGGAGCTATTGAACTTCGTCGAGCGCGACCAGATCGGCCGGATCAAGGTCGAGTTCCGCGCCGCCGGGGCCTCGTCGCTCGACTACGAGATCGTCGCCGATATGAAGGGCGAGGTCGCAGACAAGTTCGAGGTGATCTCGCGGGCGCTGCAGAAGGCTTCCGTCGACGCCTGCAACGAGCACGGCTGGACGATCCCGTTCACCCAGGTGACCGTACACCCCGCCGCTGCGGCGGCGGCTGCGGTGCCCGAGTGCGCGGGCGCGGGCGCGGGCGCGGGCGGTGGCGATGAAACATCGAGCGGGGGAGGCGCGGCGTAGATGGACGAACCGGCCTCAGAGATCGAAGCCGTCGACCCGCCCGAGGGCGACAACACCCCGTGGCTGGGGCTCGCGGAGCGCTTGGAAGCGGGCGACGCCGAGGCGCTGGCGGCGTTCGTCGACGAGTTGTCGGCCGAGGATCAACGGCGCGCTTTCTCGAGGCTCGGCGCCGCCGAGGGGGAACGGGCGATCGCTCTGTTGGGGCCGGGCTCGGCAGCGCATGTGCTCGAGCATCTCCCCGAGTCCCAGGCGGCCGACATCCTGGAGGAGCTGGAGCCCGCGGTGGCGGCGGACATCATCGAGCAGCTGCCCGCCGACGTCAGCACCGACCTGTTGCAGGAGATGGGCGACGAGGATTCGGGGGCGATCCTCGGCGAGCTCGACGACGCCGAGGAGGCGGAGGAGCTCCGGGCGCTGGCGGCCCACGACCCCGAGAGCGCGGGCGGGCTCATGTCCACCTCCTTCGTCGCCTTCCGGGAGGGGGCGACCGTGGCGGAGGTGCTGGAGGACTTCCGCGAGAACGCCGAGACCTACGCCGACCGCGACGTGCAATATAGCTACGTCCTCGGTCCCGGCGGCGAGCTGCGCGGCGTGCTGCGCCTGCGCGACCTCGTCATCTCGCGGCGGTCGGCGAAAGTGGGCGACATCATGATCCCAGAGCCGCTCCACGTCGGCGTCGGTGACGCTTTGACCGAGCTGCACAAGCGCTTCGAGGACACGCGTTTCCTCGGCCTCCCCGCCGTCGACGAGGCCGGGGTGCTGCGGGGCGTCGTCTCGCGGGCCGCCGTCGAGGAGGCGCAGGCGGAATACTCGGTCGACGATTTCCGCGTCGCCGCGGGTATCGTCGGCGGCGAGGAGCTGCGCTCCATGCCGATGCTCACCCGCTGTGTGCGGCGGCTTTCCTGGCTGACGCCGAACATCGCCCTGAACATCGCCGCCGCCAGTGTCATCGCCATGTACGAGAGCACGATCCAGTCGGTGATCGCATTGGCGGTGTTCCTGCCGATCATCTCCGACATGAGCGGCTGCTCGGGCAACCAGGCGGTCGCCGTCAGCATGCGCGAACTGACGCTGGGCCTGATCCGCCCGGGCGAATACCTGCGCGTGCTCTGGAAGGAGGGCGTGCTCGGATTTTTCAACGGCGCGGTGCTGGGGATCTTGCTGGGGACGATCGCCGCCCTCTGGAAAGGCAACCTCTGGCTCGGCGCGGTGATCGGCGGGGCGCTGATGCTGAACACCCTGCTTTCGGTGCTGCTGGGGGGGCTCGTGCCACTGCTCATGAAGCGGCTCAAAGTGGACCCGGCGCTGGCGTCGGGGCCGCTGCTGACGACCTGCACCGACATGTGCGGCTTCTTCATGGTGTTGACGCTGGCGACGGCCGTGTTGGACCGGCTGGTCTAGCCCGAATCGATCACCAAGCTCCGGGCTGTGGCTCGCCCTCGTTGACGCTGAGGGTGTTGCCGTTGGGAACGGCTCGGACAGGGTGTCTACCCAGCCGCTTCGCCGATCCCTGCCGCCGCCTACTCAGCATCAACGA
>JAUIGD010000462.1 GCA_030430255.1 Verrucomicrobiia bacterium
AGCTCCGACCTGCTGATGACGCCGAGGCTGGTCGCCGACGACACCCCGCCGCCAGTCTTCCCAGCCCTCCGCGCCACCGAGGTCGCGGCCGGCCTCGAACGCCCCGTCGATATCCAAAATGCGGGCGACGGCAGCGGGCGCCTGTTCATCGTCGAGAAACCCGGCCGCATCCGCATCCTCGAAGACGGCGTCCTGCTCGCGACGCCCTTCCTCGACATCGAGGCGCGGGTCGACGACGCGAGCAACGAGGAGGGTTTGCTCGGCCTCGCCTTCCCACCGAACTTCGCCACCGACCCCGAACCCCACTTCTACGTCTGCTACACCACGGCGAGTTCGGAATCGCATCTCTCCCGGTTCAAAGTCTCGCCGGCCGATCCCGACCTCGCGCTTCCGGACAGCGAAGAGGTGCTCCTGCGGGTATCGCAGCCTTTCGGCAACCACAACGGCGGCCAGGTGCAATTCGGCCCGCTCGACGGCTCCCTGTATCTGGCGCTCGGCGACGGCGGCAGCGGCAACGATCCCGGCGACCGCGCCCAGGACGGCAGCACTCTATTGGGAAAACTGCTCCGGCTCGATGTCGAGGGTGACCCTGATGACGGCCTCGCTTATGCGATCCCGGCCGACAACCCCTTCGTCGGCAACGCCGCGGTGCGCGACGAGATCTGGGCGCTCGGCCTGCGCAACCCCTGGCGGTTCAGCTTCGACCCCGCGACCGGCGACCTCTGGATCGCCGACGTCGGCCAGGGCGCGCGCGAGGAGGTCGACTTCCTGCCCTCGTCAGCGCACGGCGGGGCGAACTTCGGTTGGCGCTACCTCGAAGGCACACGGACGAATGTCACCAGCGGCCTCGTCCCGGCGATGCCGATCGCGCCGATCCACGAATACGGCCGCGGAGACGGCAGCTCCATCACCGGCGGTTACGTCTACCGGGGCTCCCGGTATCCCCGCATGGCCGGGGTCTACTTCTATGTCGATTACAACAACGATGACGTGATCGGCATCCGACCCGACGGGGAGGGCGCCTGGCACACCTCCCCGGTACTCACCGCCGTCACGAGGATCACCACCTTTGGCGTCGATGAATCGGGCGAACTCTACTTCGCGACCGACAGCAGCAGCCCACAGCCCGGGCGCATCTTCGCCCTCGCCGATGTTCGAGATGCGGCCTACCTCCAAGTCCTCGCGTTAGACCGGTCCGCGGACCCGTTGGAGCTGGAGGTCGGCACTGAGATCGACCGCAGGTATCAAGTCCAAGTCTCGACCGACCTCATCGACTGGGAAGACACGGGCGAGGAAGTCCGCGCGCTGTCGACCCGCAGCCTCATCACGGTACCCGCCCCTGCGGGCGATCACTACTTCCGGGTCGCCGAGCTGCCGTAGGCCACCGCCGCGGCGTCTCGAGGAATTGACGGTGAGGCCTGCGCAGAACCCGACGATCGGCCGCTGGCGGCAGGGTAACCCTTGGCCTGCGGAGCGGGAGGGAACCCGTCCCCGTTTGCCGCGGGGGTTATCGGTGGCGGTGCACGGCGGGCTCCGCTTTCCGCATTGTCCCGTGCCCGCGCCGGGAGCGAGACCCCTGCTCAGCGCACGCGCTCGAGGCGGAAGACCGCGTCGAACCCGGCGACATCCGAGCTGATCGTGGCGAAGAACTTGCCGGACGGGTGCCGCTTGATCAGCTGGCCGGGGACGTTGGAGAAGGTCTCGCCGTCGCGGCTGAAACGCAGGCGCAGGGAGTCCTGCGCCGGGGTGGACGGCCAGCACATCTGGTAGACGTGGAACCGTTCGCCGGCGATGTCGAAACGGCGTTCTTCGATGTCGAGCGGCGGCACCGCGTCCTCGCCCATCACGAACACCTCGGCGCTGTCGGTGCGCCCGGTGCCGTTGCCGGCGGTGTATTGGAACCGGTCGATGGCGCCCGCGGGCGGCGCGAAGCCGCCGTTGTAGCTGAGCTTCCCGTCCGGGGCGAGGGTCACGGAGGCGCCCAGGTCGGACACCGCATCGAAGCCCTCGAGCATCAGCCCGTTGCCGCTGAAATCGACGTCGCCCCCCATGCCGTTGTCGGCCAGGGGGTCGATGCCGACAAACTGGTCCGTCCAGTCGTCGAGCGCCTCGACACCGGCCTCGGGGAGCGCGTCGCGGGACTCGATCTGCAGTTCGACATCGACGACGTTGACCGCGCCGCGCTCGTCCTCGACCGCCACCGTGCCGCGCGCGGTGGAGATCGGCGCCAGCCCCGGCAGGTCGGCGTCGAAGCCGCCGAAATGCAGGTTGCCGGCATCGATGCTGAAGGCGCCGGACGGCGACTCCTGGCCGAGGATCTCGATCACGTTCACCATCGCCCCGGGGTCGGGGTCCAGGCCGAAGCCGGTGTTCGGCACGAAGGGCGGGACCGGCGCACCGTCCTGGTAGATGGCGGTGCCCGCCTCGCATTCGTCGGCCGTCCGCACCGCCTTGTGGTCGCCGCCGAACGGCGATTCATTCTCACCGCGCGCGAGGATCTCGAGCGGGACGTCGCAGATCGTCGTCGGCCCGAACCCGGTGAACACGACGACATTGAACTTGATGGTCAGCGTCCCGAGCTGGAACTCCTGCAGCCCGACGAACTCCGGCGAGCCACCGAAGAAGACGAAGAGTTGGCCCGGCACCTGGATCACGTCCGCGTCCTGCGGGGCCTTCGGGTCGACCTCGACCGCATCGAGGTCGATCGGAATGCTGATGCTGCCCGGCAGGCCGGAGAGGGAGAACGAGGCGGTGACCTGGTTCAAGTCCTCGAACCGCTCCGGTTGTTCGGGCGGGTCGTAGGTGGCGCTCGGGAAGCCGTTGATGAAAAACTGCACGCCGCCGCCGGTGTCGCCGACCGTGCTGAAGCCGGACGAGCCCGCGCCGGCCAGCACCTCCTCCGGCAGCTCGGCGTGGGTGTTCGCATCGTCGGCCTTGGCCTTGGTCACCGGACGCTTGTCTCCACCCACTTGCTTGGTCGCCGCCCCGGAGCTGCCCGGGAGGAAGGTTCCGGTGCCGCCGACCACATCGACGAACTGGAAGGTGTCGGGGTCGGTGCCGGCGACGGCGCCCGAGGCGAACCCGGGCGCCCGCTCCGGGTCTTCGCCATCGAGCGCGAAGGTGTTGAACGGCAGGTCCGTCGAGAACGCGCCGCTCTCGTTGCCCTTCACGCCGACCGAGCGCGGGGCGACCTCCTCGTTGAAGAAGGTGACGTTGAGGCCGTTGCCGTTGGCGGTGATCAGGGCGTCGCCCCTGGACAAGACATCGCCTCCGCCGGCGCTGCAGGGGATCTCGCCGCGCAGCGCCACGGTGAAGCCGCCGTCGGTGTCGATCGTTGCCTTGTAGATCTTGCAACGTGAACTGAGGACGTAGAAGCAGCCGGTATCCGGATCCTTGGTCAGATCGACGACCGTCTCGCCGCCCCCACCGGTGAGGTCGGCGAAGGAGAAGCCCTCGCTGTCGTTCAGGGAGGCGATCGGCGCCACCCGCACGTTGCCCAGGCTATCGAACATCACGACATGGCCGCTCTGCAGGAAGATGTTGCCGGCGGGGACCTCGAGCGCCCCCTCAGGGATCACCGTCGAGGCGAACTCCGAGAACCCGCCGCCGTCGGGTTGGAGGATGTCGAGGAAGTGGTCGATGCCCCGGGCGAGATCGACCGTCAGCACCAGCAGGTTGCCGCTGGCGGTATCGAAGTCGAGCGCCTGCTCCCGGAAGCGGGCGTTGAAGGCGTCGATGCGCTCGCGGCCGCGCAGGTCGGCGAAGTTCGACTTCCCGCGCCGCCCGGCCTCGCTGTCGAAGATGCCGTGCTTGCGCTCGCCGTTGACGAGCAGTTCGCCGTCGGTGTTGAGCGCGAGGAACCCGAGCTGCGGGTGCACCGCGACCTGGGTGACGGGGGCGGTCGAGCCGCTCGAAAGTTCCTCCCAGGCGGCCCCGTCCGCGTCGGCCTTGGCGAGGATGGTCCCCGCGGCCCCGACGGCGAACAGCTTCCCGCCCGAGGGGCCGACCGCGACCAGCGCGCGCCCGGCGGGGGTCGCCTCGACGCTCCAGTCGCTCCCGTCGGCGCTGCGCAAGACGACACCGCCCTCGCCGACGGCGTAGAGGCCGGAGCTTCCCGCGCCGAGCCCGAACAGGTCGGCATCGACCCCCGTCTCGATCTCGGCCGCCGCGGTGCCGGACGCATCGAAGCGCACCGCGGCGCCTGCGGCCCCGACCGCGATCACGTCGGCGCCGACCGCGAGGCAGGCATCGAGATCCGCGAGGGTCCCGGGGTCGAGCGCGGCCCAGCTCGCCCCGGCATCGTTGGAGACGATCGCCGTCCCGCCGGTGCCCACCGCGACCACGTCGCCTCCGCCGGTGACGGCGAGGTCGCGCAAGTCCGCGATCCCCGCTGCGGTGGCATCGCGTTTGCCCCACTGCCCGCCCCCGAGCGGGCGGGCCAACACCGTGCCGCGGGCGCCGCAGGCGATGACATGACCGGCGGCCTCGAGCACCGCGTTCAGGCGCTCGTCGGTGGGGGCGGACGCGAACGCCCAACTCGCGCCGCCGTCGGTCGAGGTGAAGATTTGTCCCAGCTCGCCGACCGCGACCAGCGCCCCGCTCGACAAGGCCACGGCGTCATGCAGCAGGGCGCCGAAAAAC
>JAUIGD010000463.1 GCA_030430255.1 Verrucomicrobiia bacterium
CCAAAGTCCCGCCGACCAACGCTTTGAAGCCGAGCGCCGCCAGGTTCGACCTGCGCTCCGGCGCCAGCGCGCCGATGCCGCCGATCTGGATGCCGATCGACGAGAAGTTGGCGAAGCCGCACAGCGCGAACGAGGCGATCATCGCCGACCGGTCGCTCAGCGCTCCGTCGCCCATCATCCCGCCGAGGTTCTCGAAAGCGACGAACTCGTTGGCGATGACCTTCATGCCGACGAGCTGGCCGACCTCGAGCGAATCCCCGCCCGCACAGCCGATCAGCCAGGCGATCGGGGCGAACAGGAAGCCGCAGAGGGCCTGCAGCGACAGGGTCTCAAAGGTCCCGCCGCTCGCCCATTCGACCCAGCCGTTGATGCTCGAACCACCGGGCAGCGGGATCGCCCCGACCCACTGCCCGAGGCCGTAGTTCACCATCGCGATCAGCGCCAGGAAGACGATCAGCATCGCCGCCACGTTGAGCGCCAGCTTGAGACCGTCGGTGGTGCCGTTGCAGACGGCGTCGATGGCGTTGCTGCCGATCCGTTCGCGCGAGACGCGCAGCTCGCGCGAGACCTCGCCGGTCTCGGGCAGGAGGATCTTGGCGACCAGCAACGCCGCCGGTGCGTTCATCAGCGAGGCGGTCAGCAGCAGCTTGGCGAACTCCGCCTGCTTGGCGCTGTCGCCGCCGCCGAGGAAACCGATGTAGATGGCGAACACCGAGCCGGCGATCGTCGCCATGCCGCCCACCATCACCGCCATCAACTCCGAGCGGGTCAGCGTCGGGATGTATGGCTTGATCACCAGCGGGGCTTCCGTTTGTCCGACGAACACGTTCGCCGCTGCGGCCAGGCTCTCCGAGCCCGACAGGCGCATCACCTTGCTCATCGCCCAGGCCAGCAGTTTGACGATCCGCTGCAGGATGCCGAGGTAGTAGAGCAACGACGAAAGCGCCGAGAAAAAGAGGATGCTGGGCAGCGCGTGGAACGCGAAGACGAAGCCGCCGCCGTCCCCGAAGACCTCGCCGACCGCCCCCGGATTCCCGAGTTTGCCGAAGACGAACTCCGAGCCCTTGCCGGCGAAGCTCAGCAAGGTGACGAAGAATCCGGCGATGGCCTCGAACACCTGCCGGACGCCGGGCACGCTCAGCAACAGCAAGGCCGCGATCATCAGCTGGAGACCGAGCCCGCCGGCGACCAGCCGCCAGTTCACCCGCCTGCGGTCGGCGCTCAACAACAGCGCGATGCCGAGCAAGGCGGCGACCCCGAGCAGCCCGCGGGCGATATTGATCGCGGCGTCCATCGTCACGGCAAGAATCCCTGCAAGAGCCCGGCGCCGGTCTCGAGCAGCGTCCCGGGCAGCTCGCCGACGGCGCCGCCGACATCCTCCAGCACCTCTTCCATCGATGAGGTCACCCCGAGTTCGCCGGCCGCACCGCGGATGTTGTCCAGGGTGAACATGCCGCCGTTCTCCTCGGAGCCGTCCGCGAGCACGGTCAGGACATCGATGCCCTGCTCCCGCGCGGCGTCGGCGAGGACGCCGAGCGCCTCGACCGCGACCTCCGCCGCGCCGCTCAGTTCCGCCCAGATCGCCAGCCCGCCGGCGTTGATGAACTGTTCGCGCAGGTCGGCGGAATAGGGGTCGGGCGCGCCGGGCAAAATCCGCACCACCGCCCAGCGGTAGCCCTCCGGTGGCTTCGGGACATCGGCGGCGCCGAACACGGCCGCGAAGGCGGTGTCGACGTCATTGCGGAACACCTGATCGAACACCAAGCGCTTCACCAGCGGCAGGTGCTGGGTCACCTGAGGCGTGACCCCCAGCATGTACGCGCCCCCCTGGACCGCGCCGTCGTGGGTGAACTCGCCCCTCCCTTTGAGCGCCGCCGCACCGGCGTTGACCGCATAGAAATCGGTGATCTCCAACAACTCGCTGCCGCGCTCGAAGCGGGCGCGGAACTCGCTGAACGAAAGCCGGCGGAAACGCGAGCTGCCGAGCATCTCGTCGATCCGGTCGAGGACAGGCACCGCCTCCAGCACCCCGTCTTCCAGAGTCACCACGCCCGAGAAGGTCGGCGTCCGCCCGGCGCCGAACCCGCCACCGACTTCGACCTGGGCCTCGATCTCGCCGCGCAGTTTCTTGACCCAATCGTCGGGCAAGACCTCCTCCGCGTTGACCCCGCGCAGGCGCGCCGAGATCGCCACCCCGGCGCCCTCGCCAGTGCCGCCGTAGCGGATGTCGCCGTGCGCCTCGAGTTGCCCCTCCTCGAAAAGCGTGAACTCCGAGCTGTCGATGATGGCCTGCCCCGTCCCCACCCGCAGCTCCGCCGCGGCGAGTTCGAGCCCGGGGTAGCCCGACGCGGTGATGCCGCCGCCGTTGACGCTGACCCGATAGACATCGGGGGTGGCGGTCGGCTTGATCTCCACGGCCGACCTCCGCCCGGCGACCCTGGCCTCACCGAGCGCGACGTCGATATTGAACTCGTCGATCCCCAAGCGCTTCACCTCGACCTTGTCCGGCACGAACCCCGCCAGGAACCCACCGCCTCCAGCCCCGCCGTCAGCGCCGTCCCCAGGACCGGACTGCGGCCGGGCGAGGCGGTCGTCGGGGGACACCCGGACGTCGACGCGGCCGATATCGATGGCGGCGATCTCCCACACTTTCCGCCACACCGCGCGGAAATTGACCCGCGCCTCGACGCGGTTCGCACGCACCCGTGAGAACGCTGCGTCCTCATAGCCCTTCGCGTTGAAGGAGGCCGTGTATGCCGAGGTGCCCCGCCATTGGAACTCTTCGAACTCCCCCTCCGCTCTCATGACGCCGGACACCTCGGCGCCGAGCATGGTGCGGAACTTGTCGCTCTGCAGGTAGCCGCGCAGGCCGAGGTAGACCGCGAAAGCGCCGACCACCAACAGCGCGGCCACCCCCAATGCAGAAACCATCAACCAGCGCCCGAGCGAACGCTTCGGGCGCGGCGACCGGCGGGATCTGCGGCGACGGCGTGCCATTCGGGTGGCAATGCTAGCCGGGGCGCCGCGGGCTTTCGACCAGTTTTTCGGGCTTTGACCTCCACGGCTTCCCGCGCCTCAGTGCCCGCCGTGCTCGAACTCGATCAAATCGGCTTCTCCATCCCGCGCGGCGGCGGCGAGCAGGCTCTCCTGCAAGACATCTCCATCCGCGTCAACCGCGGCCACTTCATGGCCATCGTCGGCCCCTCGGGCTGCGGCAAGACCACCCTGCTGCGGGTCATCGCCGGTCTCAACGAGGAGAGCGAAGGCCACATCCGCTGGGAGGGCCGCGACCTCGCCGAAGACGGCGACCTCGAACCCTCCGAGGTCGGCTATGTCCCGCAGTTCAGCATCGCCTTCGACGAACTGACGGTCGAGGAGAGCGTCGAGAGCGCGGTGCGGCTGCGGGTGCAGACCCGATCGGGCGCGCAGGTCGAGGAGATCGCCGACACCGTGATGGAACAAGTCGGCCTCACCGAGCTGCGCGACCGGCGCGTCAAAGTCCTCTCCGGTGGCCAGAAGCGGCGGCTCGGGCTGGCGCTGGAGCTCGTCAGCGACCCGACCCTGCTGCTCTGCGATGAGGTCACCAGCGGCCTCGACCCCAAGTCAGAGCGCGAGATCGTCGAGCTGATGCACGAGCTCTCCGAAGACGGCCGGCGCATCGTCATCAACGTCACGCACAGCCTCGGCGGCCTGCATCTCTACGACTCGGTGCTGGTGCTGTTCGCCGGGCGCGTGGTGTTCCACGGGCCGCCGGACCAACTCGCGCATTACTTCAGCGTCGAGAATGCCGAGGAGGTCTACCCCAGCCTCGCCAACCGCGAGCCCGACGACTGGGCCCGGTCGTGGGCGCGGCACGCCGACGCGTACTACGAGGCGGCGATCAAAGCGGAGCCAGACCAACTCGAGGGCGCTCACGAACCGGCCCCCGTCCCCGGTCCGCTGGCGCAGTTTTGGGTGCTGTTGGCGCGGCGCTGGCGCATCTTCTTCCGCGACCGCACCGGCCTCTTGCTGCACCTCGCCATGCTGGTCGGCTTCCCCTTGCTGGTGGTGATCTTCGGCCTCGACGGCATCCCCCAGCCGAAGCACGTCCCCGCTGGCGCCGACCTCATGGAGAAGCTCGCCGCCCAGCAGGCGGTCGCCGCCGACAACTTGAAGATCGGCGGCCTGATCTCCGGCCTCATCATGTTCCAGGTCATCCTCCTGACGCTGATGGGGTCGAACAACTCCGCACGCGAGATCGCCGCCGAGCGGCCGATCTTTGAAAAGGAGAAGTTCGGCGGCCTCCACGTGTCCAGCTACATCGCCAGCAAGGTCTGCTTCCTCGCCGTGCTGGTCCTGGTGCAGGCGCTGTGGATGGGCGTCTTCGTGCAGCTCTGCATCCCCGCGCTGCCCGGCGACATCGTCACCCGGCTGCTGATCCTCATCTTGGTCAACTCCGCCATGTGCGCGATCTGCCTCGGCATCTCAGGGCTGATGAAGACCCCCGAGCAGGCGACGCTCCTCAGCATCTACCTGGTCGGTTTCCAGCTGCCTCTCTCCGGCGCCGTGCTCGCCCTGCCCGGCTGGTTGGAACCGCTCGCCCGCCCTCTGATCTCGGCCTTCTGGGGTTGGTCGGGCAGCCTGTCGTCGATGAAGAAC
>JAUIGD010000464.1 GCA_030430255.1 Verrucomicrobiia bacterium
GTTCCACCGCGAGCGCGACGGCGGACCGCTGCGCGACGTGGCGCAGCACGCGGGGCTGCGCGGGGCGTCGGGCGCCGCGGTGATGGCGGACTTCGATCTCGATGGCGACCTCGACCTCGCGACCGCCGCCGGGGCGTGGCGGAACCTCGGCGGGCTGCGCTTCGAGGCCGCGGGGGAGGCCTGGGGCTTGGCCGGAGCGGACGGGGCGGTAGGGGCGGTAGGGGAGCTGCGCGCGGCCGACCTCGACGGCGACGGCGACCCCGACCTCGTCGTCGGCGAGCGGGCGCTCCGCAACGGCACGGATGGGTCGCGGGTGGTGATCGATCTGGTCGACCGAGGCGGAGGGCCCGGCGCGGGCGCGCTCGTCGAGATCTCGGCGCGGGGATTTGAGCGGGCGGCGGTCAGCGACTCCGAGGGGCGCGTGGCGATCGGGCTCGCGGACCGGCCCGGCCTCGAGTTCTCGGTACGCATCCGCTGGCCGGACGGCAGCGGGCAGGCGATCGAGGGGCTCGCCCCGGACCACCGCTTCACGGTCCGGGGGGAGTACGCGGAGGATGGATGGCCGGCGCCTGAGGGGCGCGGGCAGGTCGCCGCCGCACCGCCGTTCGCGCCGCCGGAAGAAATCGCCGCCGCAGCGGACGGCTGGGGTGGGGGAGAGGCCGGCGAGATCGTGCTGCCCGGCGAAGGGCCCGCCTTCGCTTGGGGGGACTTCGACAACGATGCCGACCCCGACCTGTTCGTCGGTGGCGGCGCGGGCAGCGCTGGGGTGCTGTGGCGCAACGAGGGCGGCGGGGCCTTCGCCGAGGTGCCCTGCGCCGCGCTGCGATCACACGCCGCCTGTGTCGATACCGCGGCGCGGTTTCTCGACATCGACCGCGACGGCGACGCCGACCTCTACGTCGCCAGCGGCGGGGGCGGGCTCGGCGCGGGCGACGAGCGCCTGCACGACCGCCTCTACCTCAACGACGGCTCCGGAGGGTTCATCGCCGCCGATGCCGATGCGCTGCCCGATGTGCGCGACGTCGGTTCGTGTGTGCGCGGGGCGGACTTCGACGGCGACGGTGACCTCGACCTCTTCGTCGGCGGCCGCACCCTGCCCGGCGAGTACCCCCAGCCGGGGAACAGCCGGCTGCTGGTCAACGAGTCGCCCGAGGGCGGGCCGGTGCGGCTCTACGAGGCGCCGGGCGAAGCCGCGCCAGGGCTGCGTCAGTGCGGGATGGTGCTCGACGCCCTGTGGGCGGACTTCGACGGCGACACGAAACCGGACCTGTTCCTGGTCTGCGAGCGCGCGGCGCCGCAGCTCTACCTCAACGCCGGCGGGGGGCGGCTGACGCCCCACCCCGGTGGGCTCGCCGAACGGGTCGGCGCCTGGCGCTGTGCGCGGGCCGCCGATCTCGATGGCGACGGCGACACCGACCTGCTGCTGGGGAACAGCGGTCGGAGCGAGGCCGAGCCGCCTGCGGGATGGATGCAGGAATCCGTGATCCTCAGCAACGACGGCGCGGCGGGGTTCGCGATCAAAGCCATGCCGTGGGGCGCCCAGATCGCTCCCGTCACCGGCTTCGCGCTGGCTGGCCTCGGGGATGGGGGCGGCTGGGCGATCGCGGTCGCGCAGGGGATCGGAGAGGAGCCTGGCGGCGCCGGGGCGCTGTTTCTCCCCGATGGGGAGGGGGGCTTCGGAGACGGCGCCGGCGCGGCCTTGCCCTGGCCCTGCGACGCGCGCGGGCTGCACGCCCTCGATGTCGATGGCGACACCGCCAACGACCTGCTCTGCGTGGGCGCGGGCGGCGAGCTGTTCTGGCGCAAAGGCTAGCCCGGATCGATCACCACATTCGCAGGCGAGGCGCTGCCATTCGTTGACGCTGAGTAGGCGACGGCAGGGACAGGCGAAGCGGCTGGGTGAACACCCTGCCCGAGCCGGTCACCACGCCAACACCCTCAGCGTCAACGAGGGCAAGCCGCAGCCCGGAGCTTGGTGAGCGATTCGGGCTAGCGGCCGTGTCAGGATCCGGGGCGTTTGGCCCACAGCAGCGGCACCGCGGTCAGCGCCAGCATGCCGACGCAGGTCCACGCGGCGGCCGCGAAGCCGTAGTTGGAGGTGACGAAACCGCACACCGGGTAGGTGATCCCCCATCCGGCGTGGCTCAGCGCGAACTGCGCCGCGTAGATGTGCGGGCGCTCGTCCTCCTCGCTGTTCTTGGCTAGCAAATTGTTGGCAACAATGCCGAACACCCCCTGGCCCGCCCCGGAGAGCAGCCACGCGGCGGCGAGCACGGGGTAGGACTCGAACACCGCCACCGCGATCAGGACGGCGAAGAAGGCGGGCAACACCACGCGGTCCCAGCGGCGTTGGCCGCAGTCCTTGCAGCGGCTGAAGTGCAGCGCGGCGAGCATCGAGCCCAGGCCCATGGCCGCCATCGCCAAGGGGTAGAACCTCTCGGCCATGCCGAGCTCGTTGGTGACGTAGCTGAGGGTCGACACGATGGCCAGCGCGCCGACGATGCTGACCTGGAGCGAGAGGAGCAGCGAGCGCCTCAGGCCGGGCAGCGCCAGCATGCGCCGCACCCCGAAGAGGAGGTCGGCGCCCTTCTTGCGCAACCGCGCACCGTCCGAGGGCAGCCGCAGCCCGACGATCAACGCCGCGCTGATGAGGAAGGTGGCCGCATCGATGGCGAAGCACGCCCTGATCGCTGCGGCGATCCCGAACTGGATCTCGAGGAGCCAGATGAGCAGCGCCCCCAAGGTCATGCCGACGATGTCAGACAGGTTGTAGGCGAGCGTGCCGAAGGCGAGCGCCTGCGGGTAGAGCTTCTCGCCGACCACGCCCGGGATCACCGCCTTGTAGACCGGCGTGAAGAAGGCCGAGCCCAGATGCAGCAGGAACGCGAGCACGTAGAGCTGCCAGACCTCCGTGGCGAGGAACAGCGCGCCGATGACCGCCGCGCGCAGCAGGTCGGCGGCGATCATCTGCCGCCGGCGGCCGATGCGGTCGGAGAGCTGCCCCGCGAGCGGCGACAGGAAAACGAACACGGCGATGCGGATGGTCAGCGTCACACCCAGCACCCACGGCCCGTGACCCGGGCTCAGCTCCTCCGCCAGGAGGGCGATCGCCGCCGAGCCGATGGCGTTGCCCATGAGGCTGGCCGCGTGCGCCCAGAACAGGCGCACGAAGCGGGGGTTCGTCCAGACGGAGCCAGCGGGCGGGTCGCTCATCCCCGAACCCATCGCAGATCGCGCCGCGCTGACAAGCGGCCACTCGGTGCTAGGGTGCCGCCATGGCGCTCAACTACATCTGGGTCGGCTTCTTTCTGGTCGCCTTCTTGACGGCGGTCCACAAGGCGCTGCTCCACGGGGAGTGGTCGATCTTCAACAAGTTGGTGGAGGGGCTCGGTGGCGGGATCGAACTGGGGGTCGATATCGCCCTCGGCTATATCGGCGTGATGGCGTTTTGGCTCGGCATCATGAAGGTCGGCGAAGCGGCGGGGGCCGTGGCCTTCTTGGCGAAGCTGGTCGCCCCGTTCTTCTCAAGGTTGTTCCCCGGGGTGCCGAAGGACCATCCGGCGAACGGGGCGATCGTCATGAACTATTCGGCGAACATGCTGGGTCTCGATAGCGCGGCTACGCCCCTCGGGCTGAAGGCGATGGAGGAACTGCAGTCGCTGAACCCGGAGAAGGACACGGCGAGCGACGCCCAGATCATGTTTCTGGTGCTGAACACCACCGGCCTGACTTTGATCCCGGTCGGGGTCTTTGCGCTGCGGACCAGCGTCCTGCAAGACAAGGGGCTGTCGCTCGACAGCGTCACGACGGTTTTCATCCCGATCTTGATCGCCACGTTTGTCGCGACGCTCGTGGGCATGGTCGCTGTGGCGATCAGGCAGAGGATCAACCTGCTGCACCCGGTCGTCCTGGCCTACCTGGGCGGCGCAGCCGCTTTGATCGGCGGCCTCATCGCGCTCTTCCGCGCGCTCCCCACCGAACAGATCGCCCCGGTCGCGACCGCCATCGCCAACGTGCTCATCTTCCTGATCATCACCTCGTTCATCGGCTTGGCGGTCCTCCGGAAGGTCAACGTGTTCGAGCGCTTCATCGAGGGGGCGAAGGGCGGGTTCGAGGTGGCGGTCAGGATCATCCCCTACCTCGTCGCGATGCTTTGCGCGATCAAGGTATTCACCGCCTCCGGGGCGATGGAGGCGACGATGGATGGCGCGAGATGGGCGGTCGAGACGGCCGGGGTGGACGCCGCGTGGGTGGAGGGCTTGCCCACCGCGATGATGAAGCCCATCAGCGGATCGGGCGCGAAAGCGATGGCTGGCTCCGCCATGGACGAGCACGGGCCGAACAGCTTCATCGGCAACTTGGTGAGCGTCATGCAGGGCAGTGCGGACACGACCTTCTTCATCCTCGCCGTCTACTTCGGCGCGGTCGGCATCAAGCGCACCCGCTACGCACTCACCTGCGGCCTGATCGCCGACGCCGCCGGGATCGTCGCGGCCATCTTCGTCGCCTACCTGTTCTTCGGCTGAACACCGCAAAGACCGGGCTAGGAGCCTGTCGGACTTTGACCCTCCCGCCGACGTGGTCGAGGTGTTGCGATGGCCATCCGCTTCGTCCCCGTCGACCGGGACACCCCGCTC
>JAUIGD010000040.1 GCA_030430255.1 Verrucomicrobiia bacterium
TCAAGCGGCGGCCTAGGGTGGTGGAGCAGTTCCAGAGCGAAGCCGGCCCGCCGTTCTTCGTCATTTCGGTGAAGGCGGGCGGCACCGGGCTGAACCTCACGGCGGCGAGCCACGTCGTGCACTTCGACCGCTGGTGGAACCCGGCGGTCGAAGACCAGGCGACCGACCGCGCGTTCCGCATCGGCCAGAAACGCAACGTGCTCGTCCACAAGTTCGTCTGTCGCGGCACCGTCGAGGAGAAGATCGACGCCGTGATCACCGAGAAGCGGGGGCTGGCCGAGGAGTTGCTGGGCGGCGAGGGCGCCGAGAAGCTGTTGACGCAGATGGCGGACGAGGAGTTGCTCGACCTGGTCGCCTTGAATATCGATCAGGCGGTATTCTGACCATGGCCTGGTATTACGACAACGACGATGAATCGGCGACGCGGGAGATCGCCAAACGCCGCGAGGCTGGCGAGCCGCTCGTACCGGTGGAGTGCAAGGTGAAGCGCGGGTTGCCGGCCGCGACGTTCTGGGGGAAGGCGTGGTGCGAGAACCTGGAGTCCTACAGCGACTACGAGAACCGCCTGCCGCGCGGGCGGGCCTATCTCCGGCGCGGGGCGGTGTACGACCTCGAGATCAGCGAGGGGCACATTTTCGCCTACGTCGCCGGTAGCGAACTCTACGAGGTCGAGATCTCCATCGTCACGCTCGCGAAGAAGCGCTGGGAGGGGCTGAAGACGGAAGTCGCTGGCGAGCTGGGGAACCTGGTCGACCTCCTCTCGGGCAAACTCGGCCCCGGCGTGATGGCGGCCATGACGGACCGCGACCGCGGCCTGTTCCCTTCGCCGCGCCAGATCGCGTTGAACTGTTCGTGCCCGGACTGGGCGGACTGCTGCAAGCACGTCGCCGCGGTCATCTACGCGGTAGGGGTCAAGCTCGATGCCGAGCCCGAGTTGCTGTTCAAGCTGCGCAAGGTCGATCACACCGAACTCGTCGGCGCTGCTGCCGGGGCGGAGGTCGATCTGAAGAGCGGGGACCCGAGCGCATCGGTGCTGGCCGCCGATGAACTCGGCGAGCTGTTCGGGATCGAGCTCGCCGAGCCTGAGTCGGCGTTCGGGTGAGCCGGGCTGCATATCGAGGCGGTGCGTTCGTCAGGGGGACGAACCCAAAGCCACCCGACATGCACCCACCGAAACACCACGCGCTGCCCCTCCACCTCTCACTGGTCTTCATCGCCACCGCCTCGCTGTCCCCCGCCGGGGAAGGGGGGCAGGAACCGGGCGACTCGCCCTACCCGCCGCCGCAGCCCCCGCCCATCGTCTCCCACAGCATCGAAGTGAGCCGGCTCGCGCCCCTCGCGTGGAAGAAGGAGGTCGGGGTCTTCGACGACGAGAGCTTCAGGCTTCGCTGGCGCACCTTCTCGACCGGCAGCGGCGGCTTCGCGGCGAAGGGCTCCTGGAAGGCGTTCGACCCGAACGGCTGGGTGGTCGCCAGCGGCGACTTCGCCAGCGCCCCCTCGTCGTCGCTCGATGCGGAGATCTTTACCATCGGCACCGCCTCTTGGCCGACCCGCGACTACTACGACATCGAGCTACAGCCGCGCGACGCCTCCGACGTCGCGCTCGGGGTGCCGATGAAGCAAGTCCGGCTCGTGCGTGGCATCATCGACGCCGAGATGATGCGGCAGCGCATGCTGCTGGAGCGCTTTCAACACCGCGCCCCGGCGATGGCCGGCGCGATCGTCCCCGCGAAGGGGTCGGTTTTGGTCGCGTCGAACGGCGTGCGAAAGTATGGCGACGCGACCCCGGTGACCGACAACGACTATTGGCACCTGGGTTCCGACACGAAAGCGATGACCGCCACTCTGGTGGGGATTTTGGCCGATCGGGGGATCGTCGATTGGAACACCTCCGTGGCGCAGCTGTTCCCCGAGTGGTCGGGGAAGATGCAGGGGCGATACCACTTCGCCACCTTCGAGATCCTCGCCGCGCACCGCTGCGGGATCGAGAGCGGCTTGGTGCCGCAGCCGGTGATCGACGAACTGGCGCGGACCGACATCAGTACGAAACAGGCGCGCTACAACGCCATGGACGCCTTGGTCGGCAATGACCCCTTCCAGTTGCCCGTCGGCAGCTACCAGTATGCCAACATCAACTTCGTGATGATCGCGGCCATGCTCGAGAAGGCGACCGGGAAGTCGTTCGAGACGCTGTTCTTCCAAGAGCTGGTCCAGCCGCTCGGCATGTGGACCTTCGCCTTCGGGGTGCCCGGCAAGGCACCTGGAGTCCACCAGCCATACGGCCACCACGAGGTCGACCCCGACCCGGACGACAACATCCCCGGCAGTATCTGGGTCGACGAGAACCCCTATCTGAACCCGACCTGGGCGGCGGCCGGCGCGGGGTACTGCTCGCTGCAGGACTGGGCGAAGTTTCTACGGCTGCACCTCAACGGCCGGGAGGGTTCGTTGGAGATCAGCCCCTGTGCGATGAAGCGCCTGCACACGCCCTACCCATCGTCGGACGGGATCAGCTACGGTTGGGGCTGGGGCATCATGTCCGACGGTGCCGGCGGGCTGGTGCTCGGCCATGACGGCTCGATCACGACTTACTACGCGCGCTGCAATGTGTTTCTCCACAAGCGCTGTGCCGCGATCGCCGCCACCAACATCGGCGGCTACGGTCCGAACGTGTTTTTCGGTCGCGGCAACGAGGCCGTGGCCGGCCTGCAGGGCGAGCTCAACCGCGGCGCGCGCTACCTCGCTTCGCAGAGCGAACTCGACCTCGGGGATCCGCCGGACGTGCTGTGCGACAACGGTGAAGATTATCCGGAGCCCGAAAAGTCCCCGTTCGATGACTTCTACTTCGAAGACCTCGAATGGCCGCAGATCCCCGGCCCGGATCCGGTGCTGACGCGGGTCTCGGAGTTCACGACCCCGTTCTACGAGTGGGCTTCGCGCCACTTCCGTCCGGGGCAGATCGCCCTCGGGGCCGCCCGCATCGGCGCGGACTTCGACCAAGACGGGCGCCAGACCGGAATCGAATATCTGCTCGGTTCGCACCCCGGGCAGAACAGTTCCGGGGACGGCAAAGTGAGCCTCTCCGTGCGGCGCGGCCAAGTCTACCTGCTGGCGCCGGGTGCCGAGCACCGCGACGACATGCGGGCGGTGTTCGAAGCTTGCGATGCGGGCGGCCGCTGGTCGCGGAAAGGGGTGCGCGATGCCTACATCGGCGCGTCAGCTGGGCTCGGTGCCTCGATGACGCTCGGCGAGGGCGTCGGCCTCCTGAGGATGCGCGCCGAGATGGTCGAGCCGGAGGCGCGGGTCGTCATCGGCCGCTAGCCCGAATCGATCACCAAGCTCCGGGCTGTGGCTCGCCCTCGTTGACGCTGAGGGTGTTGGCGTGGTGACCGGCTCGGGCAGGGTCTAGCGAACTTGAACTGAGTCGGAAGAGACACTGCCAGGAGGCGGGGGCGGCTGCGGCTGTCCCCGCCTGCGGCGTTTGGGAGGGAAGTGCCGGAGGCACGAGAGAAGGTAGCGCGGAGTGGAGCGCCAGCGGAACTCCGGGAACCCGAGAGGGTCGCGATCCGCCCCGGCAGGGGCGGGAGAAGCTTCGGCAAAGCGACACCGCCTGAAACTAGCGCCAGTCCTCCCAGGGCTACTTCAGCATGCCGCGGGCGACCAGGTTGTTGAGCCGGCGGGCGACATCGACGAGCCCATCGACGACGGCTTGGCTGTAGCTGCGGCCGTCGGTGGTGTCGATGCCGTGCCCGGGGTCGAGCTGGCGCAGCGGTTCGAGCGCCGGGTCTTCATGGTGGAACAGTTCGACGAACACGAACTGCAGCTTGCCGGTCTGGGCAGCGGTCGAGAGGAGGGCGCCGATCCAGCCGTCGTCGGTGCTCAGGCAACCGCGGGTGGTTTTCGACGAGGCGTGAAACATGCTGAACTCATCCGCCGCCGCGATCTCGGCCAACACGGCCTGGTTCTCCGGGATGCTCAGTTCGCTGTCGCCGCAGTGGGCGGCATCGACCATCACGCGGAAGAACTTGCTGCCGATCGCGGTGTTGGCGGCCTTGGCGACCTCCCAGGCCTTCGCGACATCGGTGAAAGTCTGAAATTCGCCCCCCCGCAGGAACTCGAAGTGCCAGTGCTTCACGCCGCCCGCAAGCGCGCCGGCCTCGGTGACGGCCCGGGTGTGGACTTTGGCCAGATGGGCGACCGCCGCGGCGAAATCGGCGCCCGTCTTCGGGGTCGCCCCATCCTGCATCCACTCCTCGATCGAGGTGGAGGCGACGTGCTCGACGCCGTATTTCTTGGCGATCTCGAGCCCGGCCTTGAGCATCTCGACCACCTTCTCCTCATCGTCGGGGTTCATCGGGTCGGCGCCGCCGACCATGAACATGAGGTACACCTTGAGCCCGAGATCCTTCAAACCCGTCATCAGCTCGTCGGTGTCGCCATCGTCGACACCGGGGAACACCGTGATCTGGGCGGCGTCGATCTTCACCGGCGCCATCTCGCAGAGCTTCGCCATCTCGGCGACGACGACGAGTTGCCCGCCGCCATCGCGCGGGAGCTTGCCGTTCTCGTCCGGCACCAGGCCGCCGACGAACTTCACGTGGGTGGGGACGACGCCGAGTTCGACGTCCGCTTTGAGGGTGATGGGATCTGCCATGACGCCCGATTCTGGGGCGGGATCGGAGGCGCGGCAAGTGCGCAAAGAGCCGTTCTCAGCGGGTGGCCGCCTCGGCCATCTCAGCAATCATGCTGTTGACCGGGACGCCCCCCATGCGGTAGCCCGTGTCCTCCGTGAGCAAGTCGTACGAGCGCTCGACCCCGCCGAAGATCTCGACCGAGCGCACCACCGCGTGGGTCGCGCCCGGCACGGTCAGTGTTCTGCCGGGCGCCAAGGTGCGCGCCCGCTGGCCGGCGACCCGGTGCATGTCGCACACCGTGACGCTCGCACCGCGTTCGAACCTGACCCGGTAGAAGCGCTCGCGGTTGGGGTCCTCGGCATAGGCGTGCTTCTGCAACACGCGGACGGGCTCGCCGCTGTAGCCGATGACCGTGTCGCCCGGTCGGATCTCCTCGATGGCGACTGCGCCATCCGGGGTGTCGATCGCCGTGCCCTCGGGGACGCAGGAGAACGCCAACTTGGCGATCCCGAGCTTGATGGCGGTATTCGCCATCGGCGCGACGTTGACGCAACCGGGCAGCGTCAACATCGCCGGAACGAGGGCGAGGCTAAGGAGGAGGGCACGTGGCATTGCAGCGAGGGGCGGAGCGGGGAGGGCGGTCACCCTCAGGTGGCATTCGCCCCCTGTCCACCCGCGGTTCGTGGCGCGGCAGGAACGCCGGAGAATTCCTGCTCTACCGCTCGCCCGGCTCGGGCTGATGAAGCAGGAATCCTAACAACGCATGAAAATCCTCCGGCGAGATCGAATCCGCGAAGCCCGGGGGCATGATGGAGATGGGGGCGCTCTGTCTGGAGGCGATCTGGCCGAGCGGCACCGCGCTCAACGCGCCGGTGGCATCGACGAGTTGAAGCGCGCCGCCGGACTCGCCGCGGGCGATACCGGTGACCACCGAACCGTCCTGTCTGGTGATCACGGCGACATGGAAATTGGGGTCGACGTGGCGGCTCGGGGCGAGGATGTCCTCGATCAAGCGCGTCGCGCCGCGGGTGTGGACCCCATCGAGCTGGGGGCCGACGACCTTGCCCTCGCCCGCGAGTTGGTGGCAGAGGGCGCAGTGGCGGGCGAAGACCCGACCGCCCCAAGCGCGATCCGGGGACGACTTTGCATAGTCGGCGGCAGCTGCGGCGATCCTCTCGTCGAGGGCGGCGTCCGGCGGGGTGGCGCCGGCGGTCGCAGCGGCGATCGCGCGCTGCAGCTCGGCGTGCTTCAAGCCCTCGAGTTTGGCCTTGACCGAAGGTGTCAGCAGTTCGCTCGGCGACGCGGCGTCGAGGAGGGCCCGGGCGCCGTCGACGGTGGAGGCGAGACCTTCGGCGAAGGTCCGGCGCGTCTCGGGCGCGGCTTCGGCGAACACGGCCGGGGCGAGTCCGGGGTCGGGGTCGGCGAAGGCAGCCACGATCCGCTAGCGCATCGCGGCGCTCAGTCCGGGCGCTGAGAGCAGCGGGGCGGCTGCGGCGAGCACTGGATCACCGCTGAACTTCGCCAAGGTCTGGGCCAGCTTCGATCTGGCCTGGGCCGGGGTGTCGGGTGCGGCGATCGCCCCGTGCAGCGCCGGTGCGAGCTCGCGCAGATCGTAGCGGGCGGCGAGCTGCGCCGCCGCGGCTCGCGAACTGTGCTGCGGGGCCCCCGGGGAGAGGTCGGGGATCGGCAGCGGCACGCCTTCGAAGCGGCCGGCGGCGAGCCATGCGTAGGCGTCTCCGGTGTCGCCGTCGATGACCTCGAGGTAGCCGCGTCGACCGGCGTGTGCGCTGAGATCCCAGGTCACCGCTTGTGCCGTGTCATTGCGGGGCGGCGCCGCGCGGGCGAGCTCCGCGCCGCTCCCGGCGTCCAGCAGCCGGATGGCGTTATTGCCGCCGGCAGGCCGATCCGGATAGCCGTCATGACCGGCGAGAAAAAACGTCAGCTCGCGGGGGAGGTCGAAGGTCGGCGAGCGCATCACGCCGGTCAGGGATTCGCCTGGGCGGCCGCCCTCTGGAAGGCTGCAGAGGAAGTCGCCTTCCTCACCGTCGGCGCTCATCCTCCGCTGGCGGAACCAGGGGCTGCGGTCGCTGGACCCGGCCGGATGTGGCACGGGCTGCCAAGCGTCCTCGCCGCCGCCCTCGATCAGCGCGCCACCGACCTCTGCCGCCCATTCGCGAACCGCCGCCGCACCGTCGCCGGGGAGGGCGAGGAGCAGGTCGCTCTCCCAGAGGGGGGAGGTCGGCAACTGCTTGCGCACGAGCTCTTCGACATCCCCCAGCGCCTCGACCGGCAGCCGCGGCGCGATCTTCGGGAGCCAATCGCGGGCGCGGGCGATCGGGATCTCGTTGGTTTGCAGCGCGGCGAGCACCAGCTTCGCCCCCGGGGCGGAACCGGAATCGGCGGCGAAGGCGGCGATCATCTCCAACTCGGATGCTGGCAGATCTTGACCAGCCAGGGCGGTGAACGCGCCCGGGGCGGCCAGATTGTCGCGCAGGGCGATGCGCAGCGCGTGGCGCAGGTGGGTATCGCCTTCCGGGCAGCGAGCGATGGCGCGGGCGAGCGGTGCGGGGGCATCGGCGCCGGGGCGCTGAGCGAGCGAGCGCGCCGCGGCGCGGACGAAGTGCGGGTTGTCGTCGGCCAATGCGGCGATGAGCTCCGCGCGCGGCGGCGCCGGGTGCTCCCGCGCCAGCCCCGGCTCGGCAAAGGAGCGCAGCGACCGGATGCGGTCGGCCTGGCGCGAGGGTTCGACCTGCCCCCCGTCTCCACCCTGCGGGGCCACACGCCAGATCCGCCCCCGCTCGCGGTCACGGCCGGGGTGGTCGAGCGGTACCTCGTAGTGGCCGATGATCTTGTTGTAGAAGTCGGCGATGTAGAGGGCCCCGTCGGGGCCGAGCTGCAAGTCGACGGGCCGGAACCACGGGTCGTCGCTGATGACGAAGTCATCGCGCAGCTGGGCTTCAGGGGTGGTGCCGGTGAAGGCGATCTGGTTGCGGCGCACGCGGCAGTTGAGGACGTCGCCGATCAGGATGTTGTCATCGTACCCGTCGGGCCACCCCGGCTCCTCCAGGTAGACGATGCCGCACAGCCCGGTGGAGTTGTGGGTGTGCTCGATCATGCGCGGGGCGAAGCCGAGCCCGTCGTGCGGCTTGCCGAAGCTGGGGTAGTAGGCGCCCTTGATTAGCTGGGTGATCGGCCAGCTGTGGCAGTCGGCGGAATAGAGGTATCCGCGCGAGTCGAAGGCGAGCCCGAAGGGGTTCACCTGCCCGTGGGTGAAGATCTCGATGCGCGAGCCGTCGGGGCGGAAGCGGTAGACGTGGCCGCTGTGCATCGTGACCTCGTGACCGTCTGCCCCCGCCACGACGGTCTCGTTATTGAACCCGTGGGTGGCGTAGACCCAGCCGTCCGCGCCCATGCGGAACGACGAGTTCATGCCGTGTGTATCGCGCTCCCAGCCGAGCGGGCCGTAGAGCACGCTTCGCTCGTCACACTTCCCGTCGCCGTCGGTATCGTCGAAGAACCAAATGTTCGGGATGCTCCAGGCGATCACGCCCGAACCGTAGGGGAGCAATCCGGTGGGGATATTGAGGCCGTCGACGAAGGTCGAGACCGAGTCGGCGGCACCGTCGCCGTCGGTGTCCTCGAGCACCTTGATGGAGTCCCGCCCCAGCCGGTCGCCCTTGACCGGGTAGGGATATTCGACAGTGGAGGTGACCCAGAGCCGGCCCTTCTCGTCGAAGGCCATATTCATCGGCTTGTCGATCATCGGCTCGGAGGCGAAGAGGCCGATCTCGAAACCGTCGGGGACGTGGAGGGCGGCGAGTTCCTCCGCGGGTGTCAGCGCGTCCGTCGGTCGGACGTGCATGGAGAAGGGATCTTGCTGTGCGTTCGCGAACCCTGCGATGAGGGCGGCGGAGCAGATCCCGAGACGGCGGTATGGGAAGTGGGGGGCAAGGGGGGGCATGGCTTGCTGGGTTCGGTTCGAGGTAGGCGATGGGGAGGCGAACTCCATCTCCGGAGCGCTCCCGCTTCAAAAGCGCATCGTTGTCCGTAGATCGAGCCCTCTCACTCGCCGCCCGGGCGGCTGGGGCCGATGTATTCGCGGGCGACCACCAGATTGTCGAAATCGCAGATGTTCACCTCGTTCTTCGTCCAGCGGTCGGTGACGTAGCTCTCGAGGGTGAGGGCGTTTGCCCATAGGGTGGGGGAGGTGCGCCAACTGATCCCCTTCCAGTGGCCGCGTAGCTCGCCGTCGATCCAAAACGCCTGTTCGCCGTCGCGCTGCCCCGGCGTGTTGTGCTTGAGCATGAACTCGCAACAGATCCATTCCCCGCGGTTGATGTCGGGCTGTTCGGCGGGCCGGAATCCGTTGCCCCAGAACTTGCCGTCCGGCGCGGCGGTCATCTCGTGCCAGTAGGAGTAGAAGTTCCACCGGCCGGGCGGCGGGTTCCTGCCCCAGTTCCCCCAGGGTTCGAGCGCCGTCGAGAAGCGCGCGTTGCCGGCGGGCCGCAGCCCCGCGCCGCCGAATCCCGACCAACGGTCGCCGCCGCGCAGCGACTTGTTGGCACGCAGCGTCACGAAGTGGTGGAAGTAGTCGGAGCCTTCGGCGAAGCGCGTGTAGAAGCGGACGTGCAGGGTCGGCGCCGACTCGAACCAGCGCGTGAGCCCGCCGCCGGTGTTCTCGCCGAGCGTGGCGGTGGCGCGCAGGCAGGTTTTGCCGAGCAGGGGCACAGCGCCGGTCGGCGCCAGCGAGAGGACCTTGCCGTCCTCGTCGCGGACTTCCTCCCAGCCGCCCTTCACCGCGTCGCGCTCGAAGCCGTCCGAGAAGATCACCGCGGGGTGTCCGGCGATTCCCGCATCCGCTGCGAACTCCGCGGCGAGACCCGCACCGCGCGGTAGCTCCGACCTGTCGGCGAAGTTGCGTTCGCCCTCAGGGTCGCCCATGGCATGGGCGCCGGCGGCGGTGCCGAGCCCCAAACAGGCGATGGCGATGCGGTTGCGCATGCTGTGGGAGAGCTATGAATTGACCGCTTCGATCCACGTCTTCGCCATGAGCCCGTGGCCGGCGACCGTCGGGTGCACCCCATCACGCGCCCAGAACTCGGGCTTGGTGCCGGCGGCGACCGCATCGTCGAACATGGTCTGGAAGGGGATGAAGAGAGCGGCGTGGTTCTCGGCGACCCGTTTGGCGGCGGCGCGGCGCTCGTCCATCTCCGGGAACCAGTTGTCCTTCACCGCCCCGCAGCGGAGCACGAAGGGCTCGCAGACGATGAGCCGGGTGTCTGGCAGCGCCTTCTTCGTGCGGGCGAGCAACGCGTTGTAGCCCTCTTCGTAGTCGGCGACGGTGCCGTCGTAGTGGCCGTTGAGCTTGTGCCAGATATCGTTGACGCCGATGAGGATGCTGATGGCGGCGGGCTTCAGATCGAGACAGTCCTTGTCCCAACGGGCATCGAGGTCCGGCACCTTGTTGCCGCTGATGCCGCGGTTGTAGATCTGCAGGTTGGCCTGCGGGTGGTGAGACAACGCGTAGGCGGCGATGTGGAAAGGGTAGCCACGCCCGAACATCGCGGCGTCGTTGGCGCTGCCCTCGCGTTTGCGGTCACGGCCGGCGTCAGTGATCGAATCCCCTTGAAACAGGACGACGGATCCGGCGGGGATGTGATCGACCCCGGCGGCACGCGCTTTCGGGGCGGTGGTGATCGCCGCGGCGCCCGCGCCTGCGGCGGCGAGGGCGGAGCCTCGCAGGAGCGAGCGGCGGCTGAGCGAAGTCGGTGTAGCGTCGGGTGCGGGAATTTGCATGAGGCGAGGTTACGCGAGCGGGCGGGACCGCCGCAACCTCGGTTTTCGCGGCGCCGGGCGAGCGCGGGGGCGCTCCTACAGCATGCGGGGGCTCATCCGACCGCTGCGGAGAACGCACCGCAGGTGTTGCAAATCCGTCGCGGGCGCCCCATAGAGGGGCATGACCCGGAAGCCACGAGCCACGGCCTTGGTGGTCGCATTGACCTTTTCGACGATGATCGCCCCGACGGATGCCGCCCCCGCCCCGACCGAGGATCCGACCGCCGGCGGGGCATTGACCGCGGAACTCGTCAGCCGGTTGCGCGCTGGCTACAGCCTCGACGGGGGCGACCGCGCCCGCTTCAACGCCATCACCAACGCGGACATCGACACCTTGGCGCTCAATCGCGACATCGTGCGCGGGGAGGACGGCCACTTCAGCCACAAGGTAGCGACCAAGGGGGTCACCGATCAGAAATCTTCCGGCCGCTGCTGGATGTTCGCGGGATTCAACGTCATGCGCCCCAAGGTGATCGATGAACTGCAGCTGGACGGCTTCGAGTTCTCGACCGCTTACCTGCAGTTCTGGGACAAGCTGGAGAAGTCGAACCTCTATTTGGAGAATGTCATCGAACTGCGCGGTGCCGATCCGTTGGATCGCGAGTGGGCGTTGATCAACGAATGGATGGTCGGTGACGGCGGTTGGTGGAACTACGTCACCGGGTTGATCGAGAAATATGGGGTCGTCCCGAAGCAGGCGATGCCCGAAACGCGGAGCAGCGAGAACACGCGGGCGATGAACGGGGTGCTCGAACGCCTGTTGCGATCGCGGGCGAAGGCCCTGCTGGAGCTGCACGGGGGCGGCGCTACCGTGGCCGAGTTGCGCGCGGGCAAAGAGGAGGTGATGGGCGAGGTCTACCGCTTCCTCTGCCTCAACCTCGGCGAACCGCCGACCGAGTTCGAATGGCGCTACGAGGCGAAGAAGAAGGGTGGCGACGACAGAGAGGAGGACGGCGGGAGCGGCGATGGCGGTTCCAAGGTGGAGCGCCTATCGGAGTTGCGCCGCTACACGCCGCAGGAGTTCTATCGCGAGTTCGTCGGGGTCGACCTCTCGCAGTTCGTCTGTCTCTACCACGACCCATCGCAGGAGATCGGCAGGCACTACCGTTTCCGGCGCGCGCGCAACATGGCCGGGGCGCCGGAGATGCACTTCGTCAACACCGAGATCGAGACCATCAAGGACGTTTCGGTGAAGTCGGTGTTGGCCAACCAGGCGATGTGGTTCGCAGTCAACATGGGCGTCGATCAATCCAAGGAGCACGGGCTCATGGAGCACGAGTTGTTCGACTACGAGACGCTCTTCGGGATCGAGATGGAGTTCAGCAAGGCCGACCGGACGCGTTTTCACGCGGGCGCTTCGAACCACGCGATGGTGCTGCGTGGCGTCGATCTGATCGACGGCAAACCGCGCAAGTGGCTGGTCGAGAACAGCTGGGGTGACGACAAGGGCAACAAGGGGACCTGGACCCTCTACGACCGCTGGTTCGACGAGCATGTCTACACCGTGATCGTCCACCGCGACCACGTCCCGGAGGCGGTGTTGGCGGCGTTCGATGAGGAGGCGACCGAACTGCCAGCTTGGTACCCCGGGGCGATGGGCGTCCCGGGCGAGTGAGATGACCGCACGGATGGCCAACCGGCGCGACTTCGTCCACCTCGGAGCGCTCCTCGTGGGGGGCGGCGTCTTGGGCGCCTGCGGGCAGGCCCGGGATGCGGAGGCACCGCGGCGGAGCGCCGCCCCGGTCGGCCCCGTGCCGCCGACGCCTTCGATCCCCGCGCGTTGGCCGGACTTGCGCATCGACCGCTCGCTGATGATCCCGGCCGGACGCCACGCCCGGCACCGGACCCGCCGGATGCGACCCCGCTACATCACGATTCATGCGACGGACAACTTCGCCCGCGGAGCGGGGGCGCGAAACCATGCCCTCGGCCTGAATCGTGGTTCGCTCACGGCCACCTACAACTCCCTAGGCTACCTGTCGTGGCACTTCACCGTCGATGACGGCAGCATCTACCAGAGCTTGCCCTGCGACGAGCAGGGGCAGCACGCCGACTACGAGGGACCGGGGAACCGCCTCTCCATCGGCATCGAGATGTGCGTCAATCGCGACGGGAACCTGAGCCGCACGCTCGACCGTACGGCGCGGTTCACCGCGGTTCTGATGAAGGAGTATGGCATCCCGATCCAAGGCATCGTGCCGCACTACCACTGGCCGCGCACCCGCTACAAGGACGGCAAGCACCTCGGCCACAAGGCCTGCCCGAGCGTGTTGATGGACGGCGGCAAACCCGGTGCGAAGTGGAACGCCTTCGTCGCGAAGATCGCCCGATACCGGGCGCAGCTGTGAGCGGCTCGCGCGGTGTGCGCATGAAGTGACGAGGCTTCGGCACCGGATGCGCGGCGGGACATCGGCGGGCGCGATAGCTTGGCCGCATGAAGCAAAACGTCCCCGTCTCCAAGATCATGACCGCCGAACCGATCACCGTACATCACGGCGACCCGATTTCGAAGATCCGCAAGACTTTCGCGGACACCGGGGTGCACCATCTCCCGGTGACCAACGGCGAGAACCTGGTGGGGATCGTGAGCTGGACGGACATGATGAGGGTGAGTTTCGGGGATGCGTTCGGGCAGGATGCCGCTGCGGAGGACGCGGTGTTGGACCATACCCATCGACTCGAGGACATCATGGAAGCCGAACCCGTGACGATCGATGCGGGCGCGCCGATCCGTGAGGCGGCCGAAGTGCTCAGCCAAGCGGCCTTCCACGCGCTCCCGGTCGTGGATGGCAAGAAGCTGGTGGGCATCGTAACGACCCAAGACCTCATCCGCTATCTGAGGGACTTGTATTGACGCGGACGGTGCGCCGTTGCGGTGGCTACCGCCCGCGGTGGCGGCGCAGAGCCAATGCGGCACCGAGAGCGGCGAGCAGCGCTGCTGAAGGTTCTGGGATGGCGGCACCTTCGAGGAGGCGGATGTGGGCGATCTCGAAGCTCCGCCCGGCGGCGGCGTCGCCGTCGGCGAGCGGGTCGAGGCGCAGAATGTTGAGGTTGCCATCCCAAGCGGCCTCGTCGCTCATGTCGATCCGATAGGTGTGGAGGCCCCCGTCGCGGATGAGTTCGTTGGTGAGGACGACGCTCTGTCCCCCGGCCGGTCCGGGGAAGGTGTTGGTGCCCCAGAAGATCTCGAAGCGGGAGGTCGATGCGGGGTCGAAGGCGATGCGGACTTCGATGGTGTCGAAGACATTGGTGTCGATGGAGAGACCCGACCTCTGCAGGATGGGGTCGACGCCGGCGGTGGTGGCGGTGAAGGAGCTGGAGGCGGCGGTCGTCGTCGCGCCGGAGATGCCCGCGTTCATGGTCCAGCCGTCCATGGCTCCGTCGTGATCGAATTCCGCGAGGCCGATGGTGCGGACGGTATCGAGCATGATGTAATCGTAGTCGAAGACGGTGGGTGCGCCGCCGCCGCCGCCGAGGGGGTCGATGCGGAGTCCGCTGCCGTTCGGGAGCGGTGCGTTGGCTGAGAAGGAGAGCTGGACTTCCGAGAAGGCGGTGCCGATCCCGTAGGGGACGACGGTCGGACCGGCTGCTGGCAGCGGGAAGACCTGGCTGCCGCCGCCGACGCTGCCGCGGCTATTGATTCGGAAGTAAGGGTGCGTGGCCGAGCTGAAGGGGGTCCCAGGGGTCGGGCTCTGCCACTGCGGGTCGGCGGCGCCGGCGGGCATGTTGACGGTCACGTAGCCACCCGCCTCGCCCCCTGCGCTCATATTGTTGAAGCCACCTGAGGTATCGGCACCGTCGTTGTAGTTGTCGAAAATGCGCGTCGTCGCGGCGGCGGGATCGACGGTCAGGGTGAAGCCGAAACCCGTGGCGGCGGTGGCGAACAGGGTGAGGGTCGAGAGCGTGTTCTTCATCGAAGTGCGGGGATTCTGTGATGGCGGGGCGGGGCGAGTCAATCGCTTACTGCTCGACCCGCGTGACCCGGTAGAGCCGGATCGGGGAGGCGCCGGCACCGACGTCGAGGTAGGCGGTGGTCTCGCCCGGGCCGGCGGGGAAGGCGTCGTCGAGTTCCTGCCAACCTGCGCCGTCGTCGGAAAACTCGATGAGGAATTCTTCGCCCGGGTTGGATGACCAAGTGAAGGTCGCTTCTTCGAGATCGGTGTCGTAGGTGATCTCGACGAAGCGCGGCGGGGCGGGGGCGGAGAGGTCGCCGAGGCGGATGTAGTCGAACTCGACCGTGCGGCCGCCAGCGGCTCCCGGGTCGAGCCGGATGACCTCTACATCGCCGACGAAGACACCCGTCATGTCGATTTGATAGGAGTGGAACTCGCCGTCAGCCGGGATGGCGGCTGACGGGATGGGGAAGCGCCGCAACGGCGAGAGGCCGCCGCTGGCGTCGGCCCAGAAGAACTCGAGGGGGATGTTGTCGGTCTGCCGTAGGCGGAACTCGAGCACGCTGTGCGCGCCGTCCGCCGTCGGCAGGGCGAGTCCGGTTTTGAACACCTGCGGGTCGGGGGCGGTGGTGTTGACGACGAGCAGGCCGCCCGCCGCGGCGATGTCGTCGTTGGCGCCCGTCCAGAGCTCGGTGTCGCCGTCGGTATTGAACTCGCCGAGCGGGGTGAAGTTGGCGATTGCCCTGGCGGGGTCGACCCTCAGCAGCGGCGCGGCTTCGACCGCGATGCTCAGCGTGAGGGCGGCGTCGGGGTAGGCGTCGTAGCTGGCCGTGACGGTGTGGTCGCCCGCCGGCTGGGAGGCGGTCGGCACGCCGGAGATGGCGCCGGTGTTGACGTCGAACTCCAGTCCCTCCGGGAGGGGTGGCGCGATGGCGAACAGGGAGGGCGAGGCGCCGTTGATCGAGGGTGTCTTGGTGCCCGCGTCTTCGCCGCGGCGATAGGTGCCGGGGCCGATGGAATACCCGTCGATGAAGGGGTTGGTCACCTCGATGTTCACCACTGCGAAGCTGGCGGTGACGGTGTAGTCGGCGGCGGCGGCCAGGGCCGACGGCTGGCCGGTGATGAGGCCGGTGTCCAGGCCGAACACCAAGCCGGCTGGGAGTTCGGGCGTGACGCTGAAGGCGACGGGGAGGGTGTTGGTGAGGATGGGCGCGTTCGGTGCGATCTCTGCCCCGAGGCCGTAGCGTGCTGGCGAGAGGGTGTAGCCCTCGATGGTGCTGGCGGGGATGCTGTCGCTGTCGTTCGGGTCGCTGCCGGCGCGCACCTCCTCCCCGTCGTCGAAACCGTCGCCGTCGCTGTCCGGGTTCGCGGGATCGCTGCCGGTGTCGTCCTCGTCGATGAACAAGCCGGTGTCGGTCTCCGTCGCGTCGGGCAGGCCGTCGCCATCGGTATCCACGACAGGCGCTCCCGCGATCAAGCGGACCGAATCGATGGCGAAGCTGCGCCCTGCGGCGGCGTCGGCGTCGGCCAGCGGGTCGATCCGCAAGAGGTTCAGGGTGCCGGACCAGCGGGCGTCGTCGCTCATTTGGAAGCGATAGGTGTGGAACTCGCCATCTCGGATGAGGGCGTCGGTGACGACGATGCTCTGCCCGCCGGCGGGGCCGGGGTTGATGCTCGTGCCCCAGAAGATCTCGAAGCGCGAGGTGGAGTCTGGATCGAACGCAGCGCGCACCTCGAGGACGTCGAACACGCCGGTGTCAGCGTTGAGACCGGCGCGCTGGAGGATGGGGTCGACTCCCGCGGTCGTGCCCGCGAAGCTGCTGGTGGTGGCGGTGACCGAGGCGCCGACGATGCCGCCGTTGCCGGCGATGCCGAAGCCCTCGAGGTCGCCGTCGAGATCGAACTCCGCGACGCCGAGCGTCGGGTACTTGTCGAGGATGATGTAGTCGTAGCTGAAGGTCGCGTCCGCCGCGCCGCCGCCGCCGAGGGGGTCGATGCGGAGGCCGGAGCCGTTCACGCCGGGTGGGTCGGTGACGAAGGTGAGGGCGGCTTCGGCGTAGCCGGTGCCGACGTTGAAGGGGACGACGGTCGCGCCCGCCGGTGGAAGGGGGAAGACCTGTGAACCGCCGCCCACGGTGCCCTTGCTGCGGATGCGGAAATGGGGGTGCCTCGCGGCGTCGAAGGCCCCGTTGGGAGTGGGGACTTGGAACTGGGGATCGGCGGCGCCGCCCGGGACGAGGACCGAGACCGCGCCGCCAGTCTCGCCCGCACGTGAGCTGTTGCTGAAACCGAGGGTCGTCTCGATGCCATCGTTGAACCCGTCGAGGAGTCGGGAGGCAGGGGGCGGATCGACGATCGTTGCCACCTGCGCCTGGGCGAACGGGCTGGCGACGATGGCCAAGGAGAGACGGGCGGCGGTGCCGAGGCGCGGGCGGGGGCTTCTCATAGTGGCGAGTTTAGCGGGATTGGCGCCCGCTTGGCAACCCCCGCGCGCATCCCCCACCACCTCCTAACGCGCTTCGATGCGGAGGCGCACGAGGGTGCGTCGCGGGTCGCTGTCGAGGAGCCATCGCACGACTTCCGTGCCGTCGGCCGCGGGTGATGAGCCGAGCGGCGCCCCGATGAAGTCGCTCCACGCGACGCCGTCGGTGGAGGTCTCGACGACGATCCTCGCATCGTCGGCAGCCAGATTCCGGCGGTGTTGGAGGACGGTGCCTCGATGGGACGGCGACAGGGTCAGCGCCGCCGCGTCTCCGCTAGCACCGAGGGCGTGGTTGATCCAATCGGCGAGACCGTCGCCGTCGGTGTCCGCGGTGGGGTCGCCGGGGAAGGGGATCCCGTCGGTCGCGCCAGGGCTGCCGCCGGGGAGGGTGCTGTGTCTCCAATTCTTTGCGAGCGAGTGGTCGGGGGCCGAGTGGGGGGCGATCAAGGTCAAACTGTATCCGCCCCCGTCGGCGCCGGCCGGCCAAGGCGAGCGGTCATCGTAGGTGAAGTCGCGTACCGCCGCACCGCCGGCATCGACGAGAGCGATGCGTTCGCCGCCGTTGGACAGGCCGGTCCCGGCGGCGAACTCGCCCGCGATCCGCCGGCCAGCCCCGTAGCGGAAGTCGAAGGCCGCCTGGTCCCTCACCAGCAACACCTTGCCGCCGGGGGGCACGGTGGAGCTTCCGAAGACGAAATCGATGCCGCTGACGAAGCGCAGCCCGGTGAGTTCGACCGTCGCGGCGCTGATGTTGCTCAACTCGAGATACTCGAACTGGTCCGCATCCAGGAAGCCGGCGGCGATCTCCGTGGGGGAAGGATCCGCGGGATGGTACATCAGCTCGCTCACGACGATGTGGTCGGCGGATGCCGGGGGGATTGCCGCTGAGCCGGTGACGGTGATCGCGGCGGTGCCCACGGTTTCGTCCCGGCGGTTGACCGCCCGGAGCGTGAGCTCGTTCGCCCCCGGCGCTACCGGCACCACGATCTCCCAGTCGTCGTTATCGATCCACCGCAGGGCGAGCGGCTCGGTGTTGTCGCCGAGGAAGATGCGGTGGACGTCGATCCAGCCCTTGCCGCTCAGGGTCGTCGACGACTCGGCGGTGGCGAAGTCGTCGCCGCCGTTGGTGGTGATGCGGAAGGGCTCGGGCGGGTGCTCGACGGCAATCGCAGCGAGGACGTGGGCGCGGCGGTCGGCGATCCAAGCTGTGAAGTGCGCTGCGGTCGGCTGCTCGCCAGCGGCGTTGAAATGCTCCACCCACCCGCCGATGTAGCTGGGGTGGAAGCCGGTCTCGCAGAGGTCGAGCAGGTGGCCGCAGTAGGCGCGACGGTTGGCCGGGATCTGGACGACGTCCGCGAAATCCGCGTTCGCCAGGCCGTAAATCGAACTGTTCGGTGCAGCGTAGAAGGCGTGGTCGACGTCCCACGGCACCCACATCACTTTGCCGCTCTCCGGATTGTCGTAGAGCAGCATGTTGTGAGGCAGGCCGTTGTTGTAGCTGTCCAGGGTCATTGTCAGCGACTGGAAGGCCATGACCCGCAGCCAGTTGTCGATGTCGAGCACCGCATCGGTCGCGTCGCGGAGCGCGGCGGCAGGGGAAGAGAGCGCCATCCCCGCGGCGATCACGGGGCCGTAGTCGTCGCGGTCGGTATGGTTCTGCGCCAAGAAATGGTGCCGGTAGGCCTCTTTGTCGGCTCCCATGTCCCGGATGTCGATGCCGCGCACGGCGTTATAAACCGACTTGGGGCTTTCGGGATCTCCATCGACGGTCGCCCGCGGGTGGTAGACGAGTTCGAATTTGAACGAGCTGCCCCGGTCGCCGTCTCGGAAACTGGAGGCTTTCCAGACGTCGCCGAAGCGCGCCATCTTCAGTTGGGCGAGTTTGTCTTCGCCGGGGCGCGGCGCCTCGATGAAGGCGATGTCGTCGAAGCTCGCAGGCACGCCGCCGGCGCGATGCGCCATCTGGTTGTAGATGAGTTCGTTGGTGGCGACCCCCGCCCCAACGGCGATCCAGCCCGTGCCATCACCCCGCGGGATGGAGTACCCGCCGTCGATGGCGACGGTTCCATGGGCGCCGCGGAAGGGGCGGTCCGCGGGGAATTTGACGTTCCAACCGACGCGGGATCCCCGGCGCCCGTACGGCGACCCGCGCAAGCGGGCCACACAGTCGTACCAAAGCTCGCGGTCGTCCCAAATCACGGTGCAGCCGGTGCGGTGGTTGCTGGGCGTGTGGTGGGCCACGTGCATGAAGTCAGCCTCTTCGGGGAGCATGATCAGGCGCAGCGTCCGGCGCGCGGCGGGTGCGCGGTCGCCGATTCGATAGAGGGCGCGCGAGGCCGTACCGCCGGGGGGGAGTGTCGCCGTCGCGCCCGAGGAGGTGGCCGCCTCGACGTAGAACTGGACGATCGAGCTCTCTCCGAACCCGGGGATCTGGCCGACGAAGCCGTCGGCATCGGCGCTGGCCATCGCCACCTGCCCCCAACCGTCGCCGGGGTTGTAGTGCAGGGTCGCCGAGGCGACGCCGCCCGGAGCCGACGCCGTTACGTGGACACGCACGGGCTCACCCGGGTCGGGGACGAGCGGGGAGTGCCTCAGGTCAGCGAGCGCCGGAGGCGCACGGGTGGCGAGGGTGCTGTTCGGTGCGCCGGGCGTCCCGGCTACCTCGGGCTGGGGGAGGATGTGGGTCCTAGCAAGACGATTGAAATACAGACGCGTATTGAGCTGCGGCGAACCCGAGAGCCACTTCGCGCGGAAGGCGATCTCGTAGGTCCTGCCGGTGACGAGCGGCCTCCCGCTGGCGATGGTGGTGGATGCGATGTTGTAGCTGTGTTCGAGCGGGCCGCCGGCGACCAGCTTGAGCGCGCGCCCGCCGCCGGGAAGTTCGACGACGTGGCTGCCCCGGTGGTTGCCATAGATGCGCCAATGGGCCGGGGCGCCGCCGGGCAAATCGGCATCGAAGCCCCCGTTCTGGATCAGTTCGACCGCGCCGCCGTCGGGGTCTTCGACGACGGAGAGGTCGTCGATCAGCACCTCGCCAGCCGCGAGCATGCCCATCAAAAACTCGTGGAAGCCGGTCGGGTTGTTGCTGCCGGGCGGCTCGGTGGCGGCGCCCCGGTAGCGGAAACTCTGCCACTCTGGTTTGGCGGACTCGTCGCTCGCGGCCCAGGCGCCGGGCAGCGCGTTGTCGGCGTCCGGGTGGACCAGCTCCAAGCTGGAGCCGCCGCCGTCCGCGCTCTCGGGCCACGGATAGCCGTCGAGGTAATCGACGCGGTCGGCGGTGTTGCCGGAGGCGTCGAGCAGCACGATGCGGTCGCCGCGGTTGTTCAGCGCACCGGAGAACGAATCGCCGCCCACGACGAGGAAGCCGCCGGGGGGCAGCGTCGCGCCGTCCGGGAAGTCGTGGTGGATCCCGCCGTCCAGCGACCAGCCGGTGAGGTCCACGGGTCCGTCCGAACGGTTGTGGAGCTCGACCCACTCGAGCCCGCTCTCGGCGAACGGCACACCGGCGGCCGCGTCGGCGTAGGTCGGGCGGTCGTGGTAGTGGATCTCGTTGATGACGACTCGGGAGTCGAGACGGAAGCGGTTGGGGGCGCCGGGGGTCGCCGCGCTCGGGTGCTGCCAGATGTCTCTCGCGGGATCGAGGCCGTGGGGCCGGTTCTCGGCCCGCTCGGCATCGGCGATGGCGCCGCCGGCGCGCCGCAGGAACACGATCTCCTCATCGGCGGGGCGGAAGCCGAGATCGGCCTCCGCGAAAGCGCGGAATCCACCGGGGGCGAGGATTTCGTCCGGCAGCGGGAAGGAGTTCAAAGCGTAGCTGGCGAGCGGGACGGGCACCCGCGCTGTGTTGGTGATCTCGATGAAAAAGTCGGGTGCCGTCACCGCGGCGACCTCGCTCAACCGCAGCCCCGGTGCGGCTTTGGCCGCGCCTTCTGCGACGACGGTCAACGCGGCTTCGAGCGCCGCTAGCGCCGGGCTTGCCGGCTCCCCCAATTCCACCGCGAGCGCGTTGGTCCCGCCGCGCAGCGCGTCTGCGGGCAACACCCAGCGCTGCGCGGAGGATGCGGTAGCCGGCAGGATCTCGACGCCGTTCAGGTGGACGGTCGCCACGCCGATGTGAGCCAGGTCGAGCAACAGCTCGGCGCCGGCGGGGGGCGAGGCGAGTTCAAACTCGGTGCGGAGTCGGTGGGCGGCACCGTCGGGGAGGCGGGCGAGTTGCGAATCGGCATCCGCGCCCGCCGCGACTGCGAGTTCGGCGAGTTCGCCATCGGCGGCGGCGAACTCGCAACGGACTCCCGCCAAGAGCGGATCGAAGCGGGCGTCGCCGCCTCCGGCGCTGGCATCGAGATCGACCGAATTGAACAGGGTCTCTCCGTTGAGCACGACCGAGGCCTTGCCCGCTTTCCGTTCCCAGACGAGGCCGAGCCGGTTCTGTCCGGCGACGACGGGGGCGCCGGTGGCGAGCGCGACGACGTGGTCGCCGCCAGACTCATCGGCGCGCAGGACGCAGCGGCCGCTCTGGTCCAGGTCGATCCACAGGGTCCCTGCCGCGGCCAATGTCCCGCCAGGCACCGCTTTGAACCCGATTCGGGCGCCCGCACCGGCGCCGGGCGCGAGCGATGCCTGCATGGTGAGCGTGTCGGCGCCATCGGCGAAGGGGAGATCGACGGTCGTCGCGCCGGAGCCGGTGTGGTAGAGTCCGACGGGATCGAGCTGGACGGCGTCGTAGAGCAGCGTTTCCCCAATACCGGCGTGGTTGCGCAGGCGGAGTTCGGCGCTCGTGGAGGCGGCAACGAACGGTGTGCCCACCTGCCAGTGGTAGGGGGCCGCGAAGACATCGAGGCTGTCGACGGCGGAGACCGCGTGCTGTGGAACGACTTCGACCCCGCCCAGCGCGGCGCCCCCGATCGGGGTCGTCGGACTGCGTCCGTTCTCGCGGTAGCGCAGCAGGTAGCGGGTGCTCGGCGAAAGGCCGCTGATCTCCTGGACCAGGGAGCGGATGCCGCCGCGGATGAAAGCGACGTTCCCGCCGTCGGGGACAGCGCCGTTGTTCGCGAAGGGGGCGACGGCGCCCGGGGTGTTGATGCCGATCCGCGACTCTCCCCCCGGTTCGCCGCCTTCGCCTGTCGACCATCCGGTGATCGGCCCGTTGCTTGAAACGTAGCCGGGGCTGGAGGTGAAGGTCTCAGCCTCGAAACTCGGGTTGGCGACCAAAGACGTCGCGAACCTCCCCGAGCCGCTCGCCCAAGCGCTATCGTCGAATCCGGGCTGGAGCCAGGCACCGCCATCCCCCGGATCGCTGGTGTACCTCCAAGTCGATGCTAGGCTCACCGCCTCGATCTCGACAGCCGAGCCGGGTAGGGCGAAATTGGGCCTCCCCGGTGTGCCGCCGGCCTCGTCGCTCCACTCCCAGCTCGAAGGCTCCCCGCTGGCCGATTCGGGGTCGCGCTTAGCCAAGGTGACGCCCCCGCCGTCCGGGGCGGCCGGCCAGCGCCCGCCGTCTGAGTAGTCGAGCTCGTCCATCACCCTGCCATGGCGTCCGCGCAGGCGCAGGGTCTCGCCCCCGTTGTCGAGCCGCCCGCCGAACGGGCCGAATATGGAATCCACGCCAGCGAACTGCGCGTGGCCGGGATCCGAAGTGACGACAAAGTAGGCGCCTGGCTCGATGACCGCGCCTTCGGGGAAGGTAAAGTCGACTCCTGCGGTCAGCGACCATCCGGAGAGATCGACCCGGACGGCCATCTGGTTGTGCAGCTCCAACCACTCCGGCGCGGCGTCATCGACCGGGTGGTAGTGCACCTCGTTGAAGGTGACGACGCTGTCCGCGCGCTGGCCGAATGAAGCGGCGACCGAGGTGGGCAGCAGCAGAGCGACGGCGAGGCGGTGGGGGAGCGGCATCGGGGGGTGTCGCACTATGGCACGCCTGCGCCACACTGGCGAGCCGCCGACGGCCGTCGCCTGAAGTCCCTGTGCTACGCCAGCAGGTCCTCGATCACGTGCCCGTGGACGTTCGTCAGTCGGCGTTCGAGGCCGTTGTGGTAGAAGCTGAGCCGTTCGTGGTCGAGGCCCATGAGGTGGAGGATCGTGGCATTGAAATCGTACACCTCGACCGGGTTTTCGGCGGCCTTGAATCCGAACGCGTCGCTGCTGCCGTAGCTGAAGCCCTTCTTTACGCCGGCACCGGCGAGGAAGCAGGTGAAGGCGTCGGGGTTGTGGTCGCGGCCGGTGCCGTTGCCCTGCAGGAAGACGAGCGTGTGTTCGAGCAGGCCGCGGCGCTTCATGTCGCGGATCAGGGCGGCGGTGGGGCCGTCCATGATCTCGGCCTGCATGGCGTGCGTGTCCTTGATGTTCGAGTGGGAGTCCCAGTTGGTGATCCCGTTGCCCCCCGAGGGGTCGCTGCCGTTGAAGAGCTGCACGACGCGGACGCCCTTCTCGACGAGGCGGCGGGCGAGGATGCAGTTCTTCGCGTACTCGCGCTTCAGCTCGCTGCCGCTGTCGGTCCCGTATTCGCGGTGGATCGACGCCGGTTCACCGGCGAGGTCCATGATCTCTGGCACCGATGTCTGCATCTGCCCGGCGAGTTCGTAGCTGGCGATGCGGGCGGCGAGGTCGGCGTCGCCGGGGTAGCGCTCGAGGTGGGAGGCGTTGAGGCGTTGCAGCAAGCCGACCGTCCTGCGGTCGTCGGCGGCGGAGTAGCCGGCGGGGCGGTGGAGGTTGGCGGGTGGGTTCTTGGCGTTGAAATCCGTGCCCTGGAAGGCGGCGGGGAGGAACCCGGAGCCGAAGTTGTTCTTGCCTGAGCGGGCGAGGCCGCGGGGGTCGTTGATGGCGACGAACGCGGGCAGCTCGTCGCACTCGGAGCCGAGCGCGTAGGTCACCCAGGCGCCGAAGGAGGGGAAGCCCTCCATGGTGAAGCCCGTGTTGAAGAAGTTTTCGCCCTGCGGGTGCGCGCTGGTCTGGGTGTGCAGGGAGTGGACGAAACAGAGATCGTCGGAGAGCGCACCGAGCTCCGGCAGCAGATCCGAGGTCATCTTGCCCGTCTGCCCGCGCGGCTTGAAGTCCCAGAAGGGCTTGGCGATCGAGCCGGGCGGCCCCTCGAAGGTGACGGCGGGGATGAAGTCGGGCTTCTTGCCGTGGAACTGCGTCAGGGTGGGTTTGTGGTCGAAGGTATCGACGTGGCTGACCGCGCCGGGGCAATAGATGACGAGCACCTGCTTCGCCTTGGTCGCGAAGTGCGCCCCGCGCGGGGCGTAGGGCCGGTCGGGGTCGATGTCGGGCCGGACCGGCGCCTTGCCCGAGAATTGGGCCGGGTCGTCGGCGGCGAGCAGGTCCGCCAGCCCGAGCCCGCCGAGCGCACCGGCGGTGTGGTGGACGAAGTGCCGCCGGTCGAGCAGCCGGCGGCCGAAGGGGGAGAGGTGTTCTTCGTGGTTCATCGGAAAGAGAGGATTTCGCGCGGAGGCGCGGGGGGAAGCGGTGTCTTCGGGCGCGTCAGTCCTTGAGCAGGTCGTTCAGCTTGGTGGTCAGCTCTGCGACGGCATCGGGGTGTTGGCCCGACACGTTCAGGGTCTCCCCGGGGTCGCTGCGGTGGTCGAAGAGCTCGACGAAGAGCGGCTCCGACGCGGCGTCGCGGTGATCCTTCCAAAGCACCAGCCGGTGGTCGTTGGTGCGCAGCGCGTAGCCGGTGAGGTGGTTCTCGAAGAGGTCGCGGTCCCATCTGTCTCCCTGCTGTTCGATGATGCGCCCCTCGACCTCCTCGATCAGCGGGCCGAAGAAGGTTTCGCGCATCTCCGCCGAGAGCGGGTTGGCAGCCCACTCGCGCAGGGCGGGGTTGGGGAACTGGCTCAGGGCGAAACCCTTGCCCTCGGCGCTCGGGTCGTCGAGCAGGGGGGCGAGGCTTCGCCCCTCGAGGTGCGCGGGCTGCGGCAGCCCGGCGAGCTCACAGAGCGTCGGGTAGAGGTCGAGCAGTTCGACGAGGACCTCGGTCGACTCGCCTCCGGCGCCCATGCCCGGAGCGGAGAGGATCAGCGGGACGCGGGTGGCGATCTCGTAGTTGGTCGCTTTGCCCCAGATCCCCATCTCGCCGAGGTGCCAGCCGTGGTCGCCCCAGACGACCACGATCGTGTTCTCGCGCAGGCCGAGTTCATCGACCTTGGCGAGGAGCTTGCCGATCAGGGCATCGACGTAGCTGACGCTCGCGTAGTAGGCGTGCAGGAGGGTGCGGGCGAGATCGGCGTCGATAGGGCCGTGCTTGGGGATCCCGGCGCGGGTGCGGAGTTCGAACGAGGCGTGCAGCCCCATCGCGGCGCCGCCCTCGGGGCCTTCCGGACGCGGGGCGGGTTCGATCGTGTCGCGGTCGTACAGGTCCCAGTACTTTTTCGGCGCGTTCCAATTGAGGTGGGGCAGCTTGTAGCCCATGGCCAGGAAGATCGGTTTCTCGCGGGAATCGGTGGCCATCTGCTGGAGCGTGACCATGGCCAGTTCGGTGTTGTAGCCGTCGACGTAGGTGTGGTCTGGGACGTCGGCGCACTCGTAGGCCGGGCCGCTGCCGAGGCCGCGCTTCGCCGCCTCGCCGTATTTCTCGAACATCGCTTTGAAGTTCTCCTCGCGGAGGCGTTGGTTCTCCGGCAGCGCGTAGTGTTTGGGCTGCGGCAGGTCGAGGAGGCGCCGCGCCGGGTGGCGTGTCCACGATTCGGGGGAGTGCTCGTTGCGATGGAAGATCTTGCCGCAGAAGACCGTTTCGTAGCCGTTGTCGGCGAAGTGTCCGGGCAGGGTGGTGAGGGATTGATCGACGTCGGCGAAGTCGATGTAGTTGTGGGTCAGACCGTTGGTGTCAGGGCGTGTGCCGGTGAGCAGGCTGGCGCGCGAGGGGGAGCAGATCGCCTCCTGGCAGTATGCCCGGTCGAAACGCAGCCCGCGCGCGGCGAGGGCGTCGAGGTGCGGCGACTTCACCATCGGCGATCCGTAGCAGCCGAGCTCGGGGCGGAGGTCGTCGATGGCGATGAAGAGCACGTGGGGAGGGGCGCCGCGGCTTGAGGCCGCGAGCTGCGCGAAAAGAAGAAGGCTCACGCAGAGACGCCGAGACGCGGAGGGCTTGGCAGGAGGGGTCATTCGGGTAGGTTGTCGACGATACGGTGGATGCCGTCCTTGAGCTTCGCTGCACCGAAGTTGATGAGGAGCCCTAAGTGGAGGTTTGCGAGCTTGAGGTAGGTGAAGGTCGGTTTCTTGTGAACAGGTAGGAGTTTCTCGACAGACTTCAGCTCGATCAGAAGCATGCCCTCCACGATCAGGTCAGCTCGGAAACTCTCGTCGATCTGGTGGCCC
>JAUIGD010000465.1 GCA_030430255.1 Verrucomicrobiia bacterium
GAGCAGGAGGCCGCCGAGGAGCTCGCGGCGCTCGGTCGTCGTGGTGTTGTCGTTCTTCGTCTGCATGGCTCAGTTCCACCTCCAGCAGTAGGCCCAACAGGTCATGACGCGGGTGCCGTCGCCCGAGATCGCCACCACGTCGTGCACCCCCTCCGGCACGCCCCCCGCCGACCAGAAGCCATCGACATCGCTCACCGCGCTGCCGACGATGCAGCAGAAGGTCGCGCCCTCGTCGACCGTGCCGACCCCCACGAACTCGCCGATGTAGACCTCGGCGCCGGCGTGCGGGGTGCCGTCCGGTTCGGTGACCCGCCCGCGCAGCGAGGTCAGGGCGACCTCCGACTCGCTCAAGACGACATCGACCTCGCGCGAGCGCTCGCCCGAGGTGAGCGCGTCCGAGACCACGCGGCGCAGGCCCGCGGCGTTCGCGGCCTCGATGCTGAAGGTGCCGAGCGGCACCCCTGCGAAGGCGAACCGGCCTTCGGCGTCGGCGATGATGCCGCGCCCCTGCTCGCGCGAACTCGGGTCGGGGAACAGGTTGACCGCCGCGCCGCCGACCGGGGTGGCGCCGTCGGCAGCCAGCACCTGCCCGCTGACCGTGCCGCGGCCGCGGAAGGCGAGCGCATAGACGGCCTCGCTGCCGAAGCGCCCGGCCGCGATGCGGTCGCGCACCACCGCGCGGTCGATCCCCTCCGCCAGCGCGATCGACTCCGGCCGCGGCGCACCCTCGGCGATGAAGCGGTCGACCAGCGCCACGAGCTCGCTCAAGACCTCGCGCAGCTCGTCGTCCGGGACGCTGCCGAGATCCACCTGGTCGGCGAGCGTCGCCTCCGCGACCACCCTGGTCGCCTCGCCCGAAAGGCCGGTGGTGTCGCTGCAGGAGAGCGTGTAGGGGATGCCGCCGAGCAGCAGGTCGAACTGGAACTTGCCCTCGGCGTCGGTGGTGATCTGGGCCGGGCGGTAGTTGTGCGGCAGGCAGCCGCGTTCGGTGGAGACTTCGTCGTGGTAGGTCAGCGTCACGGGCAGAAACGCGCCCGGGCTGCCGTCGGCGCGGATCACGCGGCCGCGCGCGACCACGCCCTCGACCAGCCGCGACCCGACCGGCACGGGGCCGCCCGCGAGCGCACCGCCGCGGGGGTCGGTCACCAGCGACGAGACGCTCAGGCTGCGCGGCACCAGCGCCCCCAGCGGAGCTTGCATGGCGACCAGCGCGACGCGCCCCCCGGGCTGCACCTGCACCGAGCCGGCCTCGGCGCCGTTGTCGAGCTGGTAGGCCGCGGCCTTGCCGGCGCCGGCCTGGTCGACGGGCTTGTTGAAGACGACGGCGACCACATTGCCGTAGTTTCGCAGCGCCACCGGGCCACCGGCCGCCTCGACGGTGGTCTCGAGCGGGATGCAGGTCTTGTCCGGCCTGCCGAGGAGGACCTGCGGGTCCTGGCGAGCGGCGAGCACCGTCAGGGCCTCCTCTGCGGAGGCGGTCAGCGTCGCCGCCAGCGTGCGGTCGACCAGGCCGTTGCAGTCGTCGTCGATCTCCAACAACCCGTCGCCGCCATCGAAGGTGTAGCGCGCGCAGGCGCCGGCCGGGATCCCCGCCGCCGGCCAGCGCAACTCCTCGGCGGTGCCGTCGTCCGCGACCGCCAGCAGCGACAGCTGCCCCGCCCCGGCGGCCGAGAACTCCCACTCGGCGCGGGCGGCGGCCCCGGCCGGGGCGACGGCCCAGGCGCCGTCCGCGCCCGGGTAGGCGAGCGCCCGGCGCAGGGTGCTGCTCTGTCCCGGCGTCGCGAACTGGTCGAGGTTGGCGGCGATTTTCACCGCGGCCCCCGCCGGGGCGGTGGCGATCTCCCAGGCCTCGCCCCGCCCGGCGAGCGCGGGTGCGGCGGCGGCCAGGCGCGCGGCGGCATCCCCGGCTGAGGCCGACTCGATCTCCGCCATCAGCGCCGCCGCCCATTCGGCGCCGGCGTCGGTCTCGCGCAGGATCTGGTCCCAGCCCGCGTGGGCGGCCCGGGCGCCCTGCCAGTCGAGCAGCAGGTCCGGCAGCACCCGCGACAGAGGCTCGCCGTAGCGCACCCGCTGGCCCGCTTCGGCCAGCTGCACGCCCATGGTGCTCACGTGGCCGCGCGGCAGACGCGTCACGCCGGGCGGCAGCTGCGGCGCGGTGGCGACACTGATCGCCTGGCCGAGGACGCGCTGCGCGGCGGCGACCAGCGCCGGCGGCAGCTCGTCGACAAAGTCGGGCAGCAGCAGCGCGTTGCGCGCCAGCGGGACGCCGCGCTCGTCGACGCCCGCGCGCAGCCGGAAGCGGCCGACCAGCGAATCCTCGGCGGTGGTGATGTTGGAGAAGGTGATCGCCCCGGTGCGCTGAGCGCGGATGCGGAAGCTGCCGGTCGCCGTCTCGCCCGGGGCGATGTCGCCCAGCTCGACCGTGGCGTCCGACTCCAACAACCCGCCGGAGATATTGAGCGGGTTGAGCGCGACGTTGACCTGGTTGGCCGGCACGTCCGAGGTGTTGAGGACGGTGACGAAGGCCTCGTAGGGCTCGCCGGTGCGGACCGTCTTCGGGTGCGAGAAGGCGAAGGAGAAATTCGGGTTGCTCACCTGGACGCTGCCGGCGGCGGCGCCCTCGACATCGACCGAGCCGGCGACCAGGCCGTCGAGCTTGGCGCGCAGTTTGATGTTGAGGACGTGCAGCCCCTCCTGCAGGCCCTCGACCACGAACTCGCCCTGGCCGGTATCGCCAGGGAACAGGCGCGGGACGTCGTCGCGCGTCCCCGCCACGCCATCGGCGCCCGCGGCGCGCACCGCGACGACGCTCTGCACCGCCGCCGCGGAGCCGATCCGCGCGAAGCGCACCGGGTCGTCGCCGGGGTCTTCGAAGGTGCCCGGCGACTGGTCCGGCCCCGGCGGCAGCAACAGCTCGGCCTCCACCGAATGCACGCTGAGCCCGCTGCCCGCGGGCGCGGCGTTCTCGGTGAAAATCTGCACGCTGAAGAACTGGTTGAGGAAGCCGATATTGCCCGGGATGACCATCAGCGCCGGGATCGGCGGCGCGGTCAGCTCGAGGTCGGGGTCCTCCGACACGTCGCGCAGCACGAGGTTGAGCGGCTGCACCTCGATGTTCGGCGTCGCGACCTCCAGCTCCGGGGGCAGCACCACCGAGGCGGCGATCTGGCGGTTCATCTCCTCGATCGCGGCGAGCCGCTCCTCGACCTCGGCGGCCGGGATCAGCTCCGTGCGCTCGGCGAAGTTCGGCGTCACCACCGGGAAGCGCACCGGCACCGGCGTGCCGCCATCGACCGCGAAGGCGATCTCGAACTCGACCGCGCGGAAGTTCGACTGGTCGATGACGATGCCCCGCTCCTCGATCTCGCCCGAGGTCAGCGGCCGCGAGGTGACCCGCGACACCAGCACCTCGTCGAACACCATCACCGGGACGCTCGCGGGCTGGCCGTCGAGCAAGGTCGCACCGGTCGCGCCATCGACCAGCCGCACACCGTCCAGCGAGTACTCGCCGACAAGGTTCAGCGGCGGCAGCAGCAGCGGCTCCCCGGCCTCTCCGAGGATGCGCCGCGCCGGGAAGGAGGGCCCGCGCAGGAAGGCCTCGACGTAGCTGCCTTCGGGCGGCTCCGCGCCGCCGGACAGGTTCACCGCCACCGAGCCGGCGATCCCCTTCGGCACCTGCAGCAGCGCCGGCGAGACTTCGAGCACCTGGCCGCGGACGCGGTATTCGACGGTGGCCAACGGCGCGGTCTGCGCGGCGGCGGCGCCCGCTGCGAGCGCGAGGGCGGCGAGGAGTCGGAGGGGGCGTCGCATCAGGGGTTGGCGGTGAAGGTTTCGAGATGGACGAGCCGGTGGGCGCGGGGGATCTCGGTGGCGAGTTCGACTTTGAACAGATGCGCCCGGAGGAACTCGAGCTGCTGGAGGAACACCACCTCGTCGCCCTCCGCCTCGTTGATCCGGCGGTGGTAGCCGCCGGAGGTGGGGAGGTACTCGATCCCGCCGTGGTCGGCCGGCATCTCCAGGGCGATGAGGTAGCCCTCGAACGGGTCGCCGGTGAGCGCGGCGTCGAGGGCGCGGTCCATCCGGCCGGCGGTCGAGATCGCGACCGAGTTGACCGGCGTCGACCCGGTGTGCCGCAGCGCCGCCTTCTGGTCATCGCCGAACAGGGTGACGTCGGCCTCGGTGAAGCCGAAGTAGCTCCCGCCCCCGGCGACGGCGGCGTCGAGCTCGGCGGCGAGCTGGTCGCGGCGCGTTTCGAAGTCGATCCCGTTGACCTCCGAGAGCGAGATCAGGCGGCCTTGGGTGAGCTCGTCGGCGCGGATCGTCTGCAGCGTCGCCTCCGGGACGTTGATCCCGCGGAACAGCCATCCGGTGCCCGGCCGGGCCGCGAACCGGTTGGCGAAGTGGTGGGGCAGCGGCAGGAACCGGCTCTCGAAGCTCGACGGCGGCACGTCGCCCGGCGCCCCGGAGACCGTGAAGGTATGCGTAGCGTCGGCGGGGCTGTCGGTCGGGAAGCGGACGGTGAACGCGGGGTCGCCGCCGATCTCGTGGTCGACCGCCACGCTGTTCGCATCGGCGGGGATCGTGAAGCCCGAGCAGGTTATGTTGCCGGTG
>JAUIGD010000466.1 GCA_030430255.1 Verrucomicrobiia bacterium
CCACCCGCCAGCGAACCCAGACCCAAGCGACAACGATGCACATCTACATCGACGGCGAATACCTCCCGAAAGAGGACGCCAAGATCTCTGTTTACGACCACGGCCTGCTCTACGGCGATGGCGTGTTCGAGGGGATCCGTTTCTATTCGCACAAGATCTTCCGCCTCGAGGAGCACATCCGGCGCCTCTTCGTCTCCGCCAAGGCGATCCTGCTCGACATCGGGATGACGCAGGGCGCCCTGTGTGCCGCGGTGCGTGAGGCCGTGGAGAAGAACGGCCTCGAGGATGGCTATATCCGCCTGCTGGTGACCCGCGGGATCGGGAGCCTGGGCCTCAACCCGTTCCAGTGCCCGAAGGCCAGCGTCATCATCATCGTCGACAAGATCGCGCTCTATCCGGAGGAGAAGTATCAGCACGGCCTGAAGCTGATCACCTGCGCCACGCGGCGGCCCGCACCCGCCGCGCTCAGCCCTTCGGTGAAGTCGCTCAACTACCTCAACAACGTGATGGCCAAAGTGGAGGCCATCCACGGCGGGGCCGAGGAAGGCCTGATGCTCAACGAGCAGGGCTTCGTCGCGGAGTGTACCGGCGACAACCTCTTCGTCGTCCGCGATGGCAAGATCCGCACCCCTCCCTCCGCGGCGGGTGCGCTGCCCGGGATCACCCGCGATGTCATCTTCGAGATTGCCGCCGAGTTCGGGGTCGATCTGGCTGAGGCGGACCTCACCCGCTACGACCTCTATGCCGCCGACGAGTGCTTCCTCACCGGCACGGCCGCCGAGGTGATCGCCGCGGTCGAGCTGGACCGGCGGCCGATCGGCGACGGCAAGCCCGGCCCGCTGACCGCGCGCTTCATCACGCGCTTCCGCGAGCTGGTCCGCGCCTGAACCCCCCCGCCCGCGATTCGCTGTCGACACCCCCGAGGTTCCACCCTTTAGTTCCGCGATGATCTGCGACGTCTGCAACGACAAGCACGCCACGGTGTATTTCACGCAGATCATCGACGGGCAGATGCAGAAGGTGAACCTCTGCGAGGGATGCGCCGCCGAGAAAGGGGTCACCGACCCGACCGGATTCGCCTTGGCCGACCTGTTGTTGGGTGTCGGCTCGGACGCGAAACTGGGCGGGGGCGAGGGGGAGCGGGTTTGCCCCAGCTGCGGTTTCGGTCAGGCCGAGTTCAAGAAGACCGGGCGCTTCGGCTGCAGCGATTGCTACACGACCTTCAACGACGGGCTCGACAGCCTCGTCAAGGCGATGCACCGGGGCTCCGAACACGTCGGGAAGGTGCCGACCCGTTACCGGGCGACCAAGCACTTCACCGATCGCATCGCCGAGCTCAAGCGGCGCCTCAAGATCGCCATCAATGACGAGAACTTCGAGGAGGCGGCAAGGCTGCGCGACGAGGTGAAGGAGGCCGAGGAGGAACTCGCCAGGAACCGCGAGGAGGCGGGCGAGTAGCCGGGGCCGCGCCGCGCTCCCGCTCCCGCTCCCGCTCCCGCTCACCGGGCGGCCCCCACCTGCCCCTTGCAAGCTCGCCCGCGTGCCTTGAAGATCCGGGAATGGATTTCGACGACCTCCTCAAGAAGCCGGCCGAGTGGATGCAGAGCACGGGACCCAACGGGGAGATCGTGATGAGCAGCCGCATCCGCCTGGCGCGGAACGTGGTGGGTGCGCCCTTCCCCGGCTGGGCGACCGAAGCGCAGCGCCAGGAGGTGCTGGGCTCGATCAAGCCCGAGGTCGAGGGCTTGGGGCAGATGCGCAGCCGCTACTCGACGGATTTCTGCGACCTCAACGCCGTGCGCAAGCAGGTGCTCGTCGAGCGCCACCTGATCAGCCGCGAACTCGCCGCCAAGGGGCCGGGCAGCGCGGCGGTGACCAACCGCAAGCAGACCCTCTGCGTCATGATCAACGAGGAGGACCACCTGCGCATGCAGGCCATCAAACCCGGGCTCGACCTCAAGGCCGCCTTCAAATTGGCCGACCGCGTCGATAGCAAATTGGAGGAGACCTTGGACTACGCCTTCGGCAACCGCTTCGGCTACCTCACCGCCTGCCCGACGAACCTCGGCACCGGCATGCGCGCATCGGCGATGCTGCACCTGCCGGCGCTGGTCTTGTCCGAACAGGTGTCGCAGGTGATCCAGGCGGTGAACAAGATCGGGCTCGCCGTCCGCGGGCTGTACGGCGAGGGCACCGAGGCGCTCGGGAACCTGTTCCAGATCTCCAACCAACACACCCTCGGCGAGCGCGAAGAGGAGATCGTCGCCCGCCTCGACAAGGTGATCCGGCAGGTGATCGAGCACGAGGGCAACGCGCGCGAGACCCTCGGCGAGGAGCGCTCATCGATGCTCGAGGACCAGGTCGGCCGCGCCTACGCGATCCTCCGCCACGCGCACATCGTCAGCACCAAGGAGGCGTTGAACTTGCTGTCGATGCTGCGGCTCGGCGTCGACCTCGGCTATTTCGATGAGGCGGCGCGGCCGCTGGTCGATGTCCTGTTCATGGAGATCCAACCCGCGCACCTGCAGCTGCGCGCCGACAGGAAGCTCAGCCCGGAGGAGCGCGATGTCATGCGCGCGGAAATCCTTCGCGACCAGTTGAAATGCCTCGACGAGCCGGGTAGGTTTCTGCCGTCGGAGGGCCCCCCCCCCGATGACACGGCGCAGGACCGCGATGCGTAGCGATACGCCGAGGTTCTCGCCCACATCCCAATAATCCAACGAAGCCCTTCGCTACCAAGAACTTGCGGGCGGGCGAATGAAGGATCGGACGCATGATGAACAACTTCACTCCCAGAGCCCAACAGGTTCTCGCCCTCGCCCGTAAGGAAGCGGATCGGTTCAACCACAACTACGTCGGCACGGAGCACCTGCTGCTCGGCCTCATCAAATTGGGGCAGGGCGTCGCGGTCAACGTGCTGCAGAAGATGGGGCTGGATCTCGAGACGGTGCGCATGGAGGTCGAGAAACAGGTGGGTTCGGGCCCCGAGACCAAGATGGTGGGCAACATCCCCTACACCCCGCGGGTGAAGAAGGTGCTCGCCCTCGCCGGCAAGGAGGCGAAAGCCCTCACGCACTCCTACGTCGGCACCGAGCACATCCTGCTCGGCCTGCTCCGCGAGGGCGACGGTGTGGCGGCGCGCGTCCTCAAGAGCCTCGAAGTCGATATCGAGCGCACGCGCAACGAGATCCTGCGCGAACTCGACCCGAATTTCTCGGGTGAGATGGGCGAGGACGACGACGACCTCTTCGAGGAGGCGGAGGCCGGCGGAGGCCGTGGGAAAGAGAGCAAGACGCCCGCCCTCCGCGCGTTCGGGCGCGATCTGACCGAGCTCGCCGAGAAAGGGGAGCTCGACCCCGTGATCGGCCGCACCGAAGAGATCGCCCGCGTCGTGCAGGTGCTCTGCCGCCGCACGAAGAACAACCCGGTGCTCATCGGCGAGGCCGGGGTCGGCAAGACCGCGATCGTCGAGGGACTGGCTCAGGAGATCGCCTCCGGCAACGTCCCCGAGCTGTTGCGCGAGCGCCGCGTGATCACGCTGGATCTCGCCCTGATGGTCGCCGGGACGAAATACCGCGGCCAGTTCGAGGAGCGCATCAAAGCGGTGATGGACGAGATCCGCCGCAGCAAGAACGTCATCCTCTTCATCGACGAGCTGCACACCATCGTCGGCGCCGGCTCGGCGGAGGGCGCGATGGACGCCTCGAACATCATCAAGCCGGCGCTCAGCCGCGGCGAGCTGCACTGCGTCGGCGCCACCACCCTCAACGAGTACCGCAAGTACATCGAGAAGGACGCCGCGCTCGAGCGCCGCTTCCAGACGGTCAAGGTGGAGGAGCCGAGCAGCGAGGACGCGATCAAGATCCTCATGGGGCTCAAACACAAGTACGAGCTCCACCACAAGGCGACCTACACCGCCGAGGCCATCGAGGGGGCGGTGACCCTCTCCGAGCGCTACCTCACCGGCCGCTTCCTGCCGGACAAGGCCATCGACATCATGGACGAGGCGGGCGCCAAGGCGCGCATCGGCGCCATGACCCGCCCCCCCGAGTTCAAGGACTTGGAGGCCGAGATCGAGGAGATCCGCATCGAGAAGGAGGAGGCGATCAAAGACCAGGACTTCGAGAAGGCCGCCTCCCTGCGCGATCGCGAGAAACAGACCAAGCGCCAGCTCGAGGAGTCGCTCGAAGAGTGGCGCAGCGGCAGCGAGGAGACGACGGTCGAGGTCGACGAAGACGACATCATGGCCGTGGTCGCCAAGTGGACCGGCGTGCCCCTCCAGCGCATGGAGGAGGCGGAGGCCGAAAAACTGCTGCGCATGGAGGAAGACCTCAAAGGCAAGGTGATCGGCCAGGACGAGGCGGTGGTGGCGATCTCCAAAGCGTTGCGCCGCTCGCGCGCCGACCTCAAAGACCCGCGCCGCCCGATCGGTTCGTTCATCTTCCTCGGGCCGACCGGCGTCGGCAAGACCTTCCTCGCCCGCAACCTGGCCGAGTTCATGTTCGGCGACCCGGACGCGCTCATCCAGATCGACATGTCCGAGTACATGGAGAAGTTCACCTCCTCGCGCCTGATCGGCTCGCCTCCGGGCTACGTCGGG
>JAUIGD010000467.1 GCA_030430255.1 Verrucomicrobiia bacterium
ACGACACCCAGCGGGACAAAGGCAAGACCCACTCCCAGGCCCTCCGCTGCCTGGGGCAGAGGTGGATCAAGATCATCTGGAAGATGTGGCAGACCCACACCGCCTACGATGGCGATCTGCACATGAAGAACCAGCTCGCCCACGGCTCGTGGGTACTGCAGATCGAACCCGCCTGAACATCACCACCCTCACACCATGCGAACAACTTCTCCGAAAACGCAGTTTGCAACCGATAGAACTTCTGCGCTTGTCAGGATGACACCGCACTTCCTTGGGAGGGTTGGGGCCATCCCCTCGCACCGCCCTGGCCGCCCTCAAGTCCGCGGAGCCGTCACCCGGAGCCACGCGAAGGGCCTCTCACCGCGATCCGCGTCTTCGGAGCCATTCGTTGTTCAATGCCCCCAGCGCGCCCTAGCCCGGATCGATCACCACATTCGCAAGCGAGGCGCTGCCATTCGTTGAGGCTGAGTAGGCGGCGGCAGGGACAGGCGAAGCGGCTGGGTGAACACCCTGCCCGAGCCGATCACCACGCCAACACCCTCAGCATCAACGAGGGCGAGCCGCAGCCCGGAGCTTGGTGATCGATTCGGGCTAGCTCGCCCGGACCGATGACCCCATCCGCAGGCACGGCACCGCCTGTCGCTCGGCCGCGGGTGTTCACCTGCTGCCTCGCCCCGCCTCACCTCACCTGCGGCAAAAACCTCTCGCTGTGGCACTCACGATTCGTTTTCAAACACACCGTGGAAGGGCGCGGAGGCGGGACGCCTCCGGCACGATCATCGGCGGGACGCCGATGCCACGTCGGGGGCGCTGAGCGGGCGGCCGCAGAGAGATGGCGACGCGGCTGCGGGCTCGCCGTCAGTTGCTGAAACGCGCCCGGAGGAACCCGCGCGGCGAGCTGGCGGGGTCGAAGGGGGTATTGGCGCGGAATCGGACGGTGGCCGTGCCGTCGCCGTTGTTGACGGTGTCCAGGTAGGTGAAGGCGGCGTCCGCCGCGGCCCAGAGATCCAGGTCGGCGGAGGCGTCGATGCCGAAGCGCAGGCCCTCGGCGGCGAGGTTGATCTGGAACTCGAAGACGGTGTAGTCGTTCACGGTGCCGCCGACGTCGAACGGGACGAGGTAGGCGGAGGGTCCGGGAGCGGGGTCGGGTTCGGTATCGAGCGTGCCTCGCGCCCACTCCAGGAAGGCGCTCTGGCCGTCGCCGTCGTCGTCCTCGTCCGGGTCGCCGGCGAAGGGGGCGGCGTCGGTGCCGCCGGGCGTCCCGCCCGGGACAGCGCTGGAGCGCCAGCTGGCCGGGTCGCTGTGGTCGGGGTTCGAGGTCGGGTCGCGGAGCACGAGCGAGAAGCCGTCGCCGTCGGCCGCGACCGGCCAGGGTTCGACGTCGTTGTAGATGAAATCGCGGATCGTGCCGCCCGAGGCATCGAGGATGTGGACACGTTCGCCGTCGTTGCTGAGCGAACCGGTGAAGGTGCCGGCGACCGCGGCGCCCGAGCTCCCGTGGCGCGCGGCGAAGCCCGCGGCATCACCGACGATGACGGCGCGCCCCCCGGGCGGGAGGACGAGCGCGGAGCCGGGCACGGCGGCGTCGAAGGTGAAGCCGATCCCGTCGGCGAAGGAGACGCCCTCGAGGGAGACGGAGCGGGCGGGGTCGATATTGAGCAGTTCGAGGAACTCGAACTGGCCGCGCGAGGTGAAGCCGGCGCCGAGTTCCGCGGCGGTGAGATCGGCCGGGCGGTAGTCGAACTCCGAAACGACGAGGTTGGAGGCCGAGGCGCGGACCGTGTCGACGGCGAAGGTGCCGGCGCTGAGGGGGCTCCATCTCGAGCCGTCGTAGACGCGGGCTTTGACGGTGACGCCACCGTCGAGCGGGACCGGGGACGAGTAGACCAGGGCGCCGGGCGCGGGGGCGTTGCCGCCGCCGGCGGTGCCGACGAGCTGCGCGGACCAGAGCGCATCGCTGCTGTTGACGCCGCGGTTGAGGGCGTGGATCGCCAGCATGTTGGCGCCGACCTGGAGGGCGCCGATGCCGGCGGGCGCGTTGAAGTCGAGGAAGGTGACGGCCTCCCCGTCGCTGTGGGAGGCGGTCGCCCCCGAGTTCCAAGCCGGGTTGACCGGGGCGTTGGCGCTGGCGATCTGGACGCCGTTGAGGTAGGCGACGAAGCCGTCGTCGTAGCGCATGCGCAGGGTGAGGGCGCTCAGGTCGGCGAGGTCGGCGGCGGACGCGTCGAAGGGGATGCGGATGAAGGCAGACTCGTTGACCCCAAACATCGCGGACTCGACGTCGGTCGCGAAATAGGGGTCGTAGGTGTCCTGGCTCGAGCGCTCGTAGCCGACGCCCTGCGTGCCCGCGGTCCAGTTCGCGGCGTTGGCCGGGGCGGCGGGGTTCGTCCAAGCGGCGACGGAGAGCGCCGAGCCACCGTTGGCGGCGGAGGGTATCAGCACCTCGCAGGCGCTGTCTTCGGCGACGAAGTTCACGTTCAGCCCGGCGGAGTTGCCGGGGATGCGCGGGTCGGAGCCGTCGGTGGTGTAGTAGATCGCCGCCCCCGACCAACCGTTCGGATCGGACATGGTCAGGCTGAAGCCCGCCGGCTGTTCACCGCCGTACGCGTTGAAGGTCGGCGGCCGCGCGGTCCCCGCGGTGCCTCGCGACTGGGTCTCGATCCACGCCATGCGGGCCGTGAGCCAATCCTTCATCCAATCGACCTCCGACTGGTGGGTGGTGCGGCTTTGATAGCCGTCGGCGTTCGGCCAGAGGTAGGAGCCCAAGACGTCCCATTCGTCGAAGTTGCGCGTCACCGCCGACTCGCCGGACGCGTTCGGGGCGTCGAGTTCGGCGTCGTGGGTGTCGATCTCGGCGAGCAGGTGGTCGTCGGAGAACTCGCGGCGGCGCAGGTGCCAGAAGCGATCCCAGTAGGCGAGTTCGAACTCGGTGTCCTGGAACAGGCGCTGGTACCAGTAGTAGTCGGTGCCACCCAGCTGGGGGAAGTACCAGCCGACCGGGTTTTGACCCTGCAGGTAATTGGCGTTGCCGAGGGCGAGGTTGTAGTCCCAGACCGGCAGGGCGCGGACTTTCCCGCCGCGGTCTTTGTGGAAATACTGGCTGATCCGGTAGCCGTCGATCTCCTTGAAGCACTCGACGAAGAGGTGGTTGTCGATGAAGGAGAGGACGTCGATATAGGCCGCGTAACCGGTGGCGGGGTCGCCGAAGTCCGCGCCGTGGAGAGCGACCTCGAAGGCGTTCATGTAGTCGCGCAGGTAGTTGAATTGGGCGGTGTTGAGGGAGCCGGGGTCGTGGGTGTCGAGCGGCACCCCCTCGACCGAGGTGTTCCAGGGCTGGCTGTGGGGCGGTTTGTCCTTCTTGAAGATGTAGCCGCCGGTGATGAGTCCCTGGTCGGTGATCTGATCGTTCAGCTTCTCGATGTCGACGCGGTCGGCGTCGCGTTTGATCTTCTCCATGACGACGTAGACGCCCCGGTAGTCGGCCATGGAGACGTCGCCGCCGTTCTGGTTGAAGAAGAGCTCCACGAACCGGGTGCGCATGCCCCCGCCGTCGCCGTGCAGCTGGCGGGCGAGGGAGTAGACGGTGACGTTGCGCATGAGGGTCTTGTCCGAGTAGGGGGCGTGGAGGATCCAGTCCGACTCGCTCGGCATGCCGAGGATCGACACGTTCTTGTCGTTGCCGTCGTTGTCCCAGGTCTCCCAGGCGTACTGTTTCTTCGGGAAGCCGGAGGAACTCTGGCCCCGGACGTGGGTGCCGCCGCGACCGGTGAAGTCGGGGGCGTCGGTGACGCGGGCGAGCCCGGTGGCCGGGTCGCGCTCGAAGACCACGGTATAGGTGAGGCGGTAGGGCCTGGGGGCACCCGGGTTGCTGGCGTTGTCGACGTTCACGCCGAAGGAGTCGGCGACGACGATGGGCAGGGCCGAGTTGAAGTTCGCGATGTTGTTGTTGAGCTCGATGAGGGTGCGGCTTTTCACCTCTCCCGGCAGGCGGCCCGGCTCGAAGGTGCGGGCGCGGACCGTGGTGGTGTTCGAGATATTGAACGGCGAGCCGCTGTAGATGGGCGAGGATTCGTTCGGCACCGTGCCGTTGGTGGTGTAGCGCACGACGGCCGTCGGCGAGACGGGCGGCAGGATCGCCAGGGCCGTCGAGCCGTTGAAGACGCCCCCGGTTCGGTCGAACTCCACGTCCTCCGAAGGCGGGCCCGCGGCCTGCAGCCCCGAATTCTTGGCACCCGGCGTGGGGGTTTCGAGGTAGCCCAACGTGCGCGAGGATCCGAGTTCGCCGAAGGCGACGTCCTCCGCCTGGGCGCCGTAGCTGTGCTCGGAGAGCACGGTGGTGCCGTCCGGCGCGACCAGCGCGAGGTAGCCGCCCGCTTTGGCGAGTTCGAAGTTCGTGTGCAGCGGGCTGCCGGGAGCGGAGCGGTCCTTGCCCGAGGCGAAGATCACCCGGTACTCGAAGGGGGCGAGGGAGAGCGCCGGCAGCGGCCACTTGGTGAGCAGGAGCGGGTCGTCGGTGAGGAAGTGGCCCGACAGGTCGGCGGCCCCGTTCTGCCCGTTGTAGAGCTCCAGCCAGTCGGGGGTGTCGAGGTCTTCGTCC
>JAUIGD010000468.1 GCA_030430255.1 Verrucomicrobiia bacterium
CGACGACGACCTCCCCGGCCCCGACGCCGCAGTCACGCTGGAGTTAGACGGCGCGTCCTCAACCACGCCGCCGACCCTCTACCGCGTCGACGAACTCCACAGCAACGCCTACGAACTCTGGAAACGCTACGGCTCCCCCCAAGACCCCACGCCCGAGCAGATCGAAACCATGAAAACCTTCGCCCAGCTCCAAACCGCCGACCCGCCGGAGGTCAAAACGGGCGAAGGCATAGCAACGCTGGAGCTGAACCTGCCGCGGCAGGGCGTCGCGCTCTTGGTTTGGTGAGGAGCAACTCGCTGCCGTGGGGCGGGACGGCGGATGCTTGCCGCAGCGCCGTAGAATCGCCCGGAAGTTGACGACCGCCGCCCAGTTGAGCTCGAGTTCGCTCACTGTCGCACGACCGGTCGGCGTGTGGGGGGACCGGCGGCCTTCAGTCTTCCGTGGTGGGGGCATCCTGCCCCCGATTCCCCGCTGGAGGGCGGAGCTCCGTCTCCGCCGTAACCGATCCGAAGAGCCTAACGCAAACCTATCCGCTCCAAGGGCGAGCCGATAGCGATCTGGCTCCTTGGCATCACGCTTCCTCCCAGACGGCATCGGCGGACGCGGAGGTCCGCCCTCCAGGGTTCTCGGGCGCTGGCGCTCGATATCTGCCGCCTCCTGAGCGGCGAGCTGCTCGCTACGCGATGACGCTATGGGTCGTCGCTGCCGCGCAGGCGATCGGCACTACGAATAAATCTCCCCGCCCGCCTCGGCGAACTCCTTGGCCTTCTCCTGCATCCCGGCCTCGATCGCCTCGGCGCTGTCCATGCCGTTCTCGGCCGCGTATTGGCGAACTTCGTCGCTGATCTTCATGCTGCAGAAGGTGGGGCCGCACATGCTGCAGAAGTGCGCCGTCTTGGCGCCGTCCTGCGGGAGGGTCTCGTCGTGGTACTGGCGGGCTTTGTCGGGGTCGAGGGCGAGGTTGAACTGGTCCTCCCAGCGGAACTCGAAGCGGGCTTTGGAGATGGCGTTGTCGCGCTCTTGGGCGGCCGGGTGCCCCTTGGCCAGGTCGGCCGCGTGGGCGGCGATCTTGTAGGTGATGACGCCCTCGCGGACGTCGTCGCGGTCGGGGAGGCCGAGGTGCTCCTTCGGCGTCACGTAGCAGAGCATGGCGCAGCCGTACCAACCGATCATGGCGGCGCCGATGCCGCTGGTGATGTGGTCGTAGGCGGGGGCGATGTCGGTGGTGAGCGGCCCGAGAGTGTAGAACGGCGCCTCGTGGCACCACTCGATCTGCTTCTCCATGTTCTCCTGGATCATGTGCATCGGCACGTGGCCCGGCCCCTCGTTCATGACTTGGACCCCCTTCGCCCAGGCGCGCTCGGTGAGTTCGCCCTGCACCTTGAGCTCGGCGAACTGCGGGTAGTCGTTGGCGTCGGCGATGGAGCCGGGGCGCAGGCCGTCGCCGATCGAGAAGGAGACATCGTAGGCGGCGCAGATGTCGCAGATGTCGTCCCAGTGAGTGTAGAGGAAGTTCTCCTGGTGGTGGTGGAGGCACCACTTGGCCATGATCGAGCCGCCGCGGCTGACGATGCCGGTGGCGCGGGTGGCGGTGGTGGGGACGAAGCGCAGCAGGACGCCGGCGTGGATGGTGAAGTAGTCGACGCCCTGCTCGGCCTGCTCGATGAGGGTGTCGCGGTAGATCTCCCAGGTGAGGTCCTCGACGCGGCCGTTCACCTTCTCGAGCGCTTGGTAGATCGGCACGGTGCCGATGGGGACGGGGGAGTTGCGGATGATCCACTCGCGGGTGGCGTGGATGTTCTTGCCGGTGGAGAGGTCCATCACGGTGTCGGCGCCCCACTTGGTCGCCCAGCGCATCTTCTCGACCTCCTCCTCGATGGACGAAGCCACGGCGGAGTTGCCGATGTTGGCGTTGATCTTCACCAGGAAATTGCGGCCGATGATCATCGGCTCGGCCTCCGGGTGGTTGATGTTCGAGGGGATGATGGCGCGTCCGCGGGCGACCTCGTCGCGCACGAACTCCGGCGTGATGAAGTCCGGGATCTTGGCGCCCCAGGGCTGGCCGGGGTGCTGCAGGTTGAGCGCGTTGCGCGGGGCGCCGGGGGTGACGCCGGGCTTGCTGAGGTCCGGATCGATGGCCTGCGACAGGGCGGCCTTGTGCGCCTCGAGCCGGCCGAGGTTCTCGCGGGTGGCGATGTATTCCATCTCCGGGGTGACGACGCCCTGGCGGGCGTAGTGGAGTTGGGTGACGGGTTTGCCCTTCGCCCGCAGGGGTTTGCGCCTGAGCCCGGGGTATTCCAACAGGCGGTTCTTGGCGGCCTTGTTGGCGTTGTACTTCTCGGCGTGCTCGTCGGAAAGGTAGCCGTTGTCCTCCGGCTTGGTGTCGCGGCCGTCATACTCCTCGACATCGCCGCGGGCGAGGATCCACTCGCGGCGCATGGCCGGGAGCCCTTCGGTCACATCGCCCGCGAAGGCCGGGTCGCCCCAGGGACCCGAGGTGTCATAGATGCGGACCGGGTCGTTGCTCTCGGTGCTGCCGTCGGGGCGTTCGGTGTCGGCGAGCGCCACCTCGCGCATGGCGACCCCTTTGACATACACACGGCGGCTGTTGGGGAAGAGCGAATCGTCGGGTTGAATGGAATCTTTGGGAGCGATCATGGGTTGGGTGATCCGTATTCGGTGGGAAGTGATCAGTGGAAATGAGGAAGGCTGCGCCTTCGGGGGAAAGGGCAGCCTTTGCGGTCGAACGTGGTGATCCGAAAAGGCTCCCTTCGCCGGTGCTAGCCGTGTCAGGTTCGAAGGGTGCCGCGTTTGGGCGCGGCTCTCAGCTCCGCGGGTGGAGCACCCCTGCTTTTCTTTGTGGTCGGAGCGTAGGAGCGACCGCTCCGGCGGTCAAGCACCACCGCAGGCGACTCCGCAGGCGGCTCGAGCAGGGTGTTCCCCCAGCCGCTTCGCCGATCCCTGCCGCCGCCTACCCAGCCACCTAGAATCGCGCCACGGCCTCCCAGAGGTTCATCATTCCGACCGCCACGGCCGCGGTCGCCGCGTTGAGGGCCGGGTCGATCTCGGGGTCGCGGGGATGATCTCCGGTCGCGAGGAAGCGCTCGGCCGCCGCGGGGTCAGCTTGGAACCCGGCGAGTTGCTCGGCGTGGATCCGGCGGGCGATGGCCAGTTCCTCCGGCGCGGGGGCGCGGCCGACCGCGAGCCTCCACATCTCGATGAGGAGGGCGTCGTCGGCCGAGCCGTGGTCCTTGAGCAGGCGTTGGGCCATCGCGCGCCCCGCCTCGTTCACCTGCGGATCGTTCAGCAGGACGAGCGCCTGCAGCGGCGTCTGGGTCCGCTCGCGCTTCACGGTGCAGACGTCGCGTTTGGCGGCGTCGAGCGCCAGCATGGCCGGCGCGGGACCGTTGCGCTGCCAGAAGGTGTAGAGGCTGCGGCGGTAGAGGCCTTCGCCCTTCGCCCGGCCGCGCGGCTTGAAGGACTCGGCGATCTCGTAGGGCATCACCGAAGCGCCGCCGACCTTCGGCACGAGCAGGCCCGAGCTGGCCAGCCAGCCGTCGCGCACCATCTCGGCCGGCAACCGGTGTCGGGGCGCGCGCGCGAGCAGGAGGTTGTCCGGGTCGCGCTCGATGAGGTCCGGCGCCTGGGTCGAGCGCTGCCGGTAGGTCTTCGACATCACCATTTGCCGGAGCAAGGCCTTCACGTCCCAACCGCGTTCCATGAAATCACCGGCTAGCAAATCGAGGAGCTCGGGATGGGTCGGCAGCTTCCCTTGGCTACCGAAGTCCTCTGGCGTGCGGACGAGGCCGTCGCCGAAGCAGATCGCCCAGAAGCGGTTCACCGCGACGCGTGCGGTGAGCGGCTGCCGCCGGTCGACCAGCCAGCGCGCCAGCCCGAGGCGGTCGGAGGGCTGCCCGCCGCCGAGCACTTCAGGCGTTCCGGCTTCGACCGGCTCGCCACGGGCGTCGTAGGCGCCACGGTCGAGGACGAAGGCCGGCTTCGGTTGGGGCAGCTCGCGCATCACCATGATCTCGGTCAGGCCGTTTTGGAATCCGGCGAGCGCCTCGCGGGCCGCGGTCAGGGCCTTGACGGCGGCAGCCACCTCCGGGTCGGCCCGGGCGCGGAACCAAGACTCATCGCCCTCCAGCGCCGCCCCTGTGGCGAGGTGGGCGACCTCGGTGGGGAGCAAGGCGCGATCGAAGACGCGGAACTCATCGACCAGCCCCCCCTTGAAGCCGTTGTCGCGGAAGCGCTGGCCGATGGCGATGGTGTCGCCACCGCCGCCGGTGATCTCCTTGGAGAGATGGTCGCGGACCACCTCCAGGGCTGCGGGCTCGCCGTCGACAAACACCTGCAACCCGGCGGCCGCCATCGAGCCGTCGTAGGTGACGGCGACGTGGTGCCAACTGCCGACGGGGAACTCCGCCGCGGGCCGCACGGAGATGGACGGCCGCGTGGGGTTCATGGTCGGCAATCTGGTCAAGCGGCTGTGCACGATGGCGTGGTGCATCACGGCGCTGGCCGCGGTGGCCGGGTACATGCAGCGAGACGTG
>JAUIGD010000041.1 GCA_030430255.1 Verrucomicrobiia bacterium
TTGCACCACTTTCAGGCCGGCCTCGATGACGCTGAATTTTGAAGAGTCAATCATCACTGGCACTTTACTGATATCCGGCTCGGCCATCACGAGGTTGAGAAAGTCGGTCATGGCCTGCTCCGAGTCGAGCATGCCTTCATCCATATTGACGTCAATAATCTGGGCCCCACCCTCAACCTGTTGGCGGGCCACCTCCAGCGCTTCAGCGTAGGCACCTGATTTAATAAGGCGGGCAAATTTCCGAGATCCGGTTACATTGGTGCGCTCGCCTACATTGACAAAATTAGTCTCCGGCCTGATAATCAGTGGCTCCAGTCCGCTGAGTTGGGTATAGGGTGAGCGGTGAGGCGGTTTTCGTGATCGTTCCACCTACACCAGTGTAGCGATGGCCTCGATGTTCTCCCGGCGCCCCACCGTGACCGAAGTGATCGTGGTGGTGGGGGTGGTGTTGATCGCGTACTTTATCTTGAACCCGACTGGGGATCCCTATTACAACAAGGCGAAGGCAAATCGTGCGCTCCAACATGCGAAGCTGATCGGAGCTGAGGCGATGTTTTACGCTGACGACCACGGTGGAGCCTTTCCTTTTGACGATTCTGGCGTCGATGCGAATCGCTGCCTCGCCCCACTCGTCCCGTATCTGGGAAGCGAGAAGCCGTTTTACCTTCACGGTTCGGCTTGGCATGCGGGGCCATTCGAAGATGGCCCGGATGATTGCTATGAGGAGTCGGAACTCCCGGGTATCGCGCTGGAGCCGGGCGAGAACGGGTGGGCCTTCAACCGTGCCGCTTCGAGGGACGGCCGCGAGGACATGCCGATGCTGACGCCCGCATTCACCGAGCAGATCGGGACCTATTCGGACGACGAGGACGAGTTGGGCGGCTGGCTTCGCGGGCGCTACGGGGTGGTGATCTATGCCGACGGCTCGGGGGCGATGCCGCTGATGGGAGACGGTCTCCAACTCAGGGACGAAACCGGAAAGAACCTCTTCCTCGCGCCGGACTGTGATTTCGTGAACCCGGCCCTGCCGAGGGACTAGGGCGAGATTGAATTCGCCTCGCGGCGCCAGATTTGAAGGTGGAAGAAGTGGCGGCTGCGCCGGGATCGGGTCGCCTCTCAGCGGATCGTTTCACCGCACGCTGCATTGTGGCCCGGCCTTGCCGGCGGCAAAAGATCTCGCTGTGGCACTCACGACTCGCTTTCAAACACGCCTTAACCCGAATGGCGCTCGGTTGAGCCGGGTTCCCGGCGGTTTGGGTCGAGGGCGGAACCGATGCTCGCTCCGGGAGATCCTCGTGGGTGCCGCCGTCTTCGCCGTGCGGGGAACAGCCCCTCGGAGTCGAGTCCCCAACCGGGCAGGCGGTGGGAGCGTTCGACACGAATGGCTCCGGAGACGCGGACCGCGGTGAGAGGCCCTTCGCGTTGCTCAGGGTGACAGTGCGGGAGTGGAATGGTGGGCGTGATGCGGGTTTCGACCCCTGCGGGGAAGGCGGCGTGTCATCCTGACAAGCGTAGCGCCGGAAGGATCCCGCCATGAAACCCGCGGCCGAGCCACCGGGACGCCCCGGATGCCTTGACGGCTCCGAGCGAGCGGGCACCGGGACGCTGCCACCCGTCGATGCCTATCCTCCTTTTTGGCTACTGCGTCGGCGTCAGGCCGATGGGCATGCTCACCGCGGGGAAATCTTTCAGCGTGAGGGTCAGCACGACGCCGAACTCGTCCTCGCCGGAGCGGTGGTCGGCGATGATGGCGCCGAGGCCGGCGGTCCAGCTGTTGAGGTCGTAGTGCACGCTGTACTGCTGGAACTCGAGGGTGCTGTCATCCAGTTCGTAGCGCATCCGGCCGCTGAGGCCCCAGCGGTCGCCGAGGCGGTAGTAGGCGCGGAAATCGAGAAGGTTGGAGTCCTCGAAGAGCGGGTGATCCTGCAGCGAGCGGTGGGAGATCGTAAAGTCGAAGCGATCGGTCGGCATGAAGGCGAGGCGGGTGTTGACCTCGGTGTAGTCGTACGGGGCGTCCGACATGACCGGGATCTGGGCATCGACGCCAAGCGACATCCAGTGGACCGGGCGGAAGACGATCTCGTTATAGATGTTCGAGAAGTCGCGGTCGAACTCGGGGTCGTCGATGTAGGTCTCGAAATACGAGTTCAGCTCCAGCCAGTTGTAGGCGGCGCCGTCGCGTTCGGTCTGGAACCGTTGCGAGACACCGGCGCGGACGATGTTCCAGTCGGTGATGCTGTCGATGGCGGTGAACTGGGACATGTCGAGCGGGCGCAGGCGGGTGCTGGGGACGAGGCGGTCGATCTTGCCGATGCCGGTGTCGATCTCGTCGGCGCTGACGAAGGAGTAGTTCACGTAGGGCTGGACGATGTGGCGCACGCCGTGGACACCGAGGCGGGGCAGCTCGACCTGGTCGTAGTTCTTGGAGAGTTTGAACGAGGCATCGAGGCCGGCGTGGGCGGCGATGCGGGTCTCCGAGCCCGCCGCGGCGACGCGGTTGCCCTCGGCGTCGAAGGAGTCGTTGATGTCGCTGTAGGAGGTGGCGCGGATGCCGGCGCGGGGCGTGACGTTGAGCCAGCCGAACAGGGTCTGGGGCAGCGAGATCTGGTGGTAGGAATCGAAACGGGTGAAGCCGCTGTCGCCATAGACCTGGTTCTTCAGGTCGCCGAGCATCGACTCGGCCTCGACGAGGGTGAGGTCGCGGATGCGGTCGGGTTCGGAGGCTTTCGGGTCGGTGGGGTCGAGCGGCTCCAGGGTGCCGGCGACCTTCGCCTCGAGCTTCTCGATGTCCTTGAGCATGCGCTCGCGCTCGACGGTGCCGAGCTTCTCCTCGTAGACCCCGGCGCTGGTTTCGCCGGTGTAGTAGAGGCCGGTCTTGCCGATCGGGGAGGTGGCGAAGTCGAAGGCCACCTCCGGCAGGCGCGTGTCGGTGCGGTAGAAGTTGTTGGCGCGGAAGCGGGCGTTCAGGCTGGCGGTGCCCCGCGGGAAGACCTTCTGCAGGTTGACGAGGTTATCGGGTTCCGGATCGACCCGGTATTCGTCGGGGAAGAAGTCCTGGTAGAAGAAGGCGTCGCTGATTTTGTTGATGTCGAAATCGACGTAGAGGGTGCTCTCCTCCGGTCCGGGCAGGTAGATCCGGTGTTGGAAATTCACCCGGTAGCGGTCGGGGCTGATGACCTCGTCACGCACGCGGTTGTTGTGCGTCTCGGTGGTGTCGGTGTCGTGGGCGTAGTAGCCTTTGAACTTGCCGAAATTCGGGTTGTCCTTGTGCCGCATGGACTCGAGGTCGAGGCCGCCGGCGAGGCCGCGCGCGGAACGGTAGTCGAGCCGGTAGGTGGCGAGCGTGTGTTCGCCGATCATCATGCCGTAGCTGTTGAGCAGGAAGCCACCCCAGTTGCTGCGGAAGCCGGGCAGGAAGTGGTAGCCCTGCTCGGCGTCGAGCGGTTGCGACAGGTAGGGCAGCCAGAACACGGGGGTGTTGCCGGCGTAGACGGTGAGATTTTTGAAGACGATCCGCTGCTTGTTGGCGCCCTCGTCGAGGTTGATGATGCGGATCTCTTTGGCCTTGATCTTGTAGTTCGGATCCGCGCTGTCGTGGGTGGTGAAAACGCCGGAAGTCATGGAGATCGACTCCATACCGGAGAGGGAGGTGTCGATGCTGTCCGATTCGTAGAAGATCGGCGCCATGCCGCTCTTCAGCTGGTTGGCGGTGACCTCGCCGGTGTTGACGTTGTAGATGGCCGCATCACCCTTGTAAGCGAGCCCACCTTGGAAGATCGAGACGTCGTCCTCGACGTGGATGTCACCGCTGGCGAGGTGGTATTCCGCTTTGCCCGCCCAGATCTCGGTGTTGGCGTAGCGGATGTAAACATTGCCGGTGGCCGTGGCGACGCCGAGGTCGTGATCGTATTCCGTCGAGTCACTTTCGATGTCGATATTGCCCGCCGACGCTGCGGAGGCGGCGGCGCCGACCAAGCCGTCCTGGGCGCCCAGCGGCGCGAGGGTGAGGATAAAAAAGATGGGGAGCGTTGATAAAGAACGCATTATGAAATGATAGGGGCGGTTAAAAGGTGTGGGTTTTCCGCAATTTACTGGCCGATGCTAGACGAAGTCCTCCCCTTAGTAAACCGAATTGGGCCATTGGCGGAATACTCATAATTGCTTGATATTCTAGGAAGCACAGAAAGCGAAGCAAGCCTCAAATTTAATAAAAACGTAGGGTTTGGGTGCGGGCGCTTGCCGATTGCGGCGCCCTTGGCGGGGCGTTACAATGGAGGTTCATCCCCATGATTTCGCTTTCGGTTTCTCTGAAGTCGCTCGCCGCCGCGGCCTTTGTGTTGCTCCCCGAGGAAGGGGACAATTTGTCGGAGGCCACGCAGCAGGCCTACCTCTTGTATCGCAGCGGCCAGACGGCCGAGGCGATCGAGGGATTCCGCGCGCAGGCGAAGGCGGGCGACGAGGCGGCGATGTTCGCCCTCGGAGCGCTCTACCAAGAGGGGCTGGGCCTGAACCGTTCTCTGGTCGAGGCGGAGCGCCACTACCGGGCGGCGGCGGAGGAAGGGTATGCCCCAGCGATGTACAATCTGGGCTTGCTGTTGGCGGCGGAGCCGGAGCGCGCCGCGGAGGGCGTCGATTGGATCGAGCAGGCGGCGGCGAACGGGTCGGCCAAGGGGATGCTGCGGCTCGGGATCATGTATCTGGAGGGCGCTGGCGTGGAGCGGAAGCCGGAGCGCGGGTTCGAGTGGTTCACCAAAGCGGAAGCGGCGGGGATGAAGGAAGCCAAATTTTACCTCGGGCGGCTGCATCAGGATGGCTATGGGGCGGAGAAGGATCTGGCCAAGGCGAAGGCCTTGATCCAGGAGGCGGCCGATGCGGATGTGGTGGAGGGGATCCTCTACTTGGCGGCGGCGTATCTGGACGGCCGGCTGGGTGAGAAGTCGGACGAGAAGGCGATGGCGCTCCTGACGCGGGGGGCGGGTGAATTGGCAGACCCGCTGATCCAGAGCGCCCTCGGGGAGGCCTACGAGTCGGGCAAGGGGACCGAGCAAGACTACGAGAAGGCGCTGTTCTGGTATGACAAGGCGGCCAGCGGTGGTCACGCACCCGCCTACAACAAACTCGGCTTTTTCTACGAGCGCGGGATGGGGGTCGCCAAGGATGAGGCGCGGGCGTTGGAATACTACAAGGATGGGGCGGCCAAGGGCGTGACGGTGTCGATGTACAACGTCGCGCAGATGCTCGACAAAGCGAAGGGGGTGGATGCGCCCGACCCGGAGGGGGCGGCGAAGTACCTGCATCGGGCGGCGATGGCGAACATGGCGCTGGCGCAGAACGAGCTGGCCGTGCGCTATCGCAACGGCAAAGGCGTGATGGAGGATGCGATCGCGGCGGCGGCGTGGTTCGAGCGCGCGGCGATGGCCGGCTTCCCGGCGGCGCAGGTGAATCTGGCGCAGCTGTTGGAGGGCGGCAGCGGGATCCCGCAGAACATGCAGCGCGCCGCCGAACTCTACCTCGCCGCGGCGCGGCAGGGACACCCGGCGGCGATGTTCCGGCTCGGGCAGCTCTACGAGGGCGGGGTCGGCACGGCGGTCGACAAGGAGAAGGCGTTGGCCTTCTACATCGGTTCGGTCGGGGCGGGCTACGAGCCGGCGGCAAAGCAGCGCGACGCGCTGGCGGCGACGATGAGCCGAGCGGCGCAGGAGAGGGCCCAGAAGCTCTGGGACAACGGCTTCCGCGAAGAGGGGGCGGCGGCCGGCAACTGACGCAGCGGTGATCCGGGTCGGCATCATCACGGTCTCCGACCGCGCCGCGGCGGGCGAGTACGCAGACCACGGCGGGCCCGCGCTGAAGGCCGAGGCGGCGCGCCTGGGGTGGGAGGTCGGCGCCGATGCGGTCGTCCCCGATGACAAGGAACGCATCCAGGAGGCGGTGCGCGCCTTCGTCGCGCAGGGTTGCACGTTGATCCTCACCACCGGCGGGACGGGCATCGCCCCCCGCGACGTGACCCCGGAGGCGGTGCGCGAGATCATGCGCCTCGAGATCCCCGGTTTCGGCGAGCGGATGCGCATGCTCAGTGCCGAGGTGACGCCCAACGGCATCCTCTCCCGCTGCCTCGCCGCCGACGTCGGCGGGGCGCTGCTCGTCGCGCTGCCCGGCAAGCCCTCGGGGGCGGTCGAGTGCCTCGGGTTCGTCGAGGGCGCGATCCCGCACACGGTGAAGCTCTGCGCCGGGGTGCCGACCAGTTGTTAGAGGTCGGGCGGCGGGGGCTGGCCCGAGGGGCCGACGACCGTTTGACAGGGCTTGCTCGGGGGCGAGAATCCGCCACCATGTCCACCCCCCACGACCGCGAGCTCAAGCGATTCATGGCCGGCCTGAAGAAGCGCAACCCCGGCGAGCGCGAGTTCCATCAGGCGGTGCAGGAGGTCGCCGAGACCATCATCCCGTTCCTCGCCGACCACGGGCACTACCGCGATGCCTGCATCCTCGAGCGCATGACCGAGCCCGACCGGGTGATCATCTTCCGCGTCAGCTGGGAGGACGACCAGGGGAATATCCGCGCCAACCGCGCGTTCCGCGTGCAGTTCAACAACTCGATCGGCCCGTACAAGGGGGGCATGCGTTTCCACCCTTCGGTCAACCTCAGCATCCTCAAGTTCCTCGGCTTCGAGCAGACCTTCAAGAACTCGCTCACCGGCCTGCCGATGGGCGGTGCCAAGGGCGGCGCGAACTTCAACCCCAAGGGCAAGTCGGAGCGCGAGGTGATGCGGTTTTGCCAGAGCTTGATGGTCGAGCTGCACCGCCATATCGGCGAGGACACCGACGTGCCGGCCGGCGACATCGGCGTCGGTGGGCGCGAGGTCAGCTACCTGTTCGGGCAGTACAAGCGGATGGAGAACCGCTTCACCGGCATCCTCACCGGCAAGGGCTTGGCCTTCGGCGGCAGCCTGATCCGCACCGAGGCGACCGGATACGGAGCGGTGTATTTCATGGAGGACATGTTGGAGGCGCGCGGCGAGGGCTTCCCGGGCAAGACGGCGGTGGTGTCGGGGAGCGGCAACGTCGCGCTCTACTGCATCGAGAAGCTGGGCCAGCTCGGGGCTAAGCCGGTGACGGCGTCGGATTCGGACGGCTTCATCTACGACGAGGAGGGCATCACCGGGGAGCGGCTGGAGTGGTTGAAAGAGCTCAAAGAGAAGCGGCGCGGCAGGGTGCGCGAATATGCCGAGCACTTCGGCTGCGAATACCGCGAGGGCGAACGGCCGTGGGGCGTGCCCTGCGACCTGGCCTTCCCCTGCGCCACGCAAAACGAGATCTCGGCCGAAGATGCCGAGCAGTTGGTGGAGAACGGCGTCAAGGCGGTCGCCGAGGGGGCCAACATGCCTACCGATTCCGGCGGCGTGGAATGTTTCCTGCACCACAAGGTGCTGTTCGCCCCGGGCAAGGCGGCGAACGCCGGCGGCGTTGCGGTTTCCGGTCTGGAGCAGAGCCAAAACTCGCTGCGCATCTCCTGGTCGCGCGGCGAGGTCGACGCCCGGCTGCGGACGATCATGCGCGAGATCCACAACAAGTGCATGGAGTACGGCCGCGACGAGGACGGCTACATCAACTACGTGCGCGGGGCGAACATCGGCGGCTTCGTCAAAGTGGCGGACGCGATGCTCGCCTATGGCGTGGTGTAGGCCGGGGCGACCGTCCCCGGTCGGGATCGAGGCAAGGCCGGGTTCACGAAGTCGCAGTCGGGGGCGAGGAACAGGTTGTTGCCGGCGTCGTCCTTGACCTGGTAGTCGCGATCCAGATCGTGGGTCGCACCCGACCCGTCCGCGTAGATGACGACGGTGTAGCGCCCCTGCGAGACGCCGCCCAGCTCGGCCTCATCGCCCGAGTAGGTGCCGATCCGCGCCGAGAAGGCGCTGGCGAGGAGGGGCATGTCTTCCCTGCTGTCGCGCCGCGCGGCGCGGTTGAACGCGACGGCGTTCTCGCCCGGCTCCAAGGCCACGCCCGCGGGCGTCGAAGTTTCATAGAGGTCGTCGGGGCCGCCCGCGAAGCGGCCGCTGCCGTGCCACGCCGATCCGCGGATGAAAAACACCTTCTCATTGCCCATGTCCGGCACCAGCTGGGCGAGGCAGCGGTTGGCGTCCGGCCCGCTGGGAAAAGCGCCGTCGTGGTCCCCGGCGTAGTCCATGAGTGCCAACCCGATCTGCTTCGAGTGGGCTAAGGCGCGATACCGTGAGCTGTGCACATAGAGCCTCCCACAGGTGTTCAGCCCGACAGCAAAGGCGGTTCCGGTCACGGCGAGCAAGACCACCCATTCACTGCGCTTCATGCGTGAAGCATCGTCCTGCCCAACGCGGCGGGCAAACCTCCGGCCTGAGCCGTAGTGGTGACCTTCAGTCGCCATCGATGCCGCGGCGTCGGCGACCCAAACGTTGGCGACCCCAAGCTCACCGCGATGGTCGGTGCGACTTCTCGGGGCGGCGTCCGGGTTCAGCGCGATCCCAGTGCGGACGCGATCAAGGTTTGCCCCGCAGCCACTTGTCGAATTTCTTCGAGCGGTTGGCGTAGGGCGGGTAACTCGCGGGCTCGGCGTCTTCGGGGAGGTAGCGCCAGTGTTTGTACATCCACAGCCAGGGTTCCGGGTAGGCGCGGATCTCCGGCTCGAACAGGTCCCAACAGCGCTGGGCGATCTCGGAGAGCGGTTCGTCCGGCTTTGCCTTGAACGGCTTGCCGACCTTCATCAGGTAGCCGCCGTCGCGGTCCGGGACGGCGATGCCGGGGATGATGTTCTTGCCGGTGCGCGAGGCGAGGAAGGCGTGCAGGGCGGTGACGCAGGTGACGAAGCCGAAGCAGCGGACGGGCACGGCGGCCGCGTCGGGGGCGACGTTGAGGTCGGTGAGGAGCGCGGCGTGGCCGCCCGCTTTGAGCGCCTTGAGCAGGCGCACCATGGCGCGCTGGGAGGGGATGACCTTGTGGCCGCTGCGCTCGCGGGCGCGGGTGAAGAGCTCGGTGAGGCGCGGGTTCTTGAAGTCCTGCGCGACGAGGGTGAAGGGGTGGTCGCGGTAGCCCATCGTCAGGCTGATCCACTCGAAGTTCCCATAGTGAGGCGTGACCCAGACCGCGCCGGCTTTGGCCGCCTTCTCGAAAGCCGCGCGGTCCTCGAACTCGACCTGGACGAACTCGGTGTAGTTCGCGCGGCTGAGGCGCGCGGCCCAGAACAGGTCGCACATGCTGCGGGCGAAGAGCTGGTAGCTGCCGCGCACCAGCTGTTCCGGGTCGCGCTCCGGCAGGGTGCCGGCGGCGATGGCGGCGCGGGTGTTGGCGAGCCCGGTCTCGCGCCCCCGGCGGTCGAAGGTGTAGGCCAGCGAGCCGAGGCCGTCGGCGAGGGCGAGCACCGCGGGGCGGGGGAGTTTGGGCAAGGCCCAGGCGGCGGCGCGCACGAGCGCGGCTTCGAGCTGATAGCGGAGTTGCTTCGCGGCGGAGGGCATGCAGGGTGGCGCCCACCTTCCCAACAGATCCCCCCCCTAGCAAGCGGCATGGAAACCGAGCAACTCCTGGAAATCACCGAGACGATCTTCGACACGCCGACCGCGCCGTTCCGCGAGGTGGCGATGCGCGAGGCCGTGCGCGGCCTGCTGGCCGGCTGTGCGGGCGTGGAACTGGAGGAGGACGCCTTCGGCAACCTGATCGCCCGCTACAGCCCCGCCGGGCGCGAGGTGGGCTGGTGCTTCGGCGCGCACATGGACCACCCGGGCTTCGTGGCGATGCCGGAAGACCCGGGGGCGCTGGAGCTGGAGCCGCACCGGCTGCGCGACGGATACTACTTCCTCGGCGGGGTGCCGGAGCGCTATCTGAGCAAGGCGCCGCCGGTGCGTGAGTTCGACGGCTTCGCGATGTGGGACCTGCCGGCGTTCGAACGGGCCGGGACGCAAGTGCACGGGCGGGCCTGCGACGACCTGATCGGCTGCGCGGCGATCGTGGCGCTGCTGACCGACCTGTCGGCGCGCGGTGTCGAGGCCGGGGTCGCGGCCGTGTTCACGCGCGCGGAGGAGGTGGGCTTCGTCGGCGCCTACGAGTTCGGCAAAGTCTGGCCGTTCCCGCAGCGGGCGTGTTTCGTTTCCCTGGAGACCAGCATCCCGGTCGAGCCCGGGGCGAAGATGGGGGGCGGGGCGATGGTGCGCGTCGGCGACCGGCTGTCGGTGTTCGACCACGGCGCGACGGCGGACCTGATGGCCGCGGCGGAGGCGAGGTCGATCCCCGTGCAGCGGGCGCTGCTCGATCGCGGCGCCTGCGAGGCGACCGCGCTGCAAGCCTTCGGGGTGCGCACGGCGGGGATCTCGGTGCCGTTGGGCAACTACCACAACTGCGCCCCGGACGACGAGATCGCGGCGGAGTTTGTGGAGCTGTCGGATTTCGAATCGATGCTGGCTTTGATCACCGCGCTGGCGGAGACCTGCCCGGACGGCCCCCGCCAAGAGCGCGGCGATCTCTTGGCCAGGATGGAGAAGCGGGCGGCGGCCCACGCAGCCTTCGTTTGAGCGAGGACGGACGGGGGCGACGCGTTGGGCAGGCGGTGAAACCCGGCAGCGACGGCCGTCGGGCGGGGAGGGGTGCGCCGCGGCGTAGCGACGGCATCCCTGCCGTCGGGTGGGGGCGGAGATGTGGACGTGAAGGGTTCGCCGGGTTGCGGGGCAATGGGGCCGCTCGAACTCTCCCCATAGCGATCGCTGGGTTGGCCGGGAGGCGGGACGCCTCCGGCACGGACATCGGCGGGACGCCGATGCCACGTCGTGGCGGGAGCGTCCCGCTCCCATCGCCGGGTTCGGCGCTGCCTACGAACCTCTGCGCCCCTGTCGCTCCCCGCCCCTTCCCGATCCTTGGAAGCCGGATCCCCGATCCCTACCGTGCTCCTGCCGCCACCTCACTCTCCCCAAGCCTCCGCCGCGGGGGTGCTGGTGGCGCTGGGGCAGCGCTCTCGCTTTGGCATTGCCGATCTCGACGCTCCCCACGAAGATGACGCTTCGCTCCCACCACCGATCAACGGCCCACCGATCACTCCCCCGCAATGAAACGCCCCGCTTTGCTCCTCACCCTCGCGCTCGCCTCGGTTCTGTCGCTCCCGTCCACCTCCCACGCACGGAAGCCGAACATCGTCTTCATCCTCGCCGACGACCTCGGCTATGCTGAGCTGGGCTGCTACGGGCAGAAATGGATCAAGACGCCGCACATCGACCGCCTCGCCGCGGAGGGCGTGAAGTTCACCGACCACTACTCGGGTCAGGCGGTCTGTGCGCCCTGCCGCTGTGTGTTGATGACGGGCAAGCACCCCGGGCATGCGGCGATCCGCGACAATGGCGACCCGGGTGGGCCGGAGGCCAAAGTGCACCCCTTCCCGGGGCAGAACCCGCTCCCCGACGAGGAGGTGACGATCGCCGAGATCCTCAAAGAGCAGGGCTACGTGACGGCGGCGATCGGCAAGTGGGGGCTCGGTCACTACGGCACCAGCGGCGCGCCGGACAAGCAGGGCTTCGACCTGTTCTTCGGCTACAACTGCCAGCGCCACGCCCACAACCACTTCCCGAAGTTCCTCTGGCGCAACGGCCAGATGATCCCGCAGCCGGGCAACACCCGCGAGCTCGACGGTGCGATCCACTCGCAGGACGCCTTCACCGCCGAGGCGCTCACCTTTGTCCGCGAGAACAAAGACGAACCCTTCTTCCTCTACCTGCCCTACGCCATCCCGCACCTGTCGATCCAGACGACGAACCGATGGTTGGACATGTACAAGGACGAGATTCCAGAGGAAGACCATGAGCACCGAGGCTACCTCAAACACCCGTTCCCCCGCGCGGGATACGCGGCGATGGTGACGATGATGGACGACTCCGTCGGCCAAGTGGTCGGGCTCATCGACGAGCTCGGGCTGCGCGACGACACGCTGATCGTCTTCACCTCCGACAACGGCCCCACCTACGACCGCCTCGGCGGCAGCGACTCGGACTTCTTCGCCAGCGCGGGCGGCCTGCGCGGCCTCAAGGGCAGCCTCTACGAGGGCGGCATCCGCGTGCCGATGGTGGCGCGCTGGCCGGGCGAGATCAAAGCGGGCACCGTCAGCGGGTTCCCGAGCGCCTTCTGGGACTGGAAGCCGACCCTGGCGGCGGTCGCGGGCGCCCCGGCGCCGGAAGGGGTTGATGGCATCTCATTGTTAGCGGCGCTGAAGGGCGATGGCGATCCGCCCGCGCGCGAGTTCCTCTATTGGGAGTTCCCCGGCTACGGCGGCCAGCAGGTGGTGCGCAGAGGCGAGTGGAAGGCCGTGCGGCAGAACCTGCGCCGCACGAAGCCGGGCGCGCCGATCAAGACCGAGCTCTACCATCTGGAGACCGACCGTGCGGAGTCGAACGACGTCGCTGCCGAGCACCCCGAGGTGGTCGCCGAACTCGAGGCCATCATGGCGCGCGAGCACACCCCGAACCCCAAGTTCCCGCTGCTGCCGGGGGAGAGGCGGGGGAAGTAGGAAGTAGGGGCGGCGGGGCGCTGTCATCTCGCGCATCGGGTTGAGCGGGAAGGAGCAGGCTTGCAGGGGGCTCTCGTGCTGATCAGGATGGCGCCATGAAACTCCTGCTCGCTCCTCTGTGCCCTCTGCTGGTCGGTGCCTGTTCCGTTTCGGAGAGGGGCGGATCGGGAGGCCCCGCCGGGAGGGAGGTCGAGCAGACGGCGGGCGCGCGGGCGAGCGATTCGAAGGCGTTTCTGCGAGCGGCGACCGAGGCGGAGTTGCTCCGCGAGAAACGGCTTCTCTCCGGAGCCGAGTTCGCCGAAGCGATGCGCGAGCCAGGCACCGTGGTGCTCGACCCCCGCTCGGCTTGGGTGTTCGAGCGGTCGCACGTCGAAGGGGCGATCAACTTGCCCTACACCGACATGGCTGCGGAATCGCTGGCGGAAGCGATCCCGGACCGAGACACGCGCGTGCTGATCTACTGCCGCAACAACATTTTGGACGGCCGACCAGGCGAGGCGGAGGAAGAGGCCGAAGTCGAGGTGATCCAAGATTTCGCCTACCCGCTCGAATACCATCCGCCCGAGATCCCGAAGAGTTTCGACGCGGCCTTGACCATCCCGACCTTCATCACGCTGTACCAGTATGGCTACCGGAACGTCTGGGAGTTGCGCGACGTGGTCGATCCGGCAGCTTCGGAGATTTCCTTCGTGGCTCGACTCTCCGAAGTCGAGTCCACCCCGATCTCTCGACATCGGAATGTCGAGCGACCGTGAACCGGTGGATCTCCTGAGTCGGTTCGCCCCCGGGCGCCTACGGCTGCTACATCTGCCACCTGCGCGCCGCGCACGACGCCATCATGGACGGCGTTGGGGCGCTGCTGGTCTTCGAGGACGACTGCTGCTTTGGCGCCGCCGCCGGCGAGATCCTCGCCGCCGCCCTAGCCCGAATCGATCACCAAGCTCCGGGCTGCGGCTTGCCCTCGTTGACGCTGAGGGTGTTGCCGTTGGGAACGGCTCGGGCAGGGTGTCTACCCAGCCGCTCGCCGATCCCTGCCGCCGCCTACTCAGCATCAACGAATGGCGGTGCCTCGCCTGCGGATGTGGTGATCGATCCGGGCTAGGCGCGCTGCGCGCCCCCGAGTCCGGCTGGGACCTCTTCTACCTCGGCGGCGAGTTCACCCGCAAGGCGCAGCGCCTCGCCGGGCTGCCCGCGCTCTGCACCGCCAAGGGGGTCGCCCGCACCCACGCCTACGCCGTCGGCGCCCGCTACCTGCGGCGCTTCTCCCGGCACCTCGCCCACGCCCCGGACGACATCGCCCGCGGCGCCTTCCACATCGACCACCAGCTCTGCATGGAGCACGACAAGGCCGACATCGACGTCTACGCCCCATGGTATTGGGCCTGCGGGCAGGGCGGCGGGCGCAGCGACATCGAGGAGCCCCAGCAACCCACCTCGCTCTACTGGCAGTCCGCCGCCCACGCCGCCGAGGTGCCCGTCGTGCTGCTGCGCCCGGACGACCCCGTCACCGAGGCCGACCGCGCCGCGCTGTGGGCGGGGGCGGACACCCTGCCCGGCACCCTGCGCGACCGCGCCGCCTTCCGCGTCGACCAGGGGGGCGAGCTCAAGCCCGCCCTCGCCAAGGTCGTGGCCGACGCCGTCTACCGCGGCCGCGTGCCCTGCTTCCTGCTTCACCTCCGCCGCCGTCGCCGTCGCCGTCGCGCCCGACCAGATCGAGGAGGCGCACCGCGGCGGCTGCGAGCGGTTCCGCCCAGGCGACGCCGGGCGCTGGGCGCGCTGGTGCCAGCGACGCAGGATCGGGAGGCGCCAAGTCGATCCGCGCCGAACGGATCCACCTAGTTTGGAAGGGGGTCGCTCCACCAGTCTACCGCCCAAGCGAATCCCAGGAGCGGTACGTGGCGAACTATACAGATACACTCCGCGGCATCAGCATCTCTCCGATCGAGGCACACCCTATAGGGGGTTGATGACATTGCCAGCCATACTGATCCGAGATCGCAAAGGCCGTCAAGCGACCTCACCTTCGCGATAGTGATTCCTCTACTCTCACAATCTCTTCGAATCACGATTCTGGCAGTGATAAGCAGTAAGAATTTACCGCTCACGACCAGCACAACCCAGCCAGCCCAAAGCCAGACAAGGAGCGTAAGAATGTCACTCATCGCTTAGCGCCCATCGTGTGCCTTGCCGGCATGGATTTCTGGATGGGGTCGAAAAGTCATGAGGTTCCGATACCCAGCGGGTCAGGTCTTGGTGTCCAGCGTCTTGTTCGCTGCCGCTCCTAGACAAGGCTGTCTCGAAAACGCTTGTGACACATGACTGACATCGTCTGCTTGTCGAGTTGGGTCTTGTGAATCTCGATAGCGGCATGTGCCATACAATGGCTACACACCGGCACTTGAACCGATACTTTATGGACGAGCTGCTCCGTTCCAACGACTACTGAACCGAAAATAGCTCCTACCATTGAACCAGAAAATGTCCGTCCAACATTACGAGCCAATGCACTATCATCCCTCAGCTTCTCGGTCAAAATCTTCATCTCGTGAGCAGGCGCACCGCAATTGATGCAGAGGACATTGATTGGTAATTCAATCGGGAAAACGATTGGGCGGAAAGGGTTCTCCAACGCTACAGGATCCTCCGTGTCTTTGTCGCAAGCTGGACACGTACCGTCTCCTCGCGGAAGTATCGATGTGAAGCAATGCGGGCAATCAATCAGCATTGTTTTTCAGCGAACGTCAAGGGTGAGTCACCTGCGACCGAGAGGGAGGGTGGATTTCAATGATGATGTTTGAACTTCCCATCAGGCGTCGACTCCGGCGCGGGTCGCAGGTTGATCTCCACCCGCTTGTGTGTGCCCAGCATGGGCGCAGTCCTAAGGGGGTTCAAGTCCCTTGTGTATGAAACCATGAAGAAAACACCAGCTGAAGCCAACTGCGGGAGGGCGACCGACCGTGGGGAGGAAGGCTAGGCGACTGCATGGCGCGAAGCGCGCCCGAGAAGGCGAAGCCAGACCGCAGAGCCCGCAGGGATAGAACCATGTGCCGATGAACAAGAACCGGATACGAGGCCGACACGGTGGGGCGAGCTGGCACAACACAGCGACTGCATGCGCGCAAGCGCAACCCGATGCGAAGCCAATCCGCATAGCCCGACGAAGGAGGGGTAAGCCCTGTGGTTTGGCGGTGGAGGTAAATGCGGCGGCTGTGTGGTGGAGGACTGCGTCCTTACCTGGGGAATGGGAGCGGAGCGGACATGACTGCCGCAGGCAGCCCGCAGGGTGGGTGACAAGTCAGCAGACGCCATGATAGTTGGAGAGTCGGGCCGGGGGCTGGAAGATGCCCGCTTAAACTGCGAAACCGGAGGACTTTGCCTGCGCTCCGCTGCGGCCATGCAGGCGTGTGGCCTCCTCCTCCGGAGGGCGCTCGGGGAGTTGGGCATTCCCCGACGAAGGGCCGAACCGAACTGTGCCCTAATCGCGCGACGGACGCCCCAGCCGACGACGCCAGCAGCCGAGGTATGGACGGAGAGCCGTTTGCGATGGGAAGCATGTGGGCGCTCAGCGCGGGTCTTGTTCGCGCGGAATCGGAACCGCCCAGTACGGACCCGTACTCTGGGTGGTGTGGGACCCGTGGCTGGCTCTCGTTAGTCAGTCGCGGGGACCCGATTGGACATTTCTTCAGTGTCGTGCTCCCGATCGGCGGATCTGGTCTGGTCGAACATACATATGAACGTTTCCGGCTTCGTAGAACATGAGTTTGCCGTCGTCATTCAGATCCAATCGAGGATACAGGTAAAGGTACTCAGCGCCAAATACAGTTCCGGCCTCATCCTGAGTTGGCACCACGAGTAGGGAATTCGCTCCTTTCACACCGTCTGCGTAGCCAATCTCCCATGGACACCAACGGGAGTCCTTGGAGTTCTCAGTGGCAAGGTACATAAACCACTCGTGCGATCTGATTCGATACTGGAGGCGCTCCGCCAGTTCCCGGGTGGGTTGATCTGGCAGCTCAAGATCTTCCCAATCGATATAAACTCTCCAACCCAGTTTCCGGAGTAGCGTTACTAGTCCCGCGGCTAGCAATCTGTCCTTGTGGCTAAAGGAGAGAAAGGCGCTCTGGTAGCCGCTGGAATGCGCCTCCAGGCGGCTACGGAATAGGGGTCTAGGCGGCTCGCCAAGCCCGACAATTTTGAGCTGGTTCTGCGAGAGCGGCATCTTTCTTTTCCAATGGCCAAGACCTGGTAGCCAATCCGAGGACGCGGTCTCGATAAGAGGTTAAGGATCTGAGTCAGTGAAGTCAATCAGCTCGTAGCGGGATAGAGCTTACCAGCGTCGCCTTGTATGTGGGGGGTGTAGCAAATCGTCTGTGAAAGCTCTCCAGCCTTGACCGGAGCGTAGCTCGCGCGACGGGTGGATCGGAGGAATTGACGGGCGTGATTGGGCATGAAGATCTGCGTCGTCGGTAACGGGACCTCGGTGCTCGAATCCCAGAAGGGTGAGCTGGTGGACGCGTACTACGCACGACCTCGTCGTGCGCTGCAACAACGACAAGGTCGACGGCTACGAGGCCGAGGTCGGCGGGCGGACGGACGCCTGGGCGACCTGCGAGTGGAAGGTCGCGCGGCGGGACATCGCGGGCTTCGCGCACATCCTGCTGGTGAACCACAAGCCGCTCTACGGCTGCAAGGGGTGGAAGGAGGCGTTCTTCAGGCTCATGGAGCGCCAGGACGGGGCGCGCCGCACGGCCCTGCACTACATGGGTGTGCCGCTGCTGCGCCGGACGCAGGAGGAGGTCGGCGCCGAACGGTTCTCGTGCGGGGTCGCGGCGGTGGCGTGGGCGCGCTGGGGGATGGGCGCGGACGAGGTCTCGGTCCTGGGCTTCGACCACTTCCGCGCCGGGCAGCACCACTATATGGACGTCGAGGCGAGGCCGCCCGGTTGCCCGCACCAGGGCGCGCGGGAGGCGGCGTTCATCGATTCCCAGGACTGGGTCTGCAGGCTCTGAGGTGAGCGCGTTCCTCTACTCGCCGCCGGCGGCGGAGCCGTTCGTGTTCGTCCACTTCCCGAAGTCGGGCGGCTCGTCGGTGCGGGAGGCTATCGGCTACCTCTGCCGGCGGAAGCTGGTCCGGCGCGGCAGCGAGGGCTGGCCATGGCGGCGGTCGTTCGCGGCGCTGAGGGACCCGGTCGAGCGCTTCCTGAGCGGCTGGGAGGAGCGGGCGCCGCGCTGGGAACTGGGGGCGCTGCTGCGCCTGCTGCTGGAGGACCGGGTGCCCGCCTGGCGGCCCGGCGCCGGGCGGGGGGACATCAAGCACCATCTGGCGCGCCTCGCGCACCCGGTCAACGCCCGGTTCTTCGAGGCGGTCTCTGAGGGCGGCGGGCGCTTCGTCTGCACCGGGCAACTCGACTCCGACTTCCCGGCGGTGATCGGTTCGCTGGGGGTCGCTGCGGGGGCGATCGGCAGGGCGCGGGAGCAGCCCGGGCGGCGGCGTTGGGAGGATCTCTCCAGATGGGAGCAGCGGCGGCTCGCCGAGTATCTCCAGCCGGACTACGCGATGCTCCGCGCCGTGCCGCCGGGACGGTTCGTCGGCGCGCCGCTGGCGCTGAGGGCGAACTGACAAGCGGGCGGGGTGCGATGTCCTACGGCTTCGAAAAGCTCGAGAAGAAGAACTTCGAGATCGGCCGCGGCGAGTCCTTCACGCTCGCCACGGGCAAGCTCTACAAGGCGGACGGCGACGAGGTCTCCGCGGGCGCCCCGGGGCTCGCCGGGCGCTTCTACCTCAACGGGACGGACATCGAGACCGAGCTCGACCTCTCGGGCTACGTGGTCGGCACCGGCGTCCTGATCGATTGCATGACGGGCGAGGAGTGCGCCGGGCTGTCGCCCGGCGACTACGGCTACGTCGTGCGGATCTTCGAGGACGGCGCGGGCGGGGAGTCCACCACCGTCGCCAAGGGCACGCTGCGGATCGTCGACGAGGGATCCCCCGACTACGAGTAAGGGGGCGTGCTACTTTCGCCTGGGGCGATTTGTCTTCCTCCAACGCTTATTCGGAGTCCTCGGTAGGCTTTGCCCGTTTGAAGATCATGATGTAGGGTGCGCGGTGAGTTGTCGTATTCCAGTTCTACAAATTCATAGCCACTCTCCGCGCGCTGGTTGAGTTCTTTGCTTGCCGAGGCTTCATCTCGCGCCCTGACGACCTCGTATTCCCACGTTGGGGAGGGCGCGGGTCGAAGCTCTTCGGCGAGCTTGTTTACATGCCTGGAGAGGCCTTCAATCTTGCTGGCGACACCATGAAAACCGTAGTTGTCGTATAATGTGCCGTGGATGATCGCTCCCGCCTCAGCAAGTTCTACTGTCGCCCCTGGTCGCAATACAAGTGGGGGGGAAAACTCGATGGGTTTCCCAACCTTACTCGCGAAACGGAGAGTGATAGGCTCCGCAGATTCATTGGAAGCTGCGTTCTTGATCTCTACGATGATACTGGTGCTGTGGATGAGAGGTGCGATTGATCGGACCTGAAGGATCCTGCTCCCTGGCACTTCGTAATTACTTCTTCCTGCAACATTTAGTCGAGCGATGCTAGGCAAGGCGCCGACAATCGTATCTGGACCCTCAAGCGAACCAATAGGCGGCTCCTCAGCGGCTCCCAAAATTGCTACGGAAAGAAGCGTTGCCCCGACGAGTGAAAATACCAATTTCTCCTTCATAGGATTGGAATCTACCCTGGCTCTCGTCTATCGAGAAGACTTAATGCTGAAGGTGGTGAGCTTTGACACCCCGGCGCGGGCATGGCCAGCGCCACCGACTTCGCCGAAGCAGCAATCGCCGAGCACGTCCTCTCCGGGGAGGCCTTGACCCTGCCGGCGGCTTGGCACGTCGCCCTGTTCACCGTCGCGCCGGGCGAGTCGAGCTCCGGGACGGAGGTGACCGGGTCCGGCTACGCGAGGGTCGCGGTGACGCGCAACACGACCAACTTCCCGGACGGCGTCATGCCGGTGGTCAACGCCGCGGCGGTGACCTTCCCGACCGCGACCTCGGACTACTCTGCGGACGTCGTCGCCGTCGGCCTGTTCGATGCCTCCTCGGGCGGCAACCTCTGGTTCTACGACGCGCTCGCGTCGGCGAAAACGATCGAGGACGGCGACACGCCGGAGATCGCCGCCGGCGACCTGAGCCTCAATGTGGACTGACCCGGCAGCGCGCGCCAAGGGCTCCGCGCCCGACCTCGCCCGCGCGGGCTCCGGGCTGGGTCCCGGGCGCCCCTCCCGCGCCTCGCTGCGGCTGAGCGCCGCGCGCGCCGCCGCCGCCGTCGCCTCCCTCGCCCGCGCGGCGCTCAGCGCGCCCGACCTGGTCCGCGCCCACCGCGACCCGTCGGCGGAGCCGATCCGCGCCGCGCTGCTGTTGGAGCTGGCCGCGGGCGCCGGCCTCTCGGCGCGGCGGACGCTGGACCTGGCCGCGGAGCTGGGGGTCGACCTGTCCGCCGCGGTGGGCGCCCGGCGCGGCTTCGCGACCGGCCTCTCGCTGGATCTCGGGCCGACGGCTGACCTGGGGGCGCGGCGCGGGCTGTCGGCGCCGGTGACGCTCGACCTCGCGCACGGTGCGGCGCTGGGGGCGCGGCGGGGCTTCGCCCCCTCGCTCGACGCCGCCTTCTCCCTCGGCGTCGAGCTGGGGGTGATCGCCGGGGCGACCGAGCTGGCCGCCGCCTTCTCGCTCTCGCTCGAGCTGCTCGCCGCGGTGGGCGCGCGGCGCGGGATGGCCGCCGGGTTCTCGCTGGGCGCGGTGCCCAGCGCCGGGCTCGGGGCGCGGCGCGGGGTCGCCGGCGGGCTGGCTCTGGACGCCGCGTTCTCCGCGGCGGCCGGGGCGCGGCGGTCGGTGGGCGCACCGCTGTCGCTGGCTGCCGGCCTCGGCGGGGCGCTGGCTGCCCGGCGCGGGATGGTATCCTCCCCATCGCTAGACCTCGCCGCGGCGGCGTCCCTCACCGCCCGGCGGTCGGCGGCGGCGGCGGTCGATCTCTCGTTGGCGGCGGGCGCGGCGCTGGGCGCGCGGCGGGGGGTGTCCGCTGGGCTGAGCCTGGGCTCGGCGCTCGCCGCGGCGCTGACCGTGGTGCCTGACGGCGGCGGCGGTGGTGTCTCGTGGACGGCGACCCCGTCGCTGGAGTTCGACCCCGAGCAGGGCATCACGGAATCGGCCGGGGACATCTCCGAGTGGGCGCCGATCGAGGGGGCCACCGCCCTGACGCCCGACGACGCCAACGAGCCCGCGCTCTCCTCGGCGGACGCCGACTTCGGCGGCGAGGCCTCGGTCGACTTCGGCGCGGCGGCCGCGCTCAACGGCGGCAACTTCGGCACCTCCGCCGCGGCCGGCTGCGTGGCGGTCGTCTTCGACGGCGGCGGCACGCGCGCCGTCTGCGCCATCTACGAGGGCAACAACGACCGCCAGTTCCGGATCTACCGCACCAACAACGGGGCGGTCCACCTGAACTGGCACGACGCCGGCGACACCAACCAGACCATCTCCAGCGCCGGCGGCGCCACCTCGGCCGGCACGCCCTACGTCATCGCCTACCGCCTCACCGACGGCGCGCAGGGCTTCTGGCTGGACGGGGTGAGCGTGGGCACCGACACCGCCTCCTACGACAACGGCGAGGACGGCGAGTTCTCGCTCGGCGGCTACACCGGCACCACCGGCGCGCTCGACGGCAGGATCGGCCGCAACGCCCACTGGTTCGGCACCGTGCCCTCCGCGGCGGAGATGGTCACCAACAGCGCCGCCCTGGCGGGCTACTACGGCTGGTGACGGCGGGTGACACCGCGCGCGGGTTCTCAACGCCATGCCTCACCCCGGCAGAACCCGCCGCCGCTTCGGCGCCGACCCCCGGCACGAAGACGGCTCGCCCAGAACCCGACCCGCCGCGTTCATGAAGAAGACCGCCCTCGCCCTCGGCCTCGAGATCCTCTCGAAGCGCAGCTCCCAGATCGCCCTCTGGCTGGCGACCCTCATCGTCTCTCTGCTCACCGTCCTGCACGGCGGCGACGCGGAGCAGAAGGCGGAGCTGGTCGGCACCCTCTCGCCCTTCCTGCTCGCCGCGCTGCTGCAGGTGCTGGCCGCGGTGCGCGGCAAGTTCGTCGGCGCGGTGCAGTCCGACCTCGACCTCAAGCCCGACGCCATGCCCCTGACGGTGACCAACGGCGCGTGGGGCAGGGTGCGCCAGCGGGTGCTCGGCATCGTCGACACCTCTGACCTCGACGACCGGATCTGATCCATGAAAAGCACCATCAAATCGCTGCTCCTCGCCCTCTCCGCCCTGCTGCTGCCGGTCTCGCTGACCGGTTGCTTCGAGTCTTTCCAATCGGTGGAAGCCGAAGACCGACCGCGCCTCTTCGGCGAGGCCAGGACCGTGGTCGGCAAGCGCACCGTCGGCGGCATCGAGGTGCCGCTGGTGGTCGTCCCCTACGCCGTCGGCGTCGGCGGGTGGGTCACCCGCGTCCGGTCTGAAGGGGAGATCCTGGCCGAGGAGGAGGAGGTCCTCGGGCTCCGGCCGCTCGCGGAGAAGTGAACATGGCTGACGGCGCCCAGCATCCTTACGGTAAGGAGAGCGGCTTCGGGTTCGCCGATGCCGTCTCCCTCGCGTTCGGGCTGCTCGCGGTGCTGGGGATCGTCCTCGCCCGGGTGCTGATTTTCCTCGCGCCCTTCGCCCTGGCGGCCGCCGCGATCGTCTCCCTCGCCTCCTGTCGCACCCGGCTGGAGACCGCGGGGGGCGACACCGTCGTCCTCACCGGGCGCGCCGAGCGCGTCACCTACCGCAGCGCCGCGGGGGACCAGTTCGAGCTGGCCGGGCTCAGCCACGCCGAGGAGACGCGCGCCGCGGGCGAGGCCCTCGAGCGCGTCGCCAAGCGGATCGGCCGGGCGGTCGCCTTCGGCAAACTCTTCGACGCCGCGGCGGACGTCGGAACCGCCGCCTTCGACCACGCAGCCGAGGTCAACGCCGACGACAACGACCTGGAGGGGCTGAAGGCGGTGCTCGACCAGGAGGAGGCGATCGAAACCGCGCCATGAACCAGACGGAGATCAAGCGCGTGCAGCGGCGCATCGGCGTCGAAGACGACGGCGATTGGGGGCCGATCTCCACCCACGGCGCCCGGAGGCACCTGTTGTCGATGATGCCGGCGGGGCGCTTCCCGGCCATGCGGGAGGTGCGCTCCGACCGTTCGGTCTTCGGCCCGCACGGCGACCCCGGCGGCTACTCCCCGCCGGGGAGGAGAATCCGCCTCCCCTTCGCCCTCCACCTCTACGGCGACCCGGCGCGGAAGGTGCTCTGGCTCGAGCCCCACGAGCGCTGCGCCGACGCCATGCTCTGCGCCTTCCAGCGGCTCGCGGCCGCCTTCCCGACGGCGGAGGAGCGCAAGGCCGCCGGCGTGCTCGACTACTACGGGCTCTACAACCCGCGCCCGATCCGGGGCGGCTCCGTCTGGTCGATGCACGCCTACCGGATCGCGATCGACCTCGACGCGGCCCGCAACAAGAACCGCTCCCACTGGCCGGTCGCCAGCAAGATGCCGATCGAGGTCATGGAGTGCTTCGCCAAGGAGGGCTTCCTGGCCGCCGGCGCCTTCTGGTCCCGCGACGCGATGCACTTCCAGGCCACCGCGGCCTGACTGGGGCGGCTGCATCATCCGCCCAGCCGCCTGAGGGCAGCCTCTTTGACCAGCCGCTCGAGGATCGCCCGCTCCGCCTCCGTCCGCCCGTCGCCGCTCTCGGCCCTCGCCGCGAGGTGCTTCAGCAACCCGTCTCGCTCCCAGGTGAGGATCATGGAGAGGCTCCTGTTCGGCTCGGGGTGGGGGAGGATCGTGACGTGCCCGTCGGTCCAGTGGGCGATCAAGAATGAGATCCCGGCCGCCGACCACGAACCCTCGATCACCCTGATGTAGGACACTTTTTTCGGCCGTGTGCCGAGCCGTTCATCCCAGATCACGGCGCCACCTCCTACGCGCTTCCGGCGCTGACTGTGCGTTTTGCGATGACGGCATCGCAGGCTGCGACATCGAAGCGCAGGCAGCGGGCGGATAGCCGTATCACCGGGAGCCGTCCTTCGGCCGCCCAACGACGGATCGTCTTCGGTTCGACGCTGTAGCGGCGCGCCATGTAGGAGGCGTCCGCAAGAGTAGGATGGGGCTGATCTTCGGGCATGGGGCTGGCTCGCTGGTCGGGGTATGTAATCTAAATGCTTACACAATCAAGTAAAATGATCCGTGGCGATACGCGCGTGGCTACAGCTGCGGACGAACGGCGAAGTAAGCGGCAGCGTCCTCCGGGGTGACGCGCTCGCGGTAGTGTTTGAAGATCATGCGCGGGGACTCGTGGCCGAGCCATGCCGCGAGCCGCCCGGCGTCCTCGATCTGCGCGAAAGTGTAGCTGGCGAAGCTGTGTCTAAGGGCGTTGTGCTTCCATGCGACCGCTGGGCGATCGTCTGTGGGTCGATCGAGCGTGCGGCGGAAGCGGCGCAGGCGCTGTGCGGGGTCTAGCGGGCACACCGAGCCCTCCGTTCCCGCGACCGGGTGCAGCCATGCGCGCAGCGTGTCGTTGATCGGCACGAATCGGTGCCCTGCAGTTTTCGATGCCTCGGCGTCGATCTCGATGCGTCCGCGAGGGAAATCGATCTTCTCCCAGGTCAGCCTGTAGATCTCAGCTGAGCGCAGCCCGGCGAACGCGCCGAGAGCAAAGAACGGCAGCAGGGGGGCGGGTGAAGCTTCGAGGATGACGCGTAGCTCAGCAGGGGTGAAGATCGCGACCGCCTCCCGCTTCTGTTTGGCCTTTGCGGCGTTGGTCACGGGGTTCGTGTCGCAGTAGCCCATGGTCCTTTGTGCCCAGCCGAAAAGCACGGCGAGCGCCGTTCGGTAGTTGTTCCGCGTCGTCGCACCCACGGGGAGGGAGCGCAGCCAGGCGTTGATCTCGTCCGTGGTGACCTCGCTGAGGCGGCGCCCGGCGAAGTCCCCGACGAATCGTCCGAGGCGGGATCTGAGGTCGGTCAGGTAGCGAGCGCTCTTCTCGTCATTCTCCTTCTGTGCGATCAACTCGTCCACGGCGATCTCGGCGGTCTGGCTCGCCCGCGCGCGGCGTGCGCGATCGGCAGTCTCTCGCACCGCATCGGCGAGGGAGACGTCGAGGGCGTCATCGCCACCGCCCCCCCGTAGAATCGCGTCGGCAGAGGCGTATTGCCGAGCAGCTTCAGCGGGGGAGAGGTCGAGCCCCTCGAGATGATGCCGAGCTGCGAGGAAGTCTATGAGCGCGTCCCGCAGGGTCAGGCCGTGGGGTTGGAGTTCGGTAGCCGCCCAGGCGGCGTCCTCCTTGGCGGACTCGGTGAGTGCGGCGGTTCGGCGGCCGTAGTTGAGGGCTTCGATCTCCTTCTCCTCCTTGAAGCGCTTGGCTTCGGGCTCGGATTTGAAACGCCTGGATCGGCGTGGTTTGCCGGGCGAGTCGGCTGGCCAATAGACGACAAAGTGAAACTCGGGGTGATGCCGCGAACGGAAGGGGCGGAGGGTGACGGATTGGCGGCGCATCGGTTTGGGAGACCCGTAAAGTTATCTAAACGCTTACATAAGCAAGCAAAAAAATACCAACGATCGCCGATGGTTGGTTCAGTTGCTGTGGAGCCGCAACCTGTGTCGGAGCTATGTCGCGGCCAATTTCAGCGCCGGAGTCCCCGGAAAAGGCGAATTTTGGTTCCGCTAGTCAAGGTTCGAATCCTTGCGGGGTTGCCAGGGGTAACGGGTTTATGGTCAGAGGGTTGTGTCGATTTCGGGTTCGGTTTCGTGGGCGGGATGTTGCCGGCGATCCCTTGTTGGCCATTGGAGAGCAGATCCGCGCGCAGGACAACCGATGCACCGCCGACCCGGTGTTCTACGTCGAGGCCCTTGAGCGCATCAGGCCGATGGGTACGGACTACAACGACAACCGCATGAATCACAACCATGAGGAGTGCGAGACCCGCTACCCCGACCGGCCCGACCCGGAGGAGTGGAAACGGCTCAACGAACTCGATGGGGAATGCGAATTGCCGAGCCACATCAGCGCAGGCGGATCCGTCGAGCGGTGGAAGGTGATTCAGGCTTGCTTCACCGAGAACGGCTGCAAGCGCTACCTCGAACTCGATGGGCACAACCTCCGCCACTACTTCGGACTGAGGATCTACGCCGGGACGCTCAACCGGAATGTCAAGATGCTGGAGATT
>JAUIGD010000469.1 GCA_030430255.1 Verrucomicrobiia bacterium
TCGTTCGCCCGGAGCCGGGAGATCTGCAGGGCCTCCTCGATCAAGGTGTCGAGGACTCCCGCGTCGCGTTCGACCCGGTCGAGGCGGCCCGGGTCGGCGCCGTCACGTCGCATGAGCTCGACCTGCAAGCGCAGGCGGGTCAGCGGGGTGCGGATCTCGTGGCTGATCGTGGCGAGGGTCTGCTTCTCGGCCTCGAGCAGGGCGCTGACCTGGTCCGCCATGCGGTTGAACGTCGTCGCGAGCCGCCGAAGCTCGGGCGGGCCTTCGGTGGGCAGGCGGTGCTCGAGCTCGCCGGCGGCGACGCGCTCGAGGGCTCCATCGACGGCGTACAGAGGCCCCAAGACTCGCCGCGCGATCGAGAGGGAGGCGAACGCAAGCACCACGACGAGAACGGCGAGGGCCACCGCGAGCAGACCTGAGCGCACGGGGATCTCGCGCCGACGCACGAGCAACCATCCCTCGGCGGTCTCCACTGCCACGCCGCGCCCCAGCTGCTCGGGGATCTTGAGGCGGCGTCCGTCGAGCACGGCGTCGCTCCACGCGGCGGGGGCTGTGGCGAGCGGTTCGACGCGGAGGTGCAACGCCGCTTCGAGCTCTGCGTTCGGGGTGCCAGCGTCGGAGCGGTGCGCGACCTGAACTGCGAGGTGGCGCATCACCAGGTGGATCTCGTCCGCGACGGGGCGGACCGCGGCACGGAATGTGACCGCAGAGGTGGCAACGACCGAGAGCACGATCGCGAGCAACAACGTCAGCGCGAGCGTCGGCATGTAGCAGAGCATGTGCACGAACAGGATGCCGACGAAGGGGAGGTGGTCGGCGATCACGGGCGGGAAGATAAAGAATCCATTGCCGATCTGATCGGAGACCACGAGGCCTTGCGCCTCCCATCCGGCCTTCGTGGCCGCCCAGTTGTCGGCGCAACTCTGGGCGATGCCGGGGGCGAGCAGCATCGCGACCCCGCCCACGAGCATGAGCACAGCGAGCACTTTCTGCGAGGCGAATAGCCGGTCGGCGATCATCCCGAGGAACAGCGGGGCAATGATCGCCGCGATCGGGCCGACGGTGTACACCCAGCCGATCGATTCCGGCATCCCGATCTTGGAGAGGTACTGGCCGACCATCGTGTACCAAGCCCCCCAGATGAAGAACTGGAGGAACATCATCACGCAGAGGCGTGCTTTGAGAGCGGGGACGGGTGCTGGATCGGACATGATGAGAGTGGTCGTGTGCTGGACGGGCGTGAGGATACCGAAAAACGGGAGCCGACAAAGAAAATTGCGCGCCGGCGGCGGGAAACCGGCGGAGGGACGCGGCCGCAGGCGGAGGGCGTTCGGTCACGGCGGAGGCGGAGCTCCGCCCTCCAGGGGGTGGTGGAGCGGAGCAGGAAGGGCAGGCGTCCCCGCTTGCCGCGCGGCTGGGGGCGGACAGAGGTTCTACGGCGGGGACGGCGCTCCGGCTCCTTGGGGGCTGGGGGTTGCGGTCAGCCGGACGAAGGTGCGGGGGCCGAACTCGGAATCCGGGATCCAAATCTCCCGATGGGGTGAACTCGTGTGGGGCGTGAGCGGTGCGGCTGGGGTGTGCCAATGGACGAGGTCGGTCGAGAGCTCGAGGGCGAGCTCCACATCGGGCGTGGTGCTCGGAGAGTGTGGGAAAGTGAAGCGGCGGTGGACCGCGCCATCGCGCTCGACGGAGCCCAGTGCGGCCAGCGCCGGGGCGTCCGGCGCGAGCGGCGAGCGGCCGGTGGCGAACTCGAGGAGGTTGGCCTCGCCGTCGCCGTCGGGGTCGGCGTCCGGTGCGGCGTCAGGGTGGGCCGCGTCGCCGAACCACTCGTGGGCGAAGGCGGAGTAGGCGTCGTCGAAGATGGCGACCGAGGTCGCGCCGGTTGCGGTGAAGCCGGCGCCGCCTTGGGGGTCGGCCTCGACCAGCAGCTCCTCCACCGGTTCGGCGAGCGCGTCGGGGAGGGCTGCCAGGGTGAAGCTGGCTTCGCTCTGCCCCGCCGCGATGGTCACCGAGGGGGGGGCGTCGATGTCTAGCAAAGGGTTGGCGCTACCCGAATAGCGGAGCGGGACGGTGAGCGGCAGGGTGGTGCTGCCGGTGCGGGTGGCCCTCAGCACCGGCGGGGTGCGGCCTTCGACCGCGCAGGCGTCCGCGGGGCCGATGGCGACCTCGACAGGGGGAGCGGGGGCGAGCGCCGCGAAGGCCGCCTGGGCGCTGTCGAGGAACGTGCCCGAGCCGCTGGTCTGCCGGTAGATGGCGCGGATCTGGTAGAGGGCGCCGGCCGCTGGCGGCGCGGGATCGAGGTAGGTGTCGCCGGTGAGCCGCCCGGCGTTGAGGCGGACGAACTCGCCGCCGATCGCCGCGCCGCGATCGACCTGGTAGCCGAGGAGTTCGGCGGTCTGGCTCGGGGCGGGCGCCGACCAGCTCAGCGACGCTCCACCGGGCACGCGAACCGCGCTCGCGGCGGATGCGGGCGGCTGTGGGAACAGCCGCAGGGTGGGGTCGCCGAGCAGGCTGATGTGGACTTGGCGCGAGGAGTAGCCGGTGTAGTAGGGTGCGTTGGCGCTGGCGTTCTGGCTGAGCCGTGCCGCCTCCCCGAGCGGCTGCCCCAGCCCCAGCCCGTGCAGCTGCCATTGCGGGCGACCGCTGTAGGCGGAGGCGAGCGTCGGGCCGGCGCTGGCGAGCGCCGCGCGCAGCACGTTGTCGGGGTTGTCCCAGTCGCCGAAGTAGCTGCCGAACAGCAGGCTGAAGGCGACCCCCGGCCCGCCGGAGGCGAAGCTCGCGGAGCTGCCGACGCCGTGGATGGTGGTGAAATTCGCCGTGCTCAAGCCGGCGCCGAGGAGGTGGTTCGGGGCGCCGACGTCGTCCGGCCAATCGGCGTCGCCCACGGCCTCGCGGCCGACGATGCCGGCGAAGCCGTTGCGCGCGGTGCTCGCGACGCCCTCCTGCAAGCCGCCGAGGTGGTCGTCGATCAAGGCGGTGCGCGGGACGGCTGTCTGCGCGTGGCGGAAGGCGTGGTTCTTGTCGAGGTAGCGCCGCAGCAGGTCGATTTCGCCGAGCGGTGCGAAGGCGGGCAGGTCGGCGAGATCGACACGGCCGAGCATGAGATCGATCTCGGTCGGTGGGGTGCTGGGGTCGAACTTGCCGTCGCCGATCCGGTTTCGGTTGCGCTCCCAGCTGGCACCGGTCGCTACCCGCCAGGTGTCGGTCCATCCGCCGTCGAGGTCGGCGTAGTAGCCATCGGCGGGCCAGGCGCCGCGGTGATTGCTGTGCGAGTCGGGTGCGATGTTGCCGGAGTAGGGGACGGGTAGGTCTCCGAGGAGGAAGACGGCCTCCAGCGGCGCCTCGCGGTGGGTGGCCAGGATCGCGCCCTTCAGTTCGTCGGGGCTGGCAGAAGCGGCGACTTGAATCTGCGCCGGCGTCCAGCCGTCGCCGGCGAGGTCTTGGCGCAGCCGGGCCAACTCGGGAGCCAAGGCCTCCGCGGCGACCGCCTCGACGCAGACCAACACCCGGCCACGCGCCTCGACGAGTTCGACCTCGACCCCGCCCACGAGCACGCCCTTTGCGGTCAAGCCGTCGCTCAGCGTGGCCGTGAGGCGCCATTCAAAGGCGTCGCCAGCCGTGATGGTGCTGTCGGTGAAGCGGTCGCTGCCAGCGGGGAGATCGACCGTCGGTTCCGCGCTCCCGTCGGGGTTGATCCGGGTCATCTGGTAGCCGAGCGCGTCGGAGCGCGGTGCCCAGCGCAGTTCGAGGCCGCCGGAGGCGAGCGGCGTGGCGTCGATCGGGAGGCTCCGGTGTTTGCCGTAGTCAATCGCCTGCGCCGCGTCCGGGAGGAGCCCAAACGCCAACAGGAGAGCTGCTCGAAGGCAGCTCCCCAGCATCTCATTCCATGTCCCGCGCCTTCCCGGTAGCGATTTGAAAAGCACGATAACGGCTCGGAAAGGCAGAAAATCTCAAATTGATGGTAAGCGTGGAATTGGAAGATGGCCAGCGGGATTGGTTCATTTATTGAAATCGTTGCAAAACTGGGGCGCAAAATTGACATTCCGCGAATGCTTCCAGCCGTCGCGACCGATCCGGCTCGAGACCGGAGGCCGTGCCGCCTCCAAGCTGCCGCGCGGCAAGCGGGGACGCTTGCCCTCCTGGCCCGGATCGATCACCACATTCGCAGGCGAGGCGCTGCCATTCGTTGACGCTGAGTAGGCGGTGGCAGGGACAGGCGAAGCGGCTGGGTGAACACCCTGCCCGAGCCGGTCACCACGCCAACACCCTCAGCATCAACGAGGGCAAGCCGCAGCCCGGAGCTTGGTGATCGATCCGGGCTGGGGGCGCTTGCCTCCGTTGAGGACAGGGGCGAGCGTTTCCGATGGGCGACCTCCTCGAAGCGATTTCCCCCGACCTGAAGTGCTGGCTGGAGGCGCAGAAGGTGTTCTTTGTCGCCACCGCGCCGCTTTCGGGCGAGGGGCGGATCAATTGCTCGCCGAAGGGGGGCGACTCGTTCCGGGTGCTCGGCGAGCACGAGGTGGCCTATCTCGAC
>JAUIGD010000470.1 GCA_030430255.1 Verrucomicrobiia bacterium
CGGCCGCCGCTGCACCGGCCGCCGAGCCATCGCCCTTCGCCGCGCCCGCCGCCGAGCCGCCGGCCGCCGCTGCACCGGCTGCCGAGCCTTCACCCTTCGCCGCGCCCGCCGCCGAGCCGCCGGCCGCCGCTGCACCGGCCGCCGAGCCTTCACCCTTCGCCGCGCCCGCCGCCGAGCCGCCGGCCGCCGCTGCACCAGCTGCCGAGCCATCGCCGTTCGCCGCGCCCGCCGCCGAGCCGCCGGCCGCCGCTGCACCGGCTGCCGCTGCACCGGCTGCCGAACTTCCCGGCGCCTTTGCTTCGCCGTTGGAGATGCCTCCTGCAGCGCCTGGCGCCGCGCCGCTCGGGTCTCTCCCCCCTGCGTCAGTCGCGGGAGTTGAAGCGGTGGCTGAGACGCCGGAACCGAGTGTCTTGGAAGAGCCGCCGGCGGCTGCCGGAGCACCGGCTGCGGGTTCCGAACGGGCATCGGCGGACCGATCCGAAGCCGCGGAGCCGCACGCCTCTGCAGGGGCTGGGACGCCTTGGGAGTTCGGGCAAAGCATCGCCCCGCAACAGTCGTTCGAGCCGCTCGCACCGCTCGAGTCCCTGTCGCCGCTGTCCGGCGATTTGACATCGGCGAGGGGAGCCGATCCCGCACGCGACCAGCCGAACCCCTCTGTGGCGATGGATCCGTTCCCGGCTCCCGCCGAGGAGATTCCCGCGGCTGGCGGGGCGGATGCGGCCGAGACGGGCGCGACCGCAGTGGCAGCTGAGGCGGCGCGGCGGATGGGCGGTGGGGTGCTGCGCGCGCTGTTCCTGTCCGCGGATGAGGTCACGGTGGAGTCGGTGGTGAAGCACTGCGCTGAACTGCCGGGGATCGGTGGTTGCTTGGCGATCTCATCGGCCGGTCAGATCAAAGCGAGCGCCGGGGGGGTGGTCGTCGCCGGAGATCCCGCTTCGTTCTGCGCCAGCGCGCGCACGATGGCCGATTCGCTGGGTGACCGGAGCAGCCCCTTCACCGTGCGGGCCGGGGCTGGCCACGTCAGCTTGTTCGGGGTGGGCGAGTCGCGGCTCGCCGTGAGCCACGGGGACGATGCCTTCGCCCCCGGGGTCTCAGAGCGCTTGGACCTCATCGCTGGCGAACTCGATTCGCTGCCGAACTGACAGCAGCAGCAAGCGATGCCAGTGCCTGATCAAAAACGGGGAGAGGTGGTCTTCAAGATCGTCTTCGCCGGGGCAGAGGGCGCCGGCAAGACCGCTTCGCTCGCGGCGGCCCACCGATTGCTCGGCGCTGGCTGCGAGCCCGCCGTCGGTGCGGAGACCGCGACCGACAGGACGATCGTGTTCGGCTTCCGTCCGGAGCCGCCGCTGGTGCTGAGGGGCTTGCGCGCCCGGTTTCAAATGTTGACCGTTCCCGGGCCGGTCCGCTACGCCGCGACCTGGCAACTGGCCTTGCGGGGGGCGGACGGGGTCATCTTCGTCGCCGACTCGGCACCGGAGCGCATGCCGGCCAACTCGGCGGCGCTCAAGGCGGCCCTGCTGGCGCTGCGCCAAAACGGCTGCCGCCTCGATGAAGTCCCCTTCGTCCTGCAACTCAACAAACGCGACCTCCCCAACGCGGTCCCCGCCGCTTCGCTGGATTCCGCGCTCAATGTGTTCCAGCCCAAAATTCCGGTGATCGAGAGCTGCGCCGAGACCGGCGAGGGCGTCCTCGCCGCCCTCGAGGCACTCTCAAAGCCGATCCTGTCCCGCTTCGGTGCGGGAGCGGCGAGCGGGTCCGCCGGCGGCAGCGGGCTCCCTGGCCGGGCGCCTGCGACGGGCGGCGCGCCGGTTGGCGTCGCCGCTGCGGGGTGATCCCGCCGGACCGGTGGGCGCTTTACGCGCGCGCCCTTCCGTGGCACGTTGGGTTCGCTGCGTCCAGAGATGATCGAAATGATTACCAAGGGCGGGCCGCTGATGTGGCTTCTGCTCGCCTGCTCCATCCTCGCCCTCGGCATCTTCGCCGAGCGGCTGTTCCTTTTCCATCGCTCGACGATCCATGTCGGCGAGTTCCTGCAGGGGCTCGCCAACCTCATCGGCAAGCGCAACTACGCGGAGGCCCTTCACGAGTGCGCCGGCACCCCGGGCCCCGTGGCGAGGGTGATCCATGCGGCGATCATCCGCCACGACGCCCCGCGGGCGGAGCTGAAGGAGATCGTGCAGGAAGCCGGTCAGCTCGAGGTGCCGCGCCTCGAGCGCTACCTCGCGGTGCTGCTGACCATCGCCTACATCGCCCCGCTCATCGGCTTGCTCGGGACGGTCATCGGGCTCATCGGCACCTTCGTGCAGTTCGACAACACGCTCGGCGGGCTGGCCACCATGGGCGAACTCTCGAAGGGGGTCTATCAGGCGCTCATCACCTCCGCCGCCGGGTTGGTGGTGGCGGTGCCGACCTTCATCCTCTACTCCTACCTCGCGACGTTCGCCCGCACCCTGATGCACGACATGGAGCGGGGCGGGATCGAGATCGTCAACATCCTCGAAGATGCCCGCCAGCGGAAGGAGGTGCTGTCGTTCACGGATGCCTCCGGCGATGGCGCTGGCCGCGAAGGCGAACGGGCGCAGGGGCGGGGGGGCGCATCGGGCGCCGCCGACGCGCGTTCCTAGGAGCCTGTCGGACTTGCCTGTTCCGGCGCGAAACGTATCAGAATTTGCCCAAATCGCCCCGCTGCCTCGTCGCTGATCTCGATCAAAACCTCACCCTCGTGACCCTTAGGATCGAAATTCGAAAACGTTCGGGCTCGGGAGTTCCAAGTCCGACCGCCTCCTAGCAGAGGGGAAATCATCCCGAACCGACCCGAACTGTGAAGTTAGAGAGCACCTTGCGGCCGCGAGCGGGACTGTTGCAGTTCGCATCCCTGCTCGATGTGGTGTTCCTGCTGTTGCTGTTCCTCCTCATCGGCTCAGGGGCGGTCATCCCGTCCGGGATCGCGGTGACCCCGCCGCAGTCGCGATCGGCGTTGCAAGCCGCCGCCGATGCGGACATCGTCACCCTCGCCTCCGGCGCCGACGCGCCGATGTTCTACAACGACCGGCTCGTGGATTTCGAAGCCTTCCGCGAGCTGTTGAAGGACGGCGCCGAGGGGGGCGGGCGCCGGCAACTCGTGATCCGCGCCGACCAGTCGGCCCCCTACGGCCGGGTGATCGAAATCTGTAACCTGGCGGCCCTCCACGGCTACTCCGTGATTCTGGCCACCCGGCCTGAGCCCGCGCGATGAAGCGGGATACGCCCAGCCGGCCGGAGGGTCGCGAGCTGACCTTCGACTGGCGAGGCCGGGGCGGGCGGCCGTTTTGGTTGGCGCTCTTCGTCGGCCTTTCACTGGCGGGGCACGTCGCCGGATTCTACCTCTTCCAGGTGGTCTACCCGCCCGGTGAGAGGGAGCTTCGCCGCCCGGTCGAAGTCACGGTCCTCGACCCGAGCGAGCCCCTGACGGGCGCCGTTTTGCGCAGCATCGACGACCGGGTGTTGTCCTACGACGCGCGATCGACCCTGCCGTTGGCGAGCGAGCCGTCCAGTGCTGAAGCGGTGCGGTTCCGACCGGTCTTCGAGGGTTACAACCCGCCGCTCAAAGAACTCCCGAACGAAGGGGAGGCGGGCGAGCAGATCGTGCTCCACCCCGGACGGGTTTACCTGCCGCCCGTCGCGGCGCCCTCGCCGCCGCCGCCGGCCGCCGAGCTGCCGCCGCCGGCGCCCTCGCTGCAGCTGCGGTGGGTCGGGGCGGAGAGGGCCGTCCTGCGCGACTTCGCCTGGGACGGGTCGGACGAGGTCGCCCGCGGGGCGGACTCGAACCGCGCCGTGTTCATGATCGGCATCGCCGCGGCGGGGCAAGTCCAACACGCGGTCCCTGACGAGAGCGCGGGCGCAGAGATGGATGCCGCGCTCTACCGCTGCCTGAAGGCGATGCGCTTCGAGCCCTCCGAACCGGGGGGGGAGGTCGCCTGGGCGCGCGCGATCATCCGCTGGTAGCCCCATGTTTCAAATCTCGCTCCCCAACATCATCGTCGCTTACCTGGTGGCGATCTTGGCGATCGTGTTCGGCCTCTGGATCGCCAGCGATTGGGTGCGCAAGCGCCGCGACCGGCGCAACCGGCGCTTCCGGCTGGTCTGCAATATCTGCGGGTGGCCATACCAAGACAAATCGCGCGACCCCATCCCGCCCTGCCCGCAGTGTGGGGCGCTCAACGAGCGCACGGCACTGCGCGACCTTTGAGCCGGGGGGGGCTCCGGCGGCGCGCCCGCTGCACGAACCGCGCACGCTGCCTCCCGCCAAGTCGGATGGTCGTCGCTGGATCGATGAGGACTTGGAGACTCCGACAAGGGAAGGATTCCGGCCAAACCTTCACAGGTTCGGCTACGGTGGCGGGCGCGGTTGCTCGCCTTAGCCCGGATCGATCACCACATTCGCAGGCGAGGCGCTGCCATTCGTTGACGCTGAGTAGGCGGCGGCAGGGACAGGCGAAGCGGCTGGGTGAACACCCTGCCCGAGCCGGTC
>JAUIGD010000042.1 GCA_030430255.1 Verrucomicrobiia bacterium
GGGGTGGAGACACGGGCTGGTGGTTGCGTATTCGAAACAGGGAAAGGCCGCATCCGCCCAGGGTGATCGTGCGGCGGCCGAGTACTATTTCAAACAGGCGATCTCCAACGTGCGGGAACTTGTCAAGTCAGACCCTGACAACGCCGAATGGCAAAGCACATTGGCGAGGTCCCACTTAGACTTGGTCGTCCTCGCCGAGCATCTCGGTGATGTGGGGATGCAAGAGAGGGCGCTGCGCGATGCCGGTGAGGTGCTGGCGAACATGCGGGAGCGTGGAATGAAGCTGAATCCTCGGATGGAGCTCCTCTACATGGTTCTCGGGGGCAAGGACGAACCCTGAACGTCGTCACCGGCGTGAGCGAACCATCCGGCAGCAGCGGGCTGCCCTCCCGCGCACCCCGCCGATCCCGCAGCGTCGCGGTGGCGTCTAGGTGCCGCGGAGCTGCGGTGTTGGCGACTGAAAGTCACCACTACGCCTCCGCCCCTCCCCTACGCCGCCTCCATCTCGTGGCCGAACTGCATGCGGTAGAGGCGCTGGTAGATGGCCGACTTCTCCAACAGTTCGGCGTGGGTGCCGACGTCGCAGACCTCGCCCTTCTCCATCACGACGATCTGGTCGGCGCTGAGGATGGTCGACAGGCGGTGGGCGATGGCGATGGTGGTCTTGCCCTTCGCCAACTCTTCGAGCGCCGCCTGGATGTGTCCCTCCGCCTCGGAGTCGAGCGCCGAAGTCGCCTCGTCTAACAACAGGATGGGGGCATCGCGGAGGATGGCGCGGGCGATGCTGATGCGCTGCTTCTGGCCGCCGGAGAGCTTGTCGCCCTTGTCGCCGACGATCGTGTCGTAGCCCTTCTCCTGCTCGAGGATGAACGCGTGCGCATGCGCCAGCTTGGCCGCGTGCTCGATCTCCTCCCTCGTGGCGTCCAGCTTCCCGTAGCGGATGTTCTCGTAGATGGTGTCGTGGAACAGGAAGGTGTCCTGGTTCACGACGCCGATGTTGTCGCGCAGCGACTCCTGCGCGACCTGGCGGATGTCGATCCCGTCCACCTTGACCGCGCCCTCGCGCGGGTCGTAGAAGCGCAACAGCAGCGAGAAGAGCGTCGATTTGCCGGCGCCGCTCTGGCCGACGAGGGCGAAGTTCTGTCCGGCGCCGATCTTCAGATCGATGCCCTTCACGGCGTCGGGGCCCTTGCCGTAGGCGTAGCTGACGTTCTCGAACTCGATCTCGCCGCGGCAGCCCGCCAGCGACCTCGCGCCCTCGGCGTCCTGGATGGCGGGCGGGCGCTCCATCATCTCGAAGACCTTGGTGGTGGCGGCGAGGCACTTCTGCAGCAGCACCGAGATGCGGCTCATCGATTTGGCGGGCGGGTAGAGCAGGATCAGGCCGCCGTTGAGGGCGAGGAACTTGCCCGGGCCGCCGGCTCCGGGGAACAGCGCGCAGTAGACCAGCGCCGCGGCGACGCCGAACGAGGCGACCGTCTCGACCAGCGGGCTGACGATCTCCATCGCCTTCCGCCAGCGCATGATGAAGCCCATCATCCTCTTGTTCGCCGACTCGAACTTGGCGATCTCGTGCTCCTCGCGGGCGTGCGATTTGACCACCCGGATGCCGGCGAAGGATTCCTGCATGACGACCATCAACATGCCGGCCTCCTCCTCCTCGCGGCCGCCGGACTTGCGCACCTTGCGGCCGACGATGATGACCGGGACGATGCACAGCGGGAACAGCACCAGCGCTCCGAGCGCGAACTTCCAGTCGATGTAGAAGATCGCCGCCACCGCCGACAGGATGGCGATCGGCTGTTTGACGATGTCGCTGGCGGCGGTGGTCAGCGCCTGCTGCGCCATGCGCGTCTGGTTGAAGACGGTCTGGATCAGCTCGCCGCCCTTCTGCTTGTTGAAGAAGTCCAAAGACTGGCCCATCAGCTTGCGGAAGAGCTTGACGCGGATGTCGCTCAGCACCCGCAGCGAACACCACAGCATGCAGTAGGCGTTCAGGTAGCCGAACAGGCCGCGCAGCAGCATGATGGCCGGGATCAGCAGCGCCACCACCAGCAGCTGGCCGCTCAGCGGCGACGAGGCCGCGGCCGCCGCGGAGTCGTCGATCACCGCCCCGACGGCGTCGAAGGCCCCGCCGGCCTCCGCCACCTTGTCGGCCGGGAGCGCGTCTTTGATGTCGCTGAAGTCCTGCGCGGCGTTCTTGCTGCCGAACACGATGTTGGAGACGAAGTTGATCACCAACACCATGCCGCCGTTCACCAGCCCGTAGAGGGCGCCGAAGACGATGCCGAGGATGAAGCGCGACTTGTACGGCTTCAGGTAGCCCGCCAGCTGCCGGTAGGGGCCGATGGCGACTTTCAAGAACTCGAGGGTGGACATCTGCGAGATGTCCTTGCGGGAAATCTTTTTCATCCAGAACCGCGCCGGGGCGGCGCGGGAGGCAACCTGTAGCACGGATCGGCGGGGCGGTCGAAGGGGGGCGAGGTCGGCGGCGAGGTCGGCGACGCGGCCGGTCCAGCGCGGGTCGCCCACCTAGCCCGAATCGATCACCAAGCTCCGAGCTACGGCTTGCCCTCGTTGATGCTGAGGGTGTTGCCGTTGGGAACGGCTCGGGCAGGGTGTCCACCCAGCCGCCTCGCCGATCCCTGCCGCCGCCTACTCAGCATCAACGAATGGTGGCGCCTCGCCTGCGGATGTGGTGATCGATCCGGGCTAGCTGCGGCTGCGGCTTGCCTCCGTCGGTGCTGAGGGCGTTGGCGTGGTGCGTGGATCCGGGGGCGGGACGCCCCCGGGACGGACATCGGCGGGACGCCGATGCGGCGGGGCGGTTTCAGGACAGCGGCTTCGTCCAGAAAGTCAGCGACTTGGGGGTCTCGTCGATCTCGCCGATCTCCCGCCAGGCGATCTGACAGCGGAGCTCGGGCTGGGGGCGGTAGCCGTGGCGCCGCCAGAGCGACTCCGGCGAACGGTAGTCGCGGGGCCGGGCCGGGTGGTCGGGTGGTCGGTCGACGGCACAGAAGGCGGCCTCGCGAATCGGGGCGCCCAGAGCCCGGCCGTGCGCCTCGCGGCGCGCGAAGAACTCCGCCCCGGCGCCTCCCCCGCGGTGGGGCGGCAGCACCAACGACTCGCCGAGGTAGAGCACCTCGGCGGGGTCGCGCCCCGCCGCCTCGAACGGCGCCCGGAACGCCGGGTCGGCCTCCGCCAGCGGTAGGCAGGTGGTCGCGCCGACGGCCCGGCCCTCCAGCTCGAGCAACACCACCAGCGCGCGCGGGCACCCCGCGTAGTCGGCGAGGTAGCGGCGCTCGTACTCCAGGTCGCCGTCGTAGAGGTAGGGGTACTCGCGGAACACGGCGATGCGCAGGTGCCCGAGCGCCTCGATCCTGGCGGCGATCTCGGCGCCGCGCAGCTCGCGGAACTGGAAGGGGGGCTTGCTCATCGGGGGGGGCACACCCTGCCGCGCTCTGGCGAGGCCCTCAAACGGAGCTTCTGTGTGGTTTCGGGCCCGGGGCGCGCGCGTGGGGTCACGCCACCGTCGGGTCGACGCCGAGGGTCCCGGACAGGCGTTCGATGTAGCGGGGGTCTTGGGTTTCGCCGAGGCGCCGCCGGGCGAACGAAAGCCGCTCCGCGATGCGCAGGGGAGCCTGTTCGCTGGCGTAGATCTCTTTGGCGGCGAACGCCTCGAGCGACTTGAGATGGCGGCCCCAGAGCCGCGCATCGACCTTGGCTTTGGCCTCCAGGCGCGCCCCGTACCAATCGCTGGCGAGCAGGGTATCGGGGTCGAACAGCGAGCGCAGCTCGGCGCTGTCGAGGGCGTGTCCGGAGGCGTCGCCTTCGAACATGAAGTGCAGCAGCGCTTTGAGCGGCGGGCAGGCCTGCTCGATGCTGCCGTCCTCGAAGTAGAGCCCGGCGACCCGGCGCTGTGTCTCGACGATGTTCTCCAGGCCGTCGGCGAAGGCGGCGGGGTCTTGCTTCTCGGGCCGCAGCATCTCCTCGGTGAAGAGCGCCGACGGGTCGGCGAAGACCCGGCCGAAGTAGCGCTGGACGAACTTTTCAGTGATGCGGTGGCCCAGCCGCCGCGCCTCCGGCAGGCCGTCGATCCCGGCGCAGGGTTCGAGCATGCCCTCGGCGATCAACCGTTCCGGGTCGCGCTCGGGCACCTGCATCCGCGACCAGACCTCGGGGACGAGGAGGCTGATGTCGTGGTCGACGCGGAAGTTCGGGCCGACGTAGCCGGCGGCGCTGACGTAGTGGGGCTGGCGGGTGAGCATGGCCGACACGAGCGCGTTGTTGAGATCGACGATCGGCGGCAGCGGGTTGAAGGGGCCCTTGGTGAGCGCCCCTTCCGAACCGGCCCCGGTGGTGGAGGGGGACTTGCCGGTGAGGCTGGAGATGAAGTCCATGAACAGCTCGGGCAGCTCTTGGTAGTGCAGCGGGTTGTAGACCGCCAGCGCGCGGATGCCCGCCTCGGCGTCCGCCGGGTTGTTGCGCCGGCCTGGCAGCACGGCGTTGACCGGGGAGGCGATCGGCTTCTCGCACGGGATCCCGCGGTAGAGGTGGGCGCCGACTTCGGCGAGGTATTCGGGGCGGACGTCGTGCAGGTCGGCGCGGTCCTGGAGGTAGCGCGGGTTCTTCGATGGCTTGCCGTCCACCAGCCGCGGGTGGGCGGTGGTCACGACGTAGTCGGGCTTGCCCGAACGTGCGGCGGCGACCAGCCTCTCGCGCAGCGGTTCGGTGAACTGGTCGAAGCCGATGGCGTCGTCGATCATCCGCCCGAGGGCCGCCTGGTCGAGCGGTTCGTAGTTGGAGAAGAAGTTGCCCTGGCGCGAGAAGTCGAGTTCGGCCGCCTTGTCATAGCCGCGATGGATCGCGTCGTCCGGGCGTTGGAAGAACCGGTACTCACAGTTGGCGGTGAATTTGTGCGGGCCCTCGGGGACGTCGGGGTGCAGGCCGTCGGCCCGGCGCGCCGGCAGCGTGCTGGAGACCGAGATGTCATCCTCGCGCTGCAGCTTGGCGGCGGGCAGGAAGTCCTTGCGCAGGCTGAAGATGCGCCACGAGCCGTCCGCCTCGTAGCCGACGCGCAGGTAGCGGGTGATCACTTTCTCGTTCAGATACTTGAGCTCGTAGCCCGGCTGGCCGTCGATGACGTCTTCCGAGAACCGGCCCGCCCAGTCCTCCCACTCGCCCCAGTCGGGCTTGTAGAGCCGCTTGATGAGCAGCGCCATGCCCACCGCGGGTTTGGTGAGCGAGTCGAGGAAGGCGTTGTGGGCGTCGGTGAACTCGTCGGAGGGGGTGAGCAGTTTCAGCACCGAGCCGAGCGAGCGGCGCGGGTCGAGCAGCGGCCGGCTGGTCTCGGCGGTCTTGCGCGGGTTCGGGAAGCGGTCCCAGTAATTGCGCTCGATGATCGCCCGCACCTGACGCATGGTCGCCTCGAGGTCGGGGACGATGATCGGCCCGGCCGACATGGCGTCGGTGAGCGGCTTGGAGATCTCCGATTTGCCGCCGCCGGAGACGGTGCAGGGTTTGTGGCAGAACGTGCCCTCCGCCTGCGTACCCACCAGCCGCCAGCGGCGTCCGGCCGCCGGCCGCCGCAGCTCGACCTTGTAGCCCGACGGGTAGATGTAGGTGGTGCCGCTGTGGAGCTTGATCGACTGCCCGGCGCCCCCGGCGCCCCAGGAGATCGTCTGCGACTCCTGGTCGATGGTGGCGTCCTCGGGGAGGTAGATGATGTCGTCGTAGCGCGCGTCGCTGGCGTAGCCCTTGGGGTGCAGCTTGGCGCGTTTGCCGAGCACCTCCAGCGCGGCGGCGAAGGTGTGGCCGGGCCGCGCGAGCCGCGGGTTGAGGGCGAAGTCTTCCCCGTGGTCGTATGAGGGGAAGGCGATCGCGCCGCCCGCGTGCTCCTCCTCGCAGCCGCCGAGCAGGTTGCAGGCGTAGCTGATCTGCGACTTCACCTCCTTCTTGCAGTAGCCGAAGTAGTTGTCGGCGATGAGGGTCACGATGACGCCGGAGCGGTCGCGGCAGGTGATCTTGAAGGCGCCGCCGTCGTTGTAGAGCTCCGACTCGTCCTCCCAGCACATGCCGTCGCGCTTCTGGCGGTCGGTGGCGTCCGCGACGTGGGGCAGGCCCAGCTCCCTCTTGGTCAGGGTGATCAGGTGCGGGGCGAGGATCGCGCAGCCGGTGTGGCCGGTCCACGCCTCGGTGTCGAGCGAGCTGTCGTTCTCGGGCAGGAACGGGTCGCCCGCGTTGCCGAAGATCGACTCGACGAAGTCGAGGTTGCTGGCGAGGTTGCCGGGCGCGAAGAAGCGCACCTCCATCGACCGGCCGGCGTCGATGCCGGGCACCTCGGGGGACACCAGCGGCCGGAGCAACAGCGACAGGAACGCGCGCGCGGGCTTCTCCTGGGTCGAGGTGTAGGGGATGGTCAGCAGCGAGTCCGGCGGCTGCAGGGCGGCTGCCAACAGGCGGGCGAAGGTCGCCTTCGGCACCGCCTTCTTGTCGCCGGGGATCGGCAGGCCGCCCTCGGCGATGTGGAACACCCCCTTGGTCGTGCGCCGGTCTTTGGCGGGGTTGTGGCACACCCCTTGCGCGGTGCGGTAGGAGGAGACGATGTCGGATTCGAAGCGGTCGCGATCGGGCGGGATGCTGAGCATGCGGGCGATGCCGTGCCGCTCCAGCACCAGCGAGCCGCGCGGCACCAGCGAGGGGAGGGCATCGATCGCGTCCGCGCAGTCGGCGAGGTGGCCCCGCAGGAATTGGTCGATGCGCTCGTCGGCGGGGCAGAGGTAATCGGAGAGCAGGCGGACGCGCTCGCGGAAATTGGCCAGCAGCGAACGCCCCATCTGCAGGAACGGGAAATCTTTCTCGTCGCCGACGATGTGGAACCCGCGCGCGGCGAGCTTGAGGTTGATGAAATCGCGCAGCGAATCGGTGGCCGGGTCGCCGGTCGCGTAGCTGTTTCCGAGGCCGAGTCGTTGGCGGGCTTGTTGGGGGTCGGTCATGGTTTGGGACATTTTGAAGGGAGATCGTGGTGGAGGGGGAAGCAGGATCCGTGACAATCCTGCCCCGGGAACCTCTTCTAGCTTGGATCGATCGCCGAATCCACCCCGGCGCAGGGCTTCCTCGGAGCGCCTAGCCCGAATCGCTCACCAAGCTCCGGGCTGCTGCTTGCCCTCGTTGACGCTGAGGGTGTTGGCGTGGTGACCGGCTCGGGCAGGGTGTTCACCCAGCCGCTTCGCCTGTCCCTGCCGCCGCCGACTCAGCGTCAACGAATGGCAGCGCCTCGCCTGCGAATGTGGTGATCGATCCGGGCTAGACGTCCTTCTCCTCCTCGTGCAGCTGCGCGAGGGCGCGCTCGAAGCCCGAGAGGGACTCCTCCCTGGCGCGTTCGAACTCGGCGAGGGTCGCCCGGCCGCTGTCCGCGGCGTCGGCGCCGATGGACCTGGCGAAGGACTCGAGGCCCTTGCCGTGATGGTAGTAGCTGCGCAGCTGATAGCGCGCGACGAGGCCGCCACATCCGGAGCAGCGCACGAACACCAGCGTCGGTTCCCCCTGGCGCCGGACCAGGACGTTGCGGACGTCGATGGACCCGCAGGATTGGCAACGCTGGCGATGGACTTCGATGGCTCGTCAGGGGTTGGGGTTCGCGTCAGCGCACGCCGGTGACGCCCCACCACCAGTAGCCGAGCGTCAGCACGAGCGCCACACCAATCGCGGAGATCAGCGCCCCGGGTAGCAGCAGGTCCTTCGCCGAGAGCTCGCCGGAACTGAAGGCCACGGCGTTCGGGGGCGTCGAGATCGGCAGGGCCATGGCCAGCGACGAGGCGAAGGCCACACCGAGGAGGATCGGGTCTTTGGCTTCGATGGTGAGCCCGAGGATCATCGGCATCACGAGGTTCGAGGTCGCCGTGCTGCTCATCAACGAGGAGATGGCGCAGGCCGCGACGGCCATGATCGCCATCAGGGTGAAGGGGTCGAAGCGGTCGGCGCGGAGCTGCCCGATGAGCCAGGCCGCCAGCCCGCTCTCCGCCAGGACCGCGCCGAGGCAGAGGCCGCCGCCCATGAGCAGCAGGACGTCCCACGACAGGCCGCGGAGGTCGGGGACGCGCAGCAGGCCGAAGCCGAACAGCAGGACGACCGGCACCAGCGCCACCGTGCCCGAGGACATGCCGTGCCAGGAGGTGGTCATCCAGCCGAGCGCGGTGAGCAGCGCCACCGCCAACACCGTCTTGCGCCCGGCCGAGCGTTTCAGGCGCAGCGGCTCGCAGTCCAGGCCGTCCACCCTGCCGCGGGCCTTGAACCCGAAGACGAGGAGGAACCAGATGAGGGTGAGGATGATGGCGGCCATGGGGATGCCGATCGACATCCATGCGGCGAAGGTCGGCGCGCCCCCGGCCGCCCCCATGTATTGCATGGCGATGGCGTTGGGCGGGGTGCCGATGGGGGTGCCGAGCCCGCCGACGTTGGCCGCGAAAGGCACGGACAGGAGCAGCGCCTTCCGCGGCGAGGACCCGGCTGGCAACTTGTCGACGATCGGCAGCACCAGCGTGATCATCATCGCCGCGGTCGCGGTGTTGCTCAGCCACATCGAAAGGAAGGCGGTCACCGCGATCACGCCGGCGATCAGCTTGGGGAGTTCGCCGCGGGACTTGCGCACCATCCAGCGCGCCATCTGTTCGTCGAGGCGGTATTTGTGTAGCGCGGCGGCGAGCACGAAGCCGCCGAGGAAGAGCAGGATGACATCGGAGAAGAACGGTGCTGTCCACGTCTCCCTCGACACCGCCGCCCCGCCGCCCCGCCCCAGGACCGGGCCGAGCCAGACCAGGCTCAGGAACAGGATCAGCAGGCTGGTCACGAACAGCGGGACGGCCTCCGTGACCCACAGCACGGCGGCTGCGAGGAGGATGACGAGCGCGACACCGCCCGCCTCGTCCATGCCCCAGCGTTCGAAGAGCCCGCCGAGGTGCAGGGCGACGGCGGCCGCGATCAGCGCGACGGCCGAGAGGCGCACGCGCTGGGCGATCAGCAGCGCGGCGATTCCCGGTGGTCTTTCGGGGGCGTCCATGGCGAGGCGGAGCGATCTCCGGCACCCGCCACCTCATTGCAATTCCCGTGCCAGCGATCCGCCCGATGCCGCGGCGTCGCCGTCCGGGCGGTGTGCGGCGGCCGGCCGCAGGCGCCAGATCTCCTCGGCGTACTGGCGGATGGTGCGGTCGCTGGAGAACGCGCCCATGCGCGCGGTGTTGAGGATGCCCATGCGCGCCCAACGGTCGCGGTCGCGGTAGGCGGCGTCGACCTCCCCCTGCCGGTCGACGTAGGCGCGGTAGTCGGCGAGCACGAGGAAGGGGTCGCCGCCGTCGAGCAGGCTGTGTGCCACCGCCGCGCCGCCGCCGCCGCCCGGCGGCGAGAACTCGCCGGACGCCAGCCAGTCCACGGCACGCCGCAGCTCCGGGTCCCGCTCGTACACCTCGCGCGATCGATAGCCCGCCGCCCACAGCGCCTCGACCTCCTCGACGGTCTTGCCGAAGATGAACATCTGGTCGCCCCCGACGGCCTCGAGGATCTCGACGTTGGCGCCGTCGAGGGTGCCGATGGTGACGGCGCCGTTGAGGGCGAGCTTCATGTTGCCGGTGCCGGAGGCCTCCTTGCCAGCGGTGGAGATCTGTTCGGAGAGGTCGGCGGCAGGGATAATCTTCTCCGCGACCCCGACGTTGTAGTCGGGGATGAACGCGACTTTGAGCCGGTCGGCGATGCGCGGGTCGCGGTTGATGGCGCCGGCGACGAGGTTGATGGCGAGGATGATGTCTTTGGCGAGGAAGTAGCCGGGCGCCGCCTTGGCGGAGAACACGAACACCCGCGGCTGGGGGTCGAGCGCGGGGTCGTCGAGCAGCCGCCGGTAGAGGGTCAGGATGTGGAGCAGGTTGAGGTGTTGCCGCTTGTATTCGTGCAGGCGCTTGATCTGGACGTCGAACAGCGCGTCCGGGTCGACCTCGACCCCACAGCGTTCGGCGACCGCGTGTGCGAGGGCGACTTTGTTGTCCCGTTTCACCTGGAGGAAGGCCGCGCGGAATCCGGGGTCGTCGGCGAAGGGCTCCAGCCCGCGCAAGCGGTCGAGGTCGCGCACCCAGCCATCGCCGATCGCGCCGCTGATCAGGCTGCTGAGGCCGGGGTTGCACGCGCGCAGCCAGCGCCGCGGGGTGATGCCGTTCGTCTTGTTGTTGAAGCGGTCGGGGAACAGCGTCGCGAAGTCGGGGAACAGCCGCGACCGCAGCAGGCGGGTGTGCATGGCGGCGACCCCGTTGGTCGAGAAGCTGCCGAGCACGGAGAGGTGGGCCATCCGGAGCGACTTCGGGTGGGCCTCGTCGAACAGCGACAGCGCCCGCTTCCTGTCGTCGTCGCCCGGCCACATCGCCTCGACGGTGCCGTTCAGGAACTCGAAGTTGATCGCCTCCGCGATCTGCAGGTGCCTGGGCAGCACGCGGCCGAACAACTCGACGCCCCAGGTCTCGAGCGCTTCCGGCAGGAGGGTGTGGTTGGTGTAGGCGAAGGTGCGGCGGGTGATGTCCCAAGCCCTGTCCCAGGGGATCCGCGACTCGTCGACCAGCATCCGCATCAGCTCGAGGATCGCCACCGCGGGGTGGGTGTCGTTGAGCTGCACCACCGCCTTCTCGGGCAGGGTGTCCCAGCTGCCGCCGCCGCGGAAGTGCCGCCGGGCGATGTCGCGCAGCGAGCAGGCGACGAAAAAGTACTGCTGCACCAGCCGCAGCTCTCTGCCCGACTCGGTGCTGTCGTTCGGGTAGAGCACCTTGGACACCGTCTCGCTCTCCGCCTTCTCGCGCACCGCCTCGACGTAGCCGCCCCGGTCGAAGGTGGCGAAGTCGAACTCCTGCGAGGCGCGCGACTCCCACAGGCGCAGGAAGTTCACCGTCTCGCAGCCGTAGCCGACGATCGGGATGTCCCAGGGCACGCCGATCAGGGAGCGGCCCGGTCTCCACGACCCGCGCGCGCGTGGGTCGGGGTCGCCGCCGGGCTCGAGCTCCCCGTAGAGGTGGATCTCGGTCGAATACTCGGGGCGCACCACGGGCCACGGGTTGCCGTAGCGCAGCCAGGCATCCGGGAGTTCGACCTGCCTGCCATCGACGAATTTTTGGCGGAACAGGCCGAATTCGTAGAAGATGCCGTAGCCCACCGCCGGGTAGTCGAGCGTCGCCAGCGAGTCGAGGAAGCATGCGGCCAAGCGGCCGAGGCCGCCGTTGCCGAGCCCCATGTCGGGTTCGCGTTCGGCGATGTGCCCGAGGTCTTGGCCGAGTTCGGCGAGCGCCTGTTCGGCGATCGCGTAGAGGTCGGTGTTGATGAGGTTGTTCACCAGCAGCCGGCCCATCAGGTATTCCAGCGAGAGGTAGTAGACGCGGCGCGGGTTGGCCTCGCGGTTGCGGCGCTGGGTGCGGGCGAAGCGCACCACCGCCCAGTCGCGGGCGGCCAGGCAGGTCGCCGCCCACCAGTCGCGGGGGGTCGCGGTCCGGCGCCCGTGCAGGAGGTCGGCGCGGAGGTGGCGCACGAGCGCGCCTTTGAACTCCTCGACGCTCGGCGGCGGCGGGGCGTATTCCTGGGGACGGATCGGGTGGTCGGGGCCGGCGTTCATCGGGAAGCGGCCGCCGGGTGGGCCCGGCAGCGTCCTGGTCCGTGCGGGTTCAATCGCCGGTGCCGAGGTTCTCGAACTCGGGGATCAGCTTGAGCCCCATCATCACGTAGTCGTGGTGTTCCGCCTTCATGTCTTGCACGTATCCGGGGATGCGGACCAGTTCCTCGAAGCCGACCCCAGCCATCGCCCGGACCGCGGTCCGGCGTTCGCCGTTGAGCTCCGACTCGAGCCGGGTCAGCCCGCGGTGGCGCGCCGCCTCGACGATCTCCGCGAGCAGCTGGTCGATGAGGCCGAGGCCGTGGAAGTCGGGGTGGGTCAGGAAGGAGACCCGGCCGATGTGGCGTTTCCAACCGCCGGGGCGCTGGCGCAGCACACCGATCCCCGCGAGCTGGCCGTCGACGAAGGCCAGCAGCGGCAGGTTGGTTTCGAACGAGGGGTCGCTCGTCCACTTGCGAAACAGCGAGCCGTCGCGGATCTGGGCGCGGACGAAGAGCTGTTCGCTCTCGGGGATCACCCCGTGGAACGCCGCGAAGGGCGCCTCATCGGCGGCGGCCGGGGGGCGGATCGAACAGGGCGAGCCGTCGTTGAGTTCGGTGCGCAGTGGGTATCGCTCGAGGATGATGTCCATCGCGGTACCCCAAAAGCAGGAGCCATACCAGACTCGCCAAGCTCTCGCCGGAGACCGCTCGACGGCGGGACGCCGGCACGATGCCGGGTGCTGTACCCTCACGCCCCCCGTTGTTCCGGGGCGGCGGTGATCAACGGCGCCGGCGGCGCGCGAGCAGGGCGAATCCCGCGAGCGCCGAGAGCACCCCGGCGGACGGCTCGGGGATGCCGTTCATCATGACGTTCTGAATCTCCGACTGGCTGAGGGCGGTGTCCCAGAGGCCGACGTCGTCGAGGCGCCCGTCCCAGCGGAAGCTGGTCCCGTCATCGCCGCCGCCACCGATGTGGATGTCCTCGTTCTCATGGGTGAAGCCGTCGGCGAGAGTGCCGTCGTTCGGGCTGAAGGCGACCGGGTTGCTGGAACCGATCAGCGCGCCGTCGATGAAGAAGCTCTTGGTGTTCGAGCCGGCATCGTAGGTGATGGCGATGTGGTGCCAGTTGCCGACGTCGACCGGATCCGCGTTCTGGATGTTCCAAGCACCGTTGCTGCCGAGGCCACCGCCGTTCCAGAACGACCAGTTGCCAGCGTTGTCGTTGTAGATGATCCAGCCGTGGCGGAAGGCGCCGCCCGGGGCGACGTCGTCGCGGTTGGTGATCGGCGAGCGGTAGTTGCCGCCTCCGCCGCCGGCGAGGTCGGCGTTGGTCCACAGGGCGACGGTGAAGCTCTGCGAGTTCAGCGCCGCGTCCCAGGCGATGTCGATGTGGCCCGAGCCGGTGAAGTCGGTCGACTGCCCGGTGGCGGCGTTGGCGCCGGCTTGGCCGAAGGTGACGCCAGAGCCGACGACGGCACCGTGGTGGCCGTTTCCGGAGGCGTCCGAGGCATCGTTGTCGAGGGGGTACCAGGCGACGAGGGCGGCGCTAGCCGGGGAGGCGAGAGCGAAAGAGGCGAAGGCCGCGGCGGCGGCGAGGTGGACGTTGGCCATGGGGAGAGCGGAAAATTTTGCGCTTTTTTATCCGGTTCGCGGCGCGTTGGCAAGGTTTTGCTGCGGCGCTCACTCGGGCAGCGAGACGCGGTAGTGCGCCTCGGTGGCGCCCGCGGGGATCGTGGCGTCGGTGTAGGTCGCGTCCTCGGATTCGGCGAGGACCGAATCGTCGAGCTCCTGCCAGTCGTCGGCGCCGAGGCCGCCGATCGCGCGCCAGACGGCGTAGAGGCTGCCGGGGCGGGCGTTCCAGCTGATCGTCGCCTGGGTCGCGGAGTCGCGGGTGATGTCGGTGATGGCGAAAGGCGCCGAGTTGGCTTGGCTGGCGACGCCGGCGGTCATGATCTCGGCGATCTCCTCCTGCGTGAGGGCGGTGCGGAACAGGCCGACGTCGTCGAGGCGGCCCTCCCAGCGGAAGGAGGTGCCGGTGTCGCCGCCGCCGCCGATGTGCAGGTCTTCGTTCTCGTAGGTGTAGCCGGGGTCGGCGGTGGGCGCGTCGCCGTTGTTCGGGCTGAAGGCGACCGGGTTCTGGGTGGCGACGGCGCTGCCGTCGACGTACATGGTCTTGGTGTTGGAAGCGGCGTCGTAGGTGAGGGCGAGGTGGTGCCATTCGTCGACGATCACCGCCGGCCCGTTGAGGCCGTTCCAGCCGCCCATGGCGCCGGTGCCGCCGCCGTTCCAGAACGACCACGCGCCGCCGTTGGTATTGTAGAGGATCCAGCCGTGGCGGAAGGCGCCGCCCGGGGCGACGTCGTCGCGGTTGGTGACCGGGGAGCGGTAGAACCCGCCGCCGCCGCCGGCCGCGGTCGGGTACGCCCAGAGGGTGATCGAGAAGCTGCGGGTGTTCAAATCTTCGGCCCAGGGGATGTCGATGTGCTCGGCGCCGGTGAAGGCCGCCGAGCCGCCGGTCGCGGCGTTGGCGCCGGGCTGGGCGTAGGTGATCGCGCCCTGATCGACGCCGTCGAAGCCGTTGCCCGAGGCGTCGGTCGAATCGGTGTCCAGCGGCCACCAGGCGACCAGGGGTTCGGGGACGGTGACGGTGGCGGAGATGGGCACGGTCACGACCGGGGTGACGATGTCGTTGCTGGCGATCTCGAGCTGGGCGCTGAAGCCGCCGTCGATCCCGGCCGGGTCGAAGCTGACCTCGATGTCGCCCGTGCCGCCGGCGGCGATCGCTGCGGGGAAGGAGTCGATGGTAAACTGCGCCGCGTTGGTGCCGGTGACGGTGACCGCGCTGATCTCGAGGTCGGCGGCGGCGCCGAGGTTCTCGACGGTGAGCGAGGCGTCGGCGCCCAGCGTCCCGACCGGCAGGACGCCGAAGTCCAGCTCGCCGGCGGTGGCGATCTCGGGGTCGCGGACGATGACGGTGATCGGCACGGTGACGGTGCTGTTGATCGGGTCGTCGGTGTCGATGAAGAGGTCGGTCTGGAAGGTGCCGGTGCCGCCGTTGGCGAAAAACTCGACCGACGCAAAGCCGGTCATGCCGGGGAGGATGCTGCCGGAGTTTCCGGAGAGGCCGAAGTTCGTGTCGTTCGAGACCTCGTAGTCGAGGATGGTCAGAGTGTTGGCCTCGCCGCCGTTGGTGATCTCGACGTCGATGGTGGTGCTGTCCGCGCCGGTGACGACCGTGAGGCCGCCGGGCACTTGGGCGCGGGGGTCGGGCAGGGCGCCGGGGACGCCGTTGGCGATGGCGGAGGCGATCTCGGCCTCGGTGAGGTTCACGTCCCAGACGCCGACGTCGTCGATGAGGCCGCTCCAGTAGAAGTTGAGGCCGTCGTCCTGGCCCGAGCCGATGTGGAAGTCGCGCTGGCCGTTGGGCGAGACCCCGACCTGGGCGGAGGCGACCTCGGCGCCGTCGACGAACATCTTCCGGGTGGTGGTGGTGGCGTCGTAGGTGACGGCGATGTGTTGCCAGGTGCCGATCGTGGCGCTGGCCGCCGAGTCGATCGGGTTCCACGCGCCGGAGCCCCCGGCGTTGCCGGCCCAGTAGGACCAGACGTTGCCCGGGGTGTTGTAGATGATCGGGCCGTGGACGGTGCCGGTGTCCTCGCGGCCGGTGAAGGGGGAGTTGTGGCCGGTGAGGTCGGTCGGGTTGCACCAGAGGGCGATCGTGAACGACTCGGCGCCGCCCGGGCCCTGCGTGCCTTTGAAGAGGTCGGCGGAATAGGGGATGTCGATGTGGCCGGTGTCGGGGAACGAGGCGGCGCTGCCGGTGGCCATGGCGGCGCCGGGTTCGCCGAAGGTGACGGTGCCGCCGACGACCGCGCCGTCGAAGCCGTTGCCGGTGGCGTCGGAGGCGTCGGTGTCGAGCGGCCAGTGGGCGACCAGTCCGGCGCCCGCGATGGGGGCGCAGGCGAGGAGGGCGAGGGCGGCAGCGGCGAGGGGCGGTGCGGTGGTTCTCATGGTGGCGGATGCGGTGGTGAGGGAGCGAGGATAGCGGGAGGCGGGCGTCGGGGTAAAGCGCGAAAGCGGCGCTGCCCGCGGGTTGGCGCCGCAGGATCCGTGCCTTGCGCGGCCGCGAAAACGCCGCCGGCGGCGGGGGCGGTTCGGCGCGCCGCTACCGCGCCTCCACGCGCAGGCGGACAAAGCCGCGCCCGCCGCCGGGCAGCTCCCAGCGCAGGGTTTCGGTCGGGCCCACGGCCGCGGTCTGGCGGTCGCCGAACACGAGCGGGGCGCTGTCCCAGTCGACCAGGTTGGCCGACCACTCGGGGATCACCTCGGCGTCGTCGGCGCCGAGGCGCAGGGTGTAGCTGAAGGTCGTCCCGGCGGGGGCGAGCCCGACGTCGAGACCGGGTTCGGCCAAGGCGTAGCCCAGTAGGTCGCCGCCGCCGAAGGGCAGGTGGTCGCCCGATCCGGGGTTGCCGCCTAACAACGCGCTGGGTCTCCAGCTCGCGGGGTCGCCGTGGTCGGGCGCCGTCTCCGGCCGCACCAGCACGAGGCTGCGCCCGGCGCCGTCCGCCGCGGTGGGCCAGGGCGGCGCGTCGTCGTAGCGGAAATCGCGCACGGTGCTGCCGGTGGCGTCGTCGAGCTTCAGGCGCTCGCCGCCGTTGCTCAGCGCGGTGCCGCCGGCGAACTGCGCGCCATCGATGACGACGCGCGCCCCCGGGGCGAGCGTCGCGCCGGCCGGGAAGGTGAAGTCGACCCCTCCGGTGAAGGCGACGCCGGCGAGGTCGAGCGTCACGGTGTCGCTGATGTTCATCAGCTCGATGAACTCGCCGCCGGCGCCGTCGGCCGGGTGGTACATGATCTCGGAGACGACGAGGAAGCGTTGGGCGTCGCCCGGTTCGGCCGGGGTGCTGGTCGTGGCGACGGCGCGCCCGCCCGCGTCGGAGAGGATGAGTGTCTCGCCGAAGTTCGACAGGTGCCCGGAGTAGTTGCCGAGCACGAGCCGCCCCTCGCCGCCCGTAGGCGAGGCGGCGCGGGCGCGGAAGGCGGCGACGTCGGGGCTGAGGAAGACTTTGCCCCGCTCGGGGTCGGCGCCGGCGGCGGGAATCACCGCGCCGGGCGGGAAGGTGAACTCGACGCCGCCCTCGAGGCGCCAGCCGCTCAGGTCGACGGCGAAGGGGTTCGGGTTGACCAGCTCGATGAACTCGGCGTCCTGGTCGCCGCCGGCGGGGTTGAACTCGATCTGGCCGAAACCGATCACCGGGTTGGCGGGCTCGGCTTCGGGCACCAGCCCGCTCCCGGGCGGACCGTAGGTGTCGTAGAGGGCGGTCCGGCGATTGGGCAGCGAGCTGTTCAGGATGCCGTTCACGGTGCCGCTGAAACTGGTGATGCCGGACCAGAGCGCGTCGTCGGCGGGCACGTCGTCGGCCACCCTGTCGGCGAGGGCCATCACCAGCGCGTCGAGGGTGCTCCCCGAGGCCCCGGGGCGGTCGACGAGGCGCGGCTCGATCAGCATGTCGCTGCTGCCGGCGCTCTGGTTGACGGCGTGGATCGCCAACACGTTGGTGCCGACAACGAGCGCCGCGCCCGGCAGCGGGAACTCCTCGAAGCCCACCGCCAGCGAGTCGGCGTGGCTGGCCGCGGTCGAGTCGTGCGCCGGCGCTCCGGCGACGTTCGCGCGCGCGACCTCGACGCCGTTCAGGTAGGCGACGAAGCCGTCGTCGTAGCGCACGCCGAGGACGGGGTTCGAGACCGCGGCGGGGTCGGCGATCTCGAACTCGCTGCGCAGGTAGATCGAGGTCGCGCCCGGGACGAGCTCGACCGGTCTGACACGGGTGGCGAGGTGGTCGACGTAGTCGCCCGGCGCGTTCTCGTAGCCGATTCCGTAGGTGCCCGCCGCCCAGCCCGAATCGTCGAACGCCGGGGCGGTCCAGCCCTGTCCCAGCGAGGCGTCGGCCGGCACGAGGTAGCGCGCCGCCGCCGCCTCCGGCAGCAAGGTCGTCTCCGCACCCGCCGCGGGCACGGCGAGGTGGCGGTCGGCCAGGGTGCGCAGCCGGCGCAGGTACATCTCGCGGGTGACCGGGTTGTCGAGGACCGCCGCATGGAGGTGGTTCTGCCAGGTCGGGTTCGGGTTGCCGCCGACCAGTTCCTGCGTGTGCTGGGCGTCGCCGTAGAGCGGGCTGGCCCAGTTTTCGTGGGTGTTCTTGGTGCCGGTCGGCAGGCCCTGGTCGCCGTCCCAGGGGAAGCGGAACCACTCGCCGCGGCCGGGGTCGCGGTAGAGGTAGTAGTTCTTGGTGAGCTGGTCGTGGTTGAAGGGCACGGCCATCGCCGCCATGACGTTGATGTAGTTCGGCAGGTTCACCTCGTCGGCGACGTAGGCGAAGCGGTCGGGGTTGGCGATGTTGATCCCCGCGGTCAGTTCGGCGAGGTCGGTGTAGGGGGTGTTGCGCTGCAGGACCTTGCGGTAGAGCGAGCTGTTGACCGTCGGCGACAGGGTGGCCGGGACGTTGATCGCCTTGTACATGGCCCCGCTGGCGTCGAAGCCGTGGCGGCCGAGGAACTCCTCGTCGACCTGCTCGACGAAGGTGAACAGCCCGAAGTCGGCGTTGTTGCGGCGGATCCACATCGGCATGGTCTCCGGCGCCGGCGAGCCGGCCAGCTTGAGGAAGGCGAAGATCGCGTTCTCGCGCACGTAGCCGTCGCGGTAGTGCGAGTTGACGTTGAACTCCTCGACCTCCGGCGCGCCGTCCTTCCAGAAGAAGTGGCCGCCGCGGTAGAAGTCGAACTTGTATTTGTGCTTCGGCCAGTTGGCGGTGCTCTGGCCGCGGATGCGGCAGAACAGGTTGTCGTAGAAGCGCCCCTTGAAGAACAGGCTCGCGCGCGCGCCGCCGCGGGTGTCGGCGCCGGCGGTGTCCGCGGTGAACCAGTGCAACACCGGCAGGGCGGTGCCGCCGTCGGCGCCGGCGACGACCGTGCCGAAGTATTCCGCCGACTCCGTCGGGTCGGGGAAGGGCGGTTCGCGCGAGCTCTCGCCACCGGCGGTCGCGGCGGTGACGAACCAGCGCAACATGTCGCCCGCGCCGTAGGCCGAAGCCGGGATCGCCGCCGTGTAGAGGTCGCCCCCCGCGGCGGTCATGGCGAGGCTTTGGACGGCGCCGTAGTTGACGCGGTAGTGGAGGGTGACGTCCGCCACCGCCCCGGCGCGCGGGGTCGCGGTGGCCTCGATCACCAGCGCGGTCGCGCCGTCGGGCGGCGCCGGGTCCTCGGTGACGCCGGTGATCGCCGGCGCGACCTCTAACAAAGCGTTGCCGTTCGCGGCGCCGGGCGTCGGCCGCATCGGCGCCGGGCCGCCGCCGCCGGCCGGGGTGCCGAAGGCGATGTCGTCGAACTGCGGCGGGTAGGCGGGCGCGAACTCGGTGGCCGCCTCGCCCTGCGGGTCGAAGAGGGCGAGGTATTCGCCGCCGCGCTCGAGGCGGAAGTTGCTGTGGCCGGGCAGGTCCTTCTCCGAGGCGAACACGACCAGGTAGCCGCCGGCGGCGATGCTGCTGCTGGCGGCGGGGAAGACCCACTTGTCGGGGCGCGCCGGGTCGTCGGTGAGCGACCAGCCGGCGAGGTCGATGGTGAAGGGGTTGGGGTTGTGGATCTCGATCCAGTCCTCGCGGTCGCCCTCGGCGTCGGCGAGCCCGGCCTCGTTGTCGGCGAGGAACTCGTTCAGGCGCGGCGGCAGGGCCTCGACATCGACCCCGACCGTCACCTGCGCGGTCGACTGCGCGCCGCCCTCGGCGGTGGCGGTCAAGGTGTAGGTGGTCGTCGCGGCGGGGCTGACCGCGGCGCTGCCGGAGTCGGGGTCGACGTCGCCGACCCCGGGTTCGATGCCCACCGTCTCGGCGCCGGCGACGCGCCAGGCGAGGGTCGCGCTCTGGCCGGAGTCGATGAAGGGCGGGGTCGCGGCGAAGGTGTCGATGGTCGGCGGGCCGCCGGGGACGCCGTCGTTCATGACGCCCTGGATCTCCGCGGCGGACAGCGCCTCGTCCCAGAGCGCGACGTCGTCGATGAGGCCGTCGAAGTAGAACGAGCCACCGTTGTCGGCGCCCGAGCCGATGTGCAAGTCCTCGGACTGCGGGCCGTTGGGCGCGTAGAGGCCGGCGCCGGCCGCGGAGTTCGCCAGCGCGCCGTTGACGTAGAGGCGCATCGTCTGGGAGGCGGCGTCGTACTGCAGCGCCAGGTGCGTCCACGAACCCACCTGCACCGGCGGCCCCGGGAGCTGCGGCCACGTCCCCGGCGCGCCGCCGCCGCCGGTCCAGAAGTTCCAGCGCCCGGCGCTGTCGTTGTAGAGGATGTAGCCGCTGACCGACGAGCCGTCGTCATCGCGGCTGGTCACCGCCGAGGCATAGCCGGAGGTGGAGTCGGCGCTCGCCCACAGGCAGAGGGTGAAGCTGGCCGGGTTGAGCGCCGGCGAATGCGGCACGGTGATCGTCGCCGACGAGCCGTTGAACTCGGCGGCCGTCCCCGTGTGCGCCGCCGCCCCCTCGGCGCCGAACACGACGCCGCCCCCGATGTTGCCGTGGTGGGCGCCGACCGCATCGCGGGCGTCGCCGTCGAGCGGCCAATGCGCGACGAGCCCGGCGCCGGCAGGGTTTTGACCCAGGAGCACCGCAGCGACCGCAGCGACCGCGGTGAGGAGCGCATTGCGGAGCGGGGATGGCGGGAAGGTGCGCATGCGGAGCAGGAGGCAAAGTAGGCACCTCGTGGGAGGAGGCAACCGCGGCGAGTTCCCGCGCGGCGTCCGCTGGGGGGGCCGAGCATCGAAAGGCTCTGCGGAACGGAGGTCGCAGGCGAGCCCAGGGGGCGCTGGGGTCATTGAGGCGCGGAGGGCTCCGGAGACGCGGATCGCGGTGAGAGGCCCTTCGCCTTGCTCAGGGTGACAGTCCTGCGGAGTTGAGGGCGGGTGTGTGGGGATGGCCACCAACCCTCCCGAGGAAGTGCGGTGTCATGCTGACGAGCGCAACACCGGAAGGACCCCGCGCTGAAACCGGCGCGCCGGGCCACCGTTATGCCTTCAACTGTGTGAGGCGCGCCGCGCCGATTTCGGCGCGCTTCCGAGGCGCGAGGGATGCTACCCGCCCACGATCTTCACCGAGGTGCCGTAGCCGGTGGCGCGGTAGACGGCGGCCGCGGCGTTGTAGGGCATGCGGATGCAGCCGGCGCTGGCCGGGTAGCCGGGCAGATACCCGGCGTGCATGCCGAACGGTGTGCTGCCGAGGCGCATCCAGTAGGGCATCTCGACGTGATACAGGTTTGAGATCTTGCCCTGTTGCACGCGCTCGCCGATGCGGAAACTGCCGCGCGGCGTGTATTTGCCACTGCGGGCGGTGGAGACCGGGGTGTCGATCGCCACCTTGCCACCGACATACACATAGGCGCGTTGGCGGGCGATGTTGATGACGACGCTGCTCTGCGACTTCGAACTGGAGGCGATCAGCGCGTGATCGATCACCGGAGCCGATTGCCTCGCATTCGGCTGCCCGGGCGCCAGCTGCGGTTTGGGCGGTTCGGGATCGATGCGGCTCAAGGCGCGATCGCTGCGCGCACGGGCGGCGGCTTGGCGTTCCGAACGGGCGCCGAACACCCGTGCCAGCAGGCCGGGTCGCTCGGGAGCGTGCGAGGTGATCTCGCGGCTCGAGGTCGGCGCAGACGCCGGAGCCGGGGGGGACGCGACCGGGCGCGGCGCGGACCTCAGCGCAGACGTCCGCTGGGAGGCAGGCTGCGCGCGGCTTGCCACCGAGGCCGGTTTGGAGGCGCGGCGGAAGAGACCGCGGCGGGCGCCCGAACCGGAATCGGCTTCCGCGGCGTCGGTGCGCGTCCCGACGTTCCTCGCCCAGCCTCCTTTGCGGGCATCGGCGTCGAGCGGCACCGTGAGAAAGATCGCAACGACGAGAGTCATCGCTGAGAGAACGGGGCGGGCGAGGGGCAAGGATGAAGTGGAGAGTGAGGACATTTTTGGGGAATCTTAATATTACAAAAATTCGACCTAGGAGTCGACCGTTTGCTGCAATTTTCGCAAAAAAATACCCCAGAGGCGCGTGCGGAGACAAGCTCGATCAAAAACTTCGCGAGGATTCTTCAAAAAGTCGCTTTGCGAACCTAAGAATTCTCCATGCTGGGTCGTGTTTTCCCGGAAGTCGATGTTCCGGATGGGCAGCCGTCGATTCCCGTTGCTGATGCGGCGCTGCTCAGACTATAGTTGTCCACCTCTCAAGTATCGATCCTCTCATGCGTATCCTCTCTTCCACCGCACTCACGGGGTTCGCGCTCGCGTTCAGCGCCGCATCGACCCTGGCTCAGCTCGCGCCGCGCGCGGGTTCCCTGCCCCCCGCCCAAGATCCTGAGTACATCGCGGAGGCGGCGCGCAAGATCGATCGCATGATCGGCCAAGAGTTTCGCCGCCAGCAAATTCAGCTGCAGCCGAAGGCGAGCGATTCGGAATTCGTGCGCCGCGCCTATTTGACCGCTGTCGGGCGGATCCCCTCCTACGAGGAGACCGTCGCGTTCCTCGACAGTGCCGATGCCGACAAGCGGGCGAAGCTGATCGACAAGTTGGTCGCCTCCGACGGCTACAACATGCACATGTTCAACTGGTGGGCCGATCTGCTGCGCGCCACGGACGAGTTCCAAAACACCTCCGGCGCCCCGTATATCCAGTGGATTAAAAACTCCATCGCCGAGAACACGCCCTACGATCGCATGGTGCACCAGCTGCTCTCCGCCACCGGCGGCGGCTGGCAGAACGGCGCCGTCGGCTACTACGTCCGCGACAAGGGCATGCTCAAGGACAACATGGCCAACTCAACGCGGATCTTCCTCGGCACCCGCCTCGAGTGCGCCCAGTGCCACAACCATCCCTTCGATTCGTGGAAGCAGATGGATTTCTACGAGATGGCGGCCTTCACCAACGGCATCAAGGGTGCTAAGGAGGACTTTTCGCGCTACCTTGATGACAAGGAGGAGGAGATCGAGCGCACCGACCGCGAACTGCGCGACGTCTCCCGCCTCGTGCGGTACGCGGTCTACGATTTCTCGATCAAGGATTACGGCACCGGGAAGATCGAGCTGCCGCACGACTACGCCTACCGAGATGGGGATCCGGGCCAAACGGTCTTCGCCAAATCGCTCACCGGCATCGGCAAGATGGCGCGCGTCTCGAAGCGCGGTGAAGACCACGGCGAGCCCCGCCAGGAGTTCGCCTCTTGGGTGACCAGCCGCGACAACCCGCGCTTCACCACGGTGATCGCCAACCGCCTGTGGAAGCGCGTGATGGGGCGCGGCCTGTTCGAGCCGGTCGACAACTTCAGCGATGCCTCGGAACCTTCTCACCCGGCGCTGATGAGCTACCTCGAAGAGGTGATGAAGGACGTGAACTACGACACCCGCGCCTTCCAGCAGATCCTCATGCGCACCTACACCTTCCAGCTGGCGCCCAACCCGACCCAGCACCCGGACCGGGTCAATTACCACTTCAACGGCCGCCAGTTGCAGCGCATGAGCGCCGAGCAGATCTGGGACTCCATGCTCACCGTCAAGGTCGGCAACCCCGACGACCGCAAGGGCAGCGGCTACGGCAGCGGCGCCATCATGTTCCGCGACCGCCCGGTGCTGGTGGGCAAGAAGTCGATGAAGGACCTCTACAACGAGGTGATGGCGATCGACAACAAGCAGGAGGTCTGGAACTACGTGAGGCGCCTGCGCGATGAGATCAAAGCCGACGGCGGCGGCCGCGGTGGCGGCGACTCGATGATGATGGGCGGCGGCGGACGCCAGTACGGTGAAGACCGGCGCGCCTCCGAGCTGCCTTCGCCGATGCCGAACGGCCACTTCCTGCGCCAGTTTGGCCAGTCCGACCGCGAGGTCATCGACAACGCTTCCACCGACTCCGACGTCACCCAGGTGCTCTCCATCCTCAACGGCCACGTCGAGCGGAACCTGACCAACAACCGCTCCGCGCACATCTACAAGGTGCTCGCCGAAGCCAAATCGGACGCCGAGAAGATCGACCGCATCTTCCTCACCATCCTCAGCCGCCGCCCGACCCCCGACGAGCGAGAGCTGTTTCTCAACGAGTTCAAGATGGATCCCGGCAGCGCTCCAGAAAACGCCGTCTCGGCCTTGCTCTCGACCGCCGAATTCATGTTTGTCCAGTAACCCCGATCATCCATCCCGACACCTCCACCCGAACCGCCTGACCACCATGGCCGACACCTCCTTGTTTTCGAAGAGCGACGAGCTCTCCCGCCGCCAGTTCATGATCGGCGCTGCGCGCAGCTGCCTCGGCGTCTCCGTCCTGCCCATGCTCGGCAGCACCGTGGCGACCAGCGACACCTTCGCCGCCGCCGCCCCGCCGATGCGCCCGAACGCCGCCAACGCGGTGATCTATCTCAACATGTCGGGCGGCATGAGCCACATCGACACCTTCGACCCGAAGCCGCGCAACGCGGAGAAGCAGGGGCCCACGCCGGTCGTCGACAGTAGCGCCGACGGCATCCAGATCTCCGGCTACCTGCCCCGCACGGCGGCGCAGATGCACCATGTGACCCTGTTCCGGTCGATGTACACCAACCAGGGGGCGCACGAGCAAGGCCAGTATCTCATCCACCGCAGCTACCCGCCGCGCGGCACGATCGTCCACCCCGCGCTCGGGGCTTGGGTGATGCGCCTCTCGGGCCGCCGCAACACGACGATCCCGGGCTTCGTCTCCATCGGCGGCTCGGCCGAGAACGCGACCGGGGGCTTCATGGGCGCCAAGTACGCCGGCGTCCCGCTCGGCAACCCGAACTCGGGTCTGAAGGACTCGATGCGCGCCGGGTCCGTCAGCGAGGAGGAGTTCAACAAGCGCCTGTCGATCGCCGACCGCATGAACCAGGACTTCCATGGCCGCTTCGGCCAGAAGCAGGTCAAGACGTACAGCGAACTCTACGACGAAGCCGTCAAGCTGATGACCAGCGAAGACCTCAAGGCCTTCGACCTACAGCACGAGGACGGCAAGGTGCGCGACTACTACGGCCACAACAATTTCGGCCAAGGCTGCTTGCTCGCCCGCCGCTTGGTGGAGCACCAGGTGCGCTTCGTCGAGGTCACCCTCGGTGGCTGGGACACCCACGTCGACAACTTCGTCTCCGTCGAGGCGCGCTGCCAGGTGCTCGACCAGGCGCTCGCCGCCCTCATCAGCGATCTCGACCGCCGCGGCATGCTCGATCGCACCCTGGTCGTGCTCGGCACGGAGTTCGGCCGCACGCCGGACATCAACGGCAACACCGGGCGCGACCACTGGCCGCGCGCCTTCACCTGCCTCATGGCCGGCGGTGGCGTGAAGGGCGGCTTCGTCTACGGCGCCAGCGATCGCAACGCCCGGATGGTGGCCGAGAACGGGGTCACGCCAGGCATGTTCAACGCGACCATCGGCCACGCCCTCGGCTTGGCCACCGACCGCACGGTCACCTCCTCGTCCGGCCGCCCCTTCACCATCGGCGACGAAGCCAAGCCGGTGAAGGAGGTCTTCGCGTAGCCTAGAGAGAGCCCCGACCCCCGATTCCAGAGGAGGGGCACGCGCGCCGTGCCCCTCCTTTTTTGTCCCCCGCCCACCCGCCATGATGAGCCGAACCCACGCCGCCGCCATCGCCCTGAGCCTCGCCGCCCCCGCCGCCCTGGAGGCGCAGCAGATCCCCGCCCAAGTCGATTACAAGACCCACATCGCACCGATCATGGCGGCGAAGTGCAACAGCTGCCACACCGGTCAGAAGTCGGAGTCGGACAAGAAACCCAAAGCCGGCCTCGCCCTCGACACGGCCGCCG
>JAUIGD010000471.1 GCA_030430255.1 Verrucomicrobiia bacterium
CCGCGCCGTCGGCCCCGGCCCCTTCGCGGCTGCGCCCCCCGACGCCGGCCGCCTGCGCGGCGAGCACTCGAACCAGCAGACCTTCACCTGGCGCGCCGGCGATGTCGCCCCCGGCCCAAACGTCCCTTGGCCCGCGCGCGACCTTCCCCCCGCCGTCCCCTCGACCGCCTTCCACCCCGACATGCTGGCCAGCTTCATCGACATCGACGGCGGCTGGCAGGGCGTCGGAGTCCGCATCGGCGAATACCTGGAGAACACCGCGGTCGGCTCCTACGCGACCCCGGACATCGCCCCCGCGGCCAAGCCCGGCGAGCCGGTCGTGATCACCTACAAGACCCCGGGGCATCACGATCCCTGTGACCACCTCTACCGCGGGCTCACCCAGGAGCTCGACCAACCCAAGGTCGTCCCGCTTCTGCTCTACCGCGTGCAGGTGCCGAACGCCGCCTTCCCGCAAGTCTCGGGCCAGGTCGTCCAGGTATCCCCGGTGCTGGAGGAGATCGCCCACGAACACACCACCGACGGCGGCTCCGACATCACGCTCGTCCACGACCCCTATGTCGCGGTCATCGACGACCCGATCAAACCGGCCTCGAACCGCCTCGCCATCTACGCCCTCGACCGCCACCCGGTCCTCGGCGGCGCCAGCTACCTCTACTACGTCGTCCGTTTCGACGCCGACCGCGAGATCGACCGCGTGTTCTACACCAACGCCGTAACCATCCCGACCCCATGAGAAGCCTTCCAAAACCGACCCGATCCCTTGTTGCCACCGTTTTGCTAGGCACCGCGGCGGCAGCGGCGGCCGGCGCCCACCGCCACGGCGGCACCCTCTTCGCCACCGCCCCGGCGAACGCCGACGGCGGCCCGCAGATCGTCGTCGCCGACATCGAGACCGGCCTCTTCCGCGCCGCCTTCCCCGGCCCGGGAGGCTCCTTCGACTGGACCGGCGAGCTGCCCTCCGGAGCGCCCGGCTTGACCGACCTCGCCCTCGGCGACCTCGACGGCCCCGGCGCCGGCGGCAACGCCATCCTGTTCGCCTCCCCGACCGCCAACCGCCTGCAGGTCGTGCGCCTCGCCGGGGTCGATGACTTCGCCGCCCCGGAGGCCGACCACTTCGCCGGCCCGGGACCGGGCGGCGTCGCCCTCTACGACGTCGTCCCCGGCGACCCGCTCGACGTCGCCGCCGCCTCGAACTTCAGCATCACCGGCGACGCGACGCTCTCCGCCCGCAAGGGCGACACGCCGACCGCATTCGCCAGCGACACGCTGCCGCTCGCGGACCTGCGTGCCCTGACCCCGGCCCCCCTCACTCCGGGCGGCGCCGAGCGCCTGGTCGCCTGGGCCGCCTCCGGACCGGGCGCGGAACAGCTCGCCGCCATCGACGGCTCGGGAGCGGGCTTCGTCGGCATCGACACCGCAGGCCCGTTCCCCGCCGGCTCGGAGTTCGCCACCGGCGAGTTCGAACCCGGCGCGGTCGACTTCGTCGTCTACCAGCCCGACTCCGGCGACGCCACCGTCCTGCGCGGCGCCGCCGGCGGCTTCGGCCCACCAGCCACCCACCCGCTCCCCTTCAAACCCGCGCTGCTGCTGCCGCTCGACACCGGGCCGCCGCTGATCTTGGCCATCAGCACGGACGGCCAAGTCGCCACCCTCAGCTACACCGCCGCCGGCGGGTTCTCGGTCGAGGGGGCGCCCGACCTCTCCGCCCTGAACGACCCGCCCACCGGCGCGGTCCCGCTGCCCTCCGGCGAATTTTTGCTCTTGTCCGGCGCCGCGGGTTCGAGCTCCCACGCCCACCGCTACAAATACAACGGCAGCGGCCACTCGCCGGTCGGCACCGATCTGCTCCCCGACGGCCTCGAAAGCCGCCCCGCCCCAGCCGGGAACGTCTTCTTCTGGGCCGGCACCCCCTTTCAAGACGAGAACCCGAAGCTGCTCGGCCAACTCAGCTACCGCGACTGGACCCGCGACCCGATCCCGGGCGCCCTCGCCAGGGTGACCGGGGAGACCTTCACCGGATCCACCTTCGGCCTCGGCGGCGCCCAGACACGCACGCTCGGCCCGGCCTACCCCGGCACCGCCGCGCTCAGCACCAACCAACACACCCCCGCCATCAGCATCGTCAGCCTCTCGACCGACGCCGCCGTCCTCGGCGGCCTGCCCCTCGACTGCTCGATCGCCCCGGCCTCCGGCACCTACGGCGCCGCCGTCGCCGTGACGCTCGCCTCGGGCACGCCCGGCGCGACGCTCTACTTCCGCACCGGTGCGGGGAGGTTCATCAAATACAGCAGCCCGCGCTGGATCTTCACCGACACGGAGTTCGAGGCCTACGCCGTCCTGCCGACCGGCGAGACCTCCCGCCTCGTGACCGCGACCTACACCTTCGACCGCTCGCCGGAGGAGATGGACGCCGACGGCGACACCCTCCCCGACTTCGTCGAACTCGCCGAGGCGGTCGACCCCACCCTCGGTTCGGACTCGGACGGCGACGGGCACTCGGACCTCGCCGAGGCCCTCGAGGGCAGCGCGCTCGACGACGGCGGGGACTTCCCCGCCGGGCGCGAGGAATCGCTGGCGAAGATCGATCTCGCCGTGACCCCGCGCCCTTGGGTCGACGGCGCCCCCGGCGCCGCCGCGGTGGGCACCGAGATCCGCGCCTACGATGTTTCCGGAATTTTGCTAGGCCAAGGCACCGCCGCAGCGACCCCAGGCCTCCCCGCCGCCGCCTTCACGGCGCTGCCGGTCGACCACGAGGACCGCCTGCTCGTCCTCGGCACCGCCACCCACTTCGATGTCCAGGGCGGCGGCGACCCCCACCGCGGCCGCGAGCTGGCGAAGCTGATCCCCGCCCCTGAGCCCTACGACCCGACGCCGGCGGCCTTCACCTACGACCACGGCCAGGGCGCCGCGGCCAACGCCGCCGCATGGCTCGACGCCCGCGCCGCGGCCGAAGCCGCCGCCCCCGCTCCCTCCCTCGACACCGAGATCTCCATCTACGACACCCTGACGCTCCTGCTCGTCGAAGCCCGCCTCGGGTGGTCGCTGTCGAACCGCTTCGTCATCGAGTCAGTCGAGAAGCTCTCCCTCACCCCGTACCGCCCCGGCGAGGCGGGCTCGTTCATGCTGACATCGATCGGCCCGGGCGACCTGCTCGACCTGGAGTCGCCGGTCGATTTCGGCTTCGGACCGCCCTTCGCCTCCGACGAGCTCCGCTCCAAGGAACTGTTGGCCACCGTGGAGGCGGCGGTCGCCAACGACGGTGCGAGCCCCGATCCCGACATGGCGGCGCTGCGCGCGCTGACCGAGGGCATCTATGTGATCAGCGGCTCGATGAACAACGTCAACCCGGATACCTTCCCCCCGCCGATCACCGTCCTCCGCGACTTCATCTGTTTCGGCTTCCTCCAGGCGGACTACGCGGCGTTGCTCGGCTTGGACCCCGCCGAAGTCGACGCCGCGCGCAACGCCGTCTTCGCCATCACCGCGCTCCCCCCGCGCCCGTCGATCCTCCTCAACCTCGAACTCCTCCCCCCCGGCGCAGACGGCGAGTTGCTCGGGCTCGACGCGGTCGGCGACACCTTCGAACTGCGCGCCGCCGACGGCTCACCCTACGAGTTGCCCGAGGCGCTCGAGCTCGCCCCCGGTGCCGGGCTCATCGTCAGCGCGTTCGACGACCTCGACCCCGCCGCCGACCCCCATCCCGTCGAGGTCTACGCCGTGAGCCTGCTCACGCTCGCCGCGCCGAGCCCCGGCGATGCGGATGGCAACCTGTTGCCCGACGACTTCGAACTCTTCTTCTTCGGCGCGAGCGGCCAGGACAACGAGTCCTCGCCCGACGGCAGCGGCTACACCCTGCTCCACCAATACCTCGCCGGAACCGACCCGACCGACCCGGCGGATACGCCCGCCGAACCGCCGCTGAAGTTCGCCTTCGTCGACCCCGAGATCGACGAAAGCTTGCCGGGCGACGGCCTCCTCCGCTGGGGGTGGCCGAAGGAGTACGCGGACGCCTTCGAGTTCTTCATCTCCGCCACCGACGACCTCGGCGGCTTCACCGAAGTCCCCGCGCAGGTCACCCACCTCGGCGGCGGCCAGTGGCAGGCTGGCGTCGACACCTCTGGCCCCCGCCGCTTCTTCACAGTCGGCGTCCGCCTGCGCTGATCCGGAGGGCACCCCGTGGCATCGGCGTCCCGCCGATGTCCGTCCCAGCGGCGTCCCGCCGCTCGGGCACCTCCCCTTGGAGGGCGGAGCTCCGTCTCCGCCGATATTGCCCCCCAAAGCGCACCTCAAACCTGGAACCGCCATGGGCGGCCCCCACCGCGCGCCCCCTCAATCCTCCCTGATCGCCTCGTCCCCCCCGATCGCCGCGTCCGGACTGGCGATGCGCCTGCGTTGACACCGTGGCATCGGCGTCCCGCCGATGTCCGTCCCAGCGGCGTCCCGCCGCTCGGGCACCTCCCCTTGGAGGGCGGAGCTCCGTCTCCGCCGATATTGCCC
>JAUIGD010000472.1 GCA_030430255.1 Verrucomicrobiia bacterium
GCGCGGGCGACCGCTGCGGTCGCTCCTGATGATCGTCGTGGAGAGCTCTTCTCGCGTAGATGCCATAGATGCGCCAAGCATGGCACCTACGCCCGCCTCCGCCAGAGGGGCTCCGTTAACCGCTTACAGCTGGTCATCGGTCATCGAGAAGGAGTTCCTCGAAGAAAAGTGCGGGGAGCTGGGGGTCGACCTGAGCGAAAGGCCATGATCGAGCGCGACCACCCCCAGCTCTCAATCCGCAAGCAGTGCGAGTTGCTCGACGTGAACCGCAACCGCCTCGCCTCCCGAGCGCCGAAGCGCACCGCGGAGGACCTGGAGCTGATGCGGCAGATCGACGCGATCCACACCGAGCACCCGTTCCTCGGGTCGCGGAAGATCGTGCTTGAGCTGCGCGACCTCGGCCACGGCGTCGGCCGGGGCCGCGTGCGGCGGCTGATGAAGCTGATGGGGATCGAGGCGATGGCGCCGAAGCCCTACACGAGCGAGCCGTCGCCGGAGAACCCCGTCTACCCCTACCTTCTGAGGGGGGTGTAGATCGCTGGCGCCGACGAGGTGTGGTGCGCGGACATCACCTACATCCCGATGGCCAAGGGGCACGCTTACCTGGTGGCGATCATGGATTACCTGCTTCGCAGGTCTGCGGTCAGGCTTCGCCAAAGGGGAGCCCTCCGGGCAGAGCAGTGGCACACGCGCGCGGTCCTGGCGTGGGAGCTGAGCAACACGATGGACACTGAGTTCTGCCTGCGGGCGCTGCGCCGTGCGATGGCGTCCACCGGTCGCGTGCCCGGCATCTTCAACACCGACCAAGGCTCTCAGTTCACGAGCCGCGAGTGGGTCGGGGAGCTGGAGGGGTGTGGCATCCGCGTGAGCATGGACGGGCGCGGGCGCTGGATGGACAACGTGTTCATCGAGCGGCTGTGGCGCAGCCTCAAATACGAGAGGCTGCGGCTCTGGAGCTACGGCGACCTCCCCGAGCTCGGGGGGGGCACATCGAAGAGTGGATGAGCTACTACAACCACCGCCGCAAGCACCAGACGCTCGGCTACGCAACGCCCTGGAGCCTCTACGCACCCGCCGCCGAGATGCCCGCCGCCGCCTGAGCCCTGAGCCTCCCTCCGGCGACCGATTTTCGGAGAGGTTCCGCTACGGCCTGCTCGCTCCGCTCGCCGGCCTGCGCTCCACCTCTCCGAAAATCGGGGAACCCAGAATCACACCGAAACGAGAACCAAAGCCCACCCGGACAGCATCAAAAAAACAGCGATTCAGCTGGCAACAATGCCGGGGCCACTTCAAACCTAGGCTTTCCAGGGTTCCCGGAGGTGGCGAAGACAGCGGTTGCGTCGGGGCTACTCATGGTAGTGCTCAATGCGGAAAGCTTCGGTTCTCCTGCAAATGCAGGGGGCCAGGGGGCGCCTGTCGCATGCGATCTCGCAGGCCGCCCGAGGACAACCCGCTGGCTGATCATTCACCCACTGAATTCGTGGGGATTCCAGATACTGGTCGGTGTCCTCACCGAGGTTTGTGACAGTTGAGCGGATGTGAAAGGGGAAAAGACCCGAATATACACAGATGGATTTAGGCACTCGTAGGACTTTATGAGGTATGAAAAAGTCAGCAGAGTTCGGCTCTCAAAGAGTTGCATATAAGATTAAGGAAGCCGCAGAGATTCTTGGCGTCTCGGAGGTCACCATCAGGCGCTTGATAAGTCGGCAACACCTTCGGGTGAACCGAGTCCTCAGGCATGTGTTAATCCCGGTAGCGGAAATCAAACGTTTCTTAGATCAGAGGGAGAATGGGGAGGCGGGGGATGAATAGCGTGTGGTTGATCATTGAGGGTATCATCGAACCCCCAGAATACCTGATTGTGGGTGCTAGGCCGCGATGGCTGCTATCGAGGGGGTGTCTGGCACGCGGCCTGGAACAAGCAAAAACCTGTAGCACAAATGGCTGAGAAACCACCCGCCACAGAACGAAGGCCGCTCGGCACCATCGAGGATGTAGCAGTCTTCCTCAACGTCACGCCCAGGCACGTCCACAACCTGGTTCGGACAAGAAGAATAAAGGCGATCAAGCTCGGGCGCTGCTTGAGGTTCGACATCGACGCGATCGCAAGGCAGCTCAGCGAAGAGTGATTTCAATTTAGAACTACCAACTACCGGAACCAAAAAAAGACGGGTCTCTGCCATTTCGCGGAAGGAATCGGGCGAAGAGGGTTGAATTGCCCCCGGATCGGCGCGGGTTGGGGGGATGTTCAAAACCTCTTCACCCAGCTCTTCCGATCCGAGGGCTACTGCCTCGATAGCGCCGAGTTCGACGGCGTTCAAATAGTCGTCACGCTGCGCGGCGACCGCCGCTTCACCCCGCGCTGCCCCTGTTGCGAGGGCGCGGCGGCGATCAACCGGGAGGAGTTCAACACGGCGCGCGACCTGCCGCTCGGCCCCGTGCGAGAGGTCCGGGTGCGCTGCCCGGCCCTGCAGCTAAAGTGCTCAGAGTGTGGGACATGCAGCACGCTGCGACCGTCGCTGATCGACCCGTGCGCCAACGCGACGGGGTGGCTCATGAAGGCGGTGAGCCAGGCCTGCCGCAGGGCGCCGCCCGCCGCGGCGGAGGCCCTCTTCGGCGTCGGTGCGTCCACGGCCCGGCACTACGACAAGGCCGTGCTGGAGCGCACTCTGCCGGCGCCGCGCCTCTACGGCATCCGCGTCCTGCTCGTCGACGAGAAGTCCGTGCGCAAGGGCCACGGCTACGTGACGCTCGTGCTCGACGGCGAGAGCGGGGAGCTCCTCTACATGGCCGAGGGTAAGAAGAAAGACAGCCTCGGGGGCTTCTTCGACCTCCTGAGCTCAGAGCAAATGGAAAGCATCGAGGCGGTGTGCATCGACCGCGCCGGGGCCTACAAGGCCTGCGTCGAGGGGAACCTGCCGGGCGCCGGGATCGTCTACGACAAGTTCCACCTCGTCGCCAACCTGGGCGACGCCGTGGACGAGGTGCGCCGCTCCGAGTGGCGGGCGGCCCAGGGCGAGGGGAAGAAGGTGGTGAAGGGCTCGCGCTACCTGCTCTTGACCAACCGCGAGAACCTCGCCCCCGACCGCCGGCGGGAGCTGCGCGAGCTGTTGGCCGTCAACGAGAACCTGTCGGCGGCCTACGTGCTCAAGGACGCCTTCAAGCGGCTCTGGGACTACGTCTACCCCGGGGCCGCCTCCAACTACCTGCACCGGTGGTGCGGCATGGCAAAAGCCTCCGGCCTGGCAGCCTTCGAGAAGTTCGCCGGCTCGGTGCTGGCGGCCCACGACGGCATCGTCGCCTACTGCCGGCACTCGTTCACCACCGGCCTATTGGAATCCTTCAACGCCACCGTCTCGAGGGTCATCACGAGGAGCTGCGGCGTCCGCGACCTCAAATACCTGTTCCTAAAACTCCGCCAAGAGTCCCTGTAGACTCCGCGAAAATGGCAGAGACCCAAACATATCTACATACGAGAAAAAAATGCCTCAAAATATTCTCTCGATCAAAGGCTCGGCCATCACTGTGCCCGGCAAGGTCCTTCCGCCGATCGTGCTGGACGACCACCGCTTCCAGCCGGCGCCGGACGGCGTGGGCGACCCGGTGAAGATGCCCTGCGGCGCCCCGACCCAGCTCGGCCTCAATAAGGCGAACTTCCTCAGCCTATTCCAGGATGGTCGCGTCGCCCAGCCCTACCTCGCCCGGCGCATCGCCCTCTGGCTCGAGCCCATCGGTTACGAGCCGCTCGAGCTGCGCAGCGGCAACACCTTGGTCGGCCCCGAGGAGGAGGGCGTGGTGGCCAAGGACGGCACCAACCGCCGGAAGTGGGGTCTAAAAGCCCTCACGAAGAAGACCGGCGTCGATTTCGCCAGCAGAGTCACCCGGGGCGCCGGAAGGGCGAACCTGTTGCCCACGGAGAACGTCGGGTTCGACGGCTACCTGGTCGCGCAAGCACAGGCTCGTGCGCTCACCGGATGACGCTCTCGATCAGAATCCACCTTTAGGGGAAGTGCGGCATGCTGAAGACCGTGCCGCCGACGGCGCGGCAGCAAATCACCGCACCCCGACAAACCGCCCCCAAGCTCAGCGAGCGGATGGATGCGGGGTGGTCCACCCGCCTGGCGAGTATCCTCTCGAGGGGGGCTTCGCGGTGGAACGAGTCTCTTTAATCCGACCGCTGGCGTGTCTACACCCACGCGGGAGATTTGATTGGGAGATAGAGCAATGGAAATCTCGTCGCAATCGTTCAAGCCACCGCTTAGGTCCGCTGTCGGAGTGGACGCCACCGATGCCTCCCGAGCAAACTTGGCGGCTAGTTGGTTGGCGGGTAGGTTCAGAACGCTGCCCTATAGGGAAAAGTGAGAGGGCATAGGACGGAGCATCGGTGGCTCCTGTAGGTCGGGAGAGTGAAGGCTGGGTGCCGGCCGGGGTGCCCGTTCCGCCAAAGAACACCAGGCACGCCTTGTGGTTGAAACAATAGCTCTTCAGGACGGTGA
>JAUIGD010000473.1 GCA_030430255.1 Verrucomicrobiia bacterium
CGTGGAGGGGGATTCGTCGCTACTCCGGTGCGCCTGCTTCCGCCGCGGCGCCACCGCCGTGGATGCGGAGGCGGGCGAAAAACTTCGCCTCGCTGATGGAGTGGTAGTGGCGAGGGTCGAAGCCGAAGTCGGCGTCGTAGGGAAAGTCCTTCAGCGGGCGCCGGATGTGCAGGGGGTAGCCGACCGGGTTGTCCGGAAAGGCGAATAGCACATTGCCGTCCGCGCCATACTGGATCGATTGGAAGTGGAGTTCATCGACGCCGATGTCCTCTCTGGCATAGACCACGGCGGAGAAGTGACCGGTGCCGTCGGGACGGAAGGAGATCTTCGCGCCACGCTTGAGCACCCACGGGCCATGCGACCAATCGGAGCCGAGGACGAAGGTCTTCTCGGCATGCTCGCCCTCCAATTTGTCGACGGGCAGGAGCGGGTGCGGGCTGGTGGTCGCCATCGGCGGAACGGGCAGCGTGTGGCATCCCGCAGCGGCGAAGACGGCGGACAGCAGAGCGGCGAGGCAGGTTCGGGAAAGCATTCGGGCGATTTCGAAACAGGAGGCCATATGTGCTGCCGAGCATTCGTTCAGAAACCGTGATTCGGGTGACAATTTCGACGCAGAGTGCCCCCGTGCAGGCCGCCCCGACTGCGGCGCGAGCCAATGTGACCAGATCGTCACCGAAAATCGTTTCGGAGGCGGGTTTAGACCTTTCGGAGCTTGGGGCTGGCGTTAGGATGGGCGTCTCCTCCGCACGAGCGTCCGGAGGCGAGCGCAATGACGATCCCGTTCACCAACCGAGAACTGAGCTGGCTGGAGTTCAACCAGCGGGTGCTGGATCAGGCTGCGGACCCGAATCTGCCCCCTCTCGAGCGGCTGAAATTCATCGCCATCGCTGCCTCCAACCTCGACGAGTTCTTCATGGTGCGGGTCGGCGGATTGGAGGTGTTGCGCCGGGTGGGGAAGCGGAGCCGCGACGCCGCGGGGCTCACGCCGGTGCAGCAGCTGCGCCTCATCCGGCAGCGGGTGGTGATCATGGAGGCCGAGCAACAGCGCCTGCTCGCCGAGGAGATCTTCCCGGCGCTGGCGGAGGGCGGCATCCGGCGGCTCAAGGTCTCGGACCTGACGCCGAGCATCACCGACTACCTCGCCCGGGTGTTCGAAGGCTCGATCCTGCCGCTCCTGACGCCGCTGCGCATGGCGCCCGCGGAGGCGGGATGGGGGGCCGGGGCGGGGACCGTCCCGGGTGGCCAGATCTGCTGCCTCTGTGAACTGAAGTCCGACCTCTTGGAACCGGTGCGCCGCGTCCTGGTGCCGATCCCGCCGACCCTGCCGCGCTTCGTGCCGATCCCCGAGACCAAGGGGCACCAGTTCGTCCTCGTCGAAGATGTGGTCACGATGTTCGCGGGCCATCTTTTCCCCGACGAGATGTTGACGGGGACGGGGGTGTTTCGGATGACCCGCAACGCCGACATCTCTCTGGAGGAGGAGGGGACCTACGATCTGGCGAAGCAGATGGGCGACCTGTTGGCCGAGCGCCGCACGGGCGCCTGCGTGCGGCTCAAGGTCGCCAAGGGTTGCCCCCGCAGCATCGCCAGCTATCTGCGCACCGCTTTGGGGGCGAGGGCTTCGCACATCTACCCGTCGCGCGAGCCGCTCGCGCTCGCGGATTTCATGTCGCTGGCCCTCGTGCCGGGGAAGAAGGAACTGGCCGTGACCCCATGGGAACCGGCCTCGCCCGCTGGCTGGAACCCGGGCACCGACATCTTCAAGCTCCTGTCGGCGGGGGACATGTTGCTCTACCACCCCTATGAGAGCTACGAGCCGGTGATGGCCTTGGTCGAGCAGGCCGCGGCCGATCCGAAGGTCACCGCGATCAAGCAGACGCTCTACCGGACGGCGAAGCACAGCCGCGTGATCAGCGCGCTGATCCGCGCCGCCGAAAACGGCAAGCAGGTCGTCGTCGTGGTCGAGCTCAAGGCGCGCTTCGACGAGGCGCGCAATCTGGAGCGCGCCGAGGAACTGGAGCGGGCGGGGGTGCAGATCCTCTACGGGGTGCAAGGCTTGAAGACCCACTGCAAAGCGACGCTGGTCCTGCGCCGCGAAGGGGGGGGGCTGGCATACTATTCGCACTTCGGCACCGGCAACTACAACGAGGTCACCGCGCGGCTCTACACCGACGTCAGCTACCTCACGGCGCGCAAATCGCTGGGCAAGGAGGCCTCGGCCTTGTTCAACGCGCTCACGGGGGGATCGCGGCTCAAACCGATGAACCACCTCGCGGTGGCGCCCTTTTTCCTGCGGCGAAAGATCGCCGACCTGATCGCCGCCGAGACCGAGCGTGCCGCGCGCGGCGACGAGGCCGGCATCGATATCAAGATCAACAGCCTGCAGGACGCGGCGATGATCGAGGCGCTCTACAAAGCGTCGCGCGCCGGGGTGAAAATCCGGCTCAACGTGCGCGGCATCTGTTGTCTGATCCCCGGCCTGAAGAAATACAGCAAGAACATCACGGTCACCAGCATCGTCGGCCGCTACCTCGAACACGCGCGCATCTTCCGTTTCCACAACGGCGGCGACCCCTCGCTCTTCATCGGCAGCGCCGACCTCATGGAGCGAAACCTCGACAGGCGGGTCGAACTGTTGGTGGAGGTCGGCGACAAGCGCGCCCGATCCCGGCTGTCGCAGATCCTCGACGGGCATTTCATCGACAACGCCCAAGCCTACGAGATGGAGGAAGATGGCACCTACCGGCGTCTGAAACCGCCGAAGGGGAAGAAGGCGGTACGGGCGCAGGAGCGGTTCCAGCGCGCCGCCGACCGCGCCGCCGGCCGCACGGGCGACGAGATGAGTTTCCGGTTCGTCCCGCACGTCCCGCCCGGGCAGGCGGAGATCGAACCCGACGAGGACGTGTGAGTTTCGGGGCGGGACCCGGGGGAGCGGCGCGCTCCGCGCCACCGAATTGATCCTTGGCATCCGGCGGCGCGCGGGTAAGAAGGGGGGCGATGGCAAACAAATACAGCATCGGCTTCGACCTCGGGGGCACCAAGATGTTCGCCGTGGTGCTCGACGAGGACTTCGAGGTGAAGGGTTCCGCCCGCGTGCCGACCAACGGCCACGAGGGCGAGAAGGTCGGCCTGCGGCGCATCGTCTCGACCACGGAGGAGGCGATGAAGGACGCTGGCGTCGACGCCAAGCAGCTGACCGCCTTCGGCATCGGTTGCCCCGGGGTCGTCGATTTCGAGAAGGGGATCCTGCGCGGGGCGACGAACCTCGGCTGGGGCGATGTGTTCATCGGCGACTACATCGAGGAGAAACTCGGCGTCAAAGCGTCCGTGCTCAACGACGTCGACGCGGGGACCTACGCCGAGTATGCGATGGGGGCGGGGCAGGGGTCGCGCTCGCTGCTCGGAATTTTCCCCGGCACCGGCGTCGGCGGCGGGTTCGTCTACGAGGGCAAGATCCTGCGGGGACGCGCGGCGTCGTGCATGGAGATCGGCAACCTCCGGCTGGCGGGCACGACCCTGGAGGGGAAGGTCGGCGACCCGGTGCGGCTGGAGGCGCTGGCCGGGCGGCTGGGGGTCGCCGCCGCGTGTGCGACCGAGGCGGCCCGCGGCGGCGCGCCCTCGGTGATGGAGATCGCCGGCACCGACATCAAGGCGATCAAGAGCGGCACGATCAAGAAGGCCATCGACCGCGGAGAACGCGCCGTGCGGAGGATCATGAAACGCAGCATCGACTACCTCGGGCTCGGTGCCTCGGCGGTCGTCGACCTGCTGGCGCCGGACACCATCGTGCTCGGCGGCGGTTTGGTCGAGAAGATGCCCGACCTCTACATCGAGGGCTTGCGCGATGCGATCAAGGCCAATGCCTCCCCGGCCTTGGCGGAGGGCATCAAGATCAAGGTGGCCAGCCTCGGCGACTTCGCGGTGGTCAAGGGGGCGGCGGCCTACGCGCTGGAGCGGTAGGCGGTGTGGCGCGCGCGTGTCGTGATGATCGTCCCCGGCCCGCGGGGACGCGGCCGGGCTGAGGACCTGTCGGACTTACCCTCCCGGCGCGAACCGTTTTTCAAGTTGCCCAAATCGTCCCGCTGTCGCGTCGCTGATCTCGATCAACTCCTCACCATCGTATCGGATCGGATCGAAAGTCGAAAGCGTTCGGGCTCGAGAGTCCTCAGTCCGACAGACTCCGAACCCGGATCGATCACCACATCCGCAGGCCCGGCGCCGCCATTCTTTGAGGCTGAGCAGGCGGCAGGGACCGGCGAAGCGGCTGGGCCAACACCCTGCCCGAGCCGGGCACCACGCGCACGCCCTCAGCGTCCACGAGGGCAAGCCGCAGCCCAGAGCCTGGTGATCGACCCGGGCTTCGCGCCATTCCTCCCGGCCTGTCCTACCCGAACAGTTCGAGGAAGGCGGCTTCGATGGCCAGTGACTCCTGGACGTTGGTGGCGAGGTCGTCGCGCAGGGCGGCGGCGGCGGCGAGCTTG
>JAUIGD010000474.1 GCA_030430255.1 Verrucomicrobiia bacterium
CATGGTTTGGGTTTCGCGGGCCTTTCTGAGGAGAACGGTTCCAGCGCGTTCCAGATGGCACCCTTCAACTCAGATACGTTCACGACGTATGATCAGGCGCTGCGCACAAGCGCCGATCTGGAAGTTTGGCATCCGTCGACACAGGCGTTTCAGGGCGGTAGCCTGACCGGTGGCGATAACACGATCAAGTTCTCGGGAGCGGAAGCGACGGCGGCTCTTGGTGCAGATCCCTATGTGTACACTCCTGGGTCATGGAGCCCCGGCAGCAGCGTTTCGCACTGGCAGTTCACAGGGCCGACGCCGAATACCGCCGTGATGCGTCACGCGGTGAGTCAGGGTGTAGAACTCCGCGAGTACGAGGAATTCGAAATCGGTACACTCGAGGATTTCGGATACACGGTGTTCGATCTCTCATATGTGAGCGATTGGAACCTGTTCTAAGTTAACGACGGTAACTCATGAAACGTCCCCCCGACGCGATGCGTCGGGGGGATTTTTTGTTGGGAGGGGGGTGGTGGGTAGACAGAAAGCACGCTAAAGCGCGCTTAGGTTCCTTTTTGCGATCGGTCATCGCCGGGCTGAAGCCCGGCGCAACATAGGAGGTGATAAGGGTGGTTCGTCAGTTTGGGCGACCCTTTCAGGGTCGGTGGGGTTGTTACAGGCCGGAGGGTATCTTGAAGACGCCGCTGCTTTCGGCGGGCATTCGGGGTTCTTCTTCCAGGCGGGCGACGAGGTCGTAGAGTCTTCGGATTTCGCCTTCTTGTTGGAGGCGGAGGAAGGCCTTGGTGATGTGGGGGTCGAGGTGGAGGCCGGATTGGGCTTCGAGGTACTGGCAAGCGGCGGAGGTGTCCCAGGCTCGTTTGTAGGATCGTTCGTGGACGAGGGCGTCGTAGATGTCGGCGACGGCGACGATGCGGGCGGCGATGGGGATGTCTTCGCCGGAGAGGCGATCTGGGTAGCCGGTGCCGTCGTAGGCTTCGTGGTGGCTGCGGGCGATGCGGCGGGAGGTTTCGAAGAAGCCGCGCTGGCCGAGGATGCGCTCTCCTGCGATGGTGTGGCGTTGCATTTCGAGGCGTTCGTTTTCTGTGAGGGGGCCGCTTTTTTTCAGGATTCGGTCGGAGAGGACCATCTTGCCGATGTCGTGGAGAATTGAGGAGTATCCTATCTCGACGGCTTCCCACATTTCGAGGCCGAGTTCGACGGCGAGGGCTTCGCTGGTGTGCTGGATGCGGCGGACGTGTGCGCCGGTGTCGGCGTCGCGGGCTTCGCCGGCGAGGGCGAGCATGTAGATGGCGTCGAAGTTGGCTTCATGGAGTTCGAAACTCCGTGAGCGGACTTGCCTTTCGAGGTGGCGCGCCTGCTTTTCGAGCTCGCTGGCTTGCCGACTGATGATCTCTTGGGCGCTTTTGAGTTCGCTGATGTCAGTGACTGTGACGACGACGAGCCCGGTGGGTGCGTTGGGCAGGTGGGAGAGTTGGCCGACGGCGACGTGGACGGGGATTTTGCCTCGGATGGGATGGTCGACGTAGAATTCGTATTTGGATTCTTCTCCCTGAGGTAGGGAGTAGAGGATTTTGCGAAACTCCGCTTGGGCTTCTTCGTCGTAGAATTCGAGGGCGCTGCGACCGATGATGTCTTCGGCTTTGCTGCCGACCATCTCGCAGTAGATTCTATTGGCGTAGTAAATGGTCGCGCCGGGGCCACCGATGAGGGCGCCTTCGTTCAGGGCCTCAAGGAGCGGGGCGAAGCTGTTGATGAATGTGCGGATATCTTCGGGGAACATCAGCCCAACTTCATCGATTAGTTTTTTTCAGGTCGTATGGAACCTGTGCGTTCACTGGATAACGAAGAGGTAGCAGGTTCGCTCCGGGTTAGCCAGTGAAATTATCGCGTCGTCATCGATCCATGGGTAATTTTGTCCGAAAGACGCCGTCGAAGGCGCGTCTGGCACCGGCGACTGCGGGCGCTGTGGGCACGAGGCCGATCTCGCCGACGCCCTTTGCGCCGAAGGGGCCGTCCTCTTCATGTTCCTCGATACAGATGACTTCGACCTCGGGCATTTCGTTGGCGCGAAGGACGCCAAAGGTGCGCAGGTCTTTGACCTGCAGGCGTGAGTTTTCGCTGGGGCAGTCTTCGGTCAGGGCGTAGCCGAGGCCCATGTGGACGCTTCCCTCGATTTGGCCATCGAGGGTCATTTTGTTCATCACGCGGCCGACGTCGTGGGCGGCGATGATCTTTTGCAGGCTGCCTTCGTCGTCGAGGAGGGCGACTTGGGTTGCGAAGCCGTAGCTGAGGTGGGTCTTGATCGGGCCGCCGTCTTTTCCGCGGAGAGAGCCGAGGGGCACGGTGTCGTTTTGCTCCCATGCGCCGAGCCATGAACTGCCGACGACGGCGTTGAGGGCTTCTTCGGAGACGTATCCGTTGCCATTGGGGTTCGCGCCAGCCCCGAGGGCGGCTTTGAACTTTCCGGCGGCGTCGATGACGGCGTTGCCTCCGAGCACGGTGGCGCGGCTGGCGGTGGTCATTCCGCAGGGCGTGGGCTTGGTGGTGTCGATGCGCACCTGAACGCGCCGTGGGTCGACGGGGACGACTTCGCAAAGCGATTGAATGAGGATGGTGAGCAACCCCTGTCCCATTTCGGTGAAGCCGCTGTTGATGATCACGCCGGGGCGGCCGTCGTCGAATTTGTCGACGGAGATGACGGCTTCGCCTGCGTCGGGCATGCCGTTGCCGATGCCGACGTTTTTGATTCCGCAGGCGATGCCCGCGTACTTGGCCGCTTTGAACTGGTCCTTGACGGCGAGGAGAGTTTTCTTGAGGCCGACGCTCTTGGTGAGGACCTGTCCGGTGCAGAAGGTGTCGCCGATGTCGAGGGCGTTGCGCCAGCGGATCTCCCATTTGTCGATGCCGACCTTGTCGGCGAGGAGGTCCATGATCTGCTCGATACCCCAGGCGGCCTGGTTCACGCCGAATCCGCGCATCGCGCCGCAGGGAACGTTGTTGGTGTAGACGCAATGGGCTTCGACGTCGACGTGATCGACTTTGTAGGGGCCGCAGGCGTGGCCTCCGGCGCGTTCGAGAACCTTGGTGCCGACGCTGGCGAAGGCTCCGGTGTCGCCGATCATGCGTGATTTCACGGCAGTGAGGTGGCCTTCGGCGTCGCAGCCGACCCAGTACTCCATCCAAATGGGGTGGCGTTTGGGATGGAGGCGTACGCTTTCGAGCCGGGTGAGGGTGACTTTCACCGGGCGGCCGGTGAGGTGCGCCATTAGCGAGGTCTGGCCCTGAATGGAGAGGTCTTCTTTACCGCCGAACCCGCCGCCGTTGCTGACGAGTTCGACTGTGACGTTTTCAGTGGGCTTGCCAAGGGCCGAGGCGATCTGGCGGCGGTCGTCGAAGACTCCCTGAGATTGGGAGAGGACGTGAAGTTCCGTGTCGCTTTCCGGGCCTTGGAAACTTCCGTAGCGGAGTTTTTGGCAACAGCCACTGTCGGCTTCAACAGGTGGGTTTTCGGCGAACCACTTGCCGGGAATGGCGAGGCAGCTTTCTGGTTCGAGGAACAGGTGCTCGATGCGCTGGGTTTCGAAACTTTCATTGATGACGAAGGCGGAGGAGGCGAGCGCCTGCTCGACGTCGCTGCCGCGCTTGATCTTGGCGGTGGAGAGGAGGTTGCTGTCGGGGTGGGTGTCTTCGTGGACGATGGCGGCGCCGGGCTTGATGGCCTCGCGTGGGTCGGAAACGGGCTCAAGGACTTCGTAGTCGATGTCAATCATCGCGGCGGCTTTACGGGCGAGGTCCTGAGTCTCGGCGACGACGGCGGCGATCACATCGCCCTCGCAATGGGTCTTCTCCCCTTCCGCGATGAAGAGGGGCCAATCCTTATAGATGAGCCCCTGGAAGCGCTCGCCGGGGATGTCCTTGGCGGTGTAGACGGCGATGACGCCGGGAAGGTTTTCGATGGGCGTGACGTCGATGCTCTTCACGATGGCGCGGGGATGATCGGCAAAGCGCATGGCGCCGTAGACCATTCCGGCGACCTTGATGTCGTCGACGTAGGGCTTGTCGCCGAGGACGAGGTCGGCGCCTTGGTATTTGGGTAACGAGCCACCAACGCGGCCGGACCAATCGAACTCGGGGGGAGCTTCGCCGCGCTTGGCTTTGGCGTAGGTGTCGATGGAGTCTTCAATCTTCTTGTATCCGGTGCAGCGGCAAAGATGGGGCAGGAGGGCTCGCTTGATGTCGGCGCGGGTTGGCTCGGGGGACTTTTCTATAAGGGCCTTGGCGCGGACGGCGATGCCGGGAATGCAGAACCCGCACTGCAAGCCGCCCTGCGAAACGAAGGAGTCGGCGAGGAGTTTGCGGTCTTCGTCGGTGAAGCCCTCGAGGGTGGTGACAGATTTACCTGCGGCGCGGGTGGCTTTGGAGACGCAGCTGACCATGGCGCGATCGTTGACGAGGACCGTG
>JAUIGD010000043.1 GCA_030430255.1 Verrucomicrobiia bacterium
GCTCCGTCTCCGCCGTCACCATCCCCACGCCGTCCCCGCCAACTTCACGGCGCCACGGGCGAGGGCCGGAGGGCACGCGTCCCCGCGTGCCGCCCCCCAACTGGAGGGCGGAGCTCCGTCTCCGCCGTCACCGTCCCCACGCCGTCCCCGCCAACCCCACGGCGCCACGGGCAAGAGCCGGAGGGCACGCGTCCCCGCGTGCCGCCCCCACTGGAGGGCGGAGCTCCGTCTCCGCCGTAGCCGTCCCCACGCCGTCCCAGCCAACCCCACGGCGCCACCGCGCCACGGGCAAACCAAACCACCCGGCAGACCGCCCCTCCCTTCCTTCGTGTCCTTCGCGGATCCACAGAACCGCGACCTACTCAAAAAACGTATCCCCGTGCGAGTACGGCGGCGCGCAACAACACAGGAACCGCAGCGGCTCCCCATTGTCCGCGGAGATTTGGTGCCACGCCCCCGCCGGGATCAACACGGCGTCACCGGGCCCGACCTCGCGCACCTCGCCGTCGATCTCCATCGTCGCCCGCCCCTCGAGCAGGAAGTAAAACTCCTCGCTCGCCCGGTGGTAGTGCCGTTGCGTCGCCCCGCCGACCGGCACGGAAGCCTCGGCCAAGCTCTGGTTTCGCACCGGCGCGTTGGCGGCGTCGAGGATGCTGCGGATCGTCGACCCGTCGGCGGTGGTGAAGGGCGGCTGCTCGGCGAGTTGCTTGACGGTCATGATCGGCCGCACTCTCGCCCTCCCTCCCCTTTTGCCAAGGCTCTCCTCGCTGCCCCTTGATCCTCGCCCCTTTTCGCCTACAAGAGCCAATGCCCGAATCTGGCACCCCCCCTCCGAAACACATCCACTTCATCGGCATCTGCGGCACCGCCATGGGTTCGGTGGCGGCGGCGCTGAAGGAGCGCGGCTTCACCATCACCGGATCCGACGAGAACGTCTATCCGCCGATGTCGACCTTCCTCGAAGGCAAAGGCGTGACCATCACTTCCGGCTACCGAGCGGCGAACCTCCCCACCGGCGCCGACCTCGTCGTGATCGGCAACGCCATGTCGCGCGGCAACGAGGAGGTCGAGGCCGTGCTCGAGCGCAAGCTGCTCTACACCTCGCTGCCCGAACTGCTGAAACACGAGTTCCTGCACGGGCGGCGCAACATCGTCGTCACCGGCACCCACGGCAAGACGACGACCTCCTCGATGGTCGCCCACCTGCTCAAGTTCAACGGCCGCGACCCCGGCCACATGATCGGCGGCATCCCGCGCGACCTCGGCCAGGGCTGCCGCTTCACCGACTCCGAGTTCGTCGTCCTCGAGGGCGACGAGTACGACACCGCCTTCTTCGACAAGCGCTCCAAGTTCGTCCACTACCTGCCGGAGGTCGTGGTGGTGAACAACCTCGAGTTCGACCACGCGGACATCTTCGACAGCATCGCCGACATCAAACTCAGCTTCCGCCGCATGCTGAACATCGTGCCGCGCAACGGCTGCGTCTTCGTCAACGGCGACGACGCGGACGCGCTCGACGCCGCCTCTTCCTGCCCCGCGCCGGTGGTGACGGTCGGCTTCGGCGGCGACTGCGACCGCCCGATCACGGGGGCCGAGTACGCGCCCGAGCGCAGCGCGTTCCACGTCGGCGGCGCCCGCTACGAGATCGCCATGGACGGCGAGTTCAACGTCCGCAACGCCGCCATGGCCGTCAGCGCGGCCCGCTTCGCCGGCTTGTCGGAAGCAGAGATCCGCGCCGGCCTCGCCGCCTTCTCGGGGATCGCCCGCCGCCAGGAGCTGCGCGGCGAGGAGCGGAGCGTGAAAGTGATCGACGACTTCGGCCACCACCCGACCGCGATCAAAGGCGCGCTCGGCGCCATGCGGCAACGCTACCCGGACGGCAAGATCTGGGCGCTGTTCGAACCGCGCTCCAACACCAGCCGCCGCAACCTCATGCAGGACGAGCTCGCGGAGGCGCTGTGCGCCGCCGACGGCGCCCTCATCAGCTCCGTCCCCAACCCGGACAAAGTCCCGCCGGGCCAGCTGCTCGACGTCGATGCGGTGATCGGCGCGGTGAACGCCGCCGGCAAGCAGGGCTTCCACGAGGCCGACGCCGGCGCCATCGTCGCCCGCCTCGTCCCTCTAACAAGCCCTGGCGACATCATCGTCGTCCTCAGCAACGGCGGCTTCGGCGGCATCCACGAGAAGCTGCTGGCGGCGCTCCGGGCATCCTGATCACCCCGAGGACGTCACCGGTGGACCTCGTGCCCGTCACCTGCCCGACCTGTTTCGAGGTCTTCGAGGTCGCGCCCCCGGCGCCGGGGGAGCTGCCGGCCGAGCTGGACTATGACTGCGAGGTCTGCTGCCGGCCGATGCTGATCGTCGTGGCCGAGGAGTCGGGCGTGGTCCGGGCGGAGGCCCGCGGTCTCGATGAGTGACTCGCCCGCGGTCTCGGTCGTGCTCCCCGTGCGCGACGCCGAAGCCACCATCGCCCGCGCAGTCGCGAGCGTGCTGCACCAGCGCTCCACCGAGCTCGAACTGATCGTGGTCGATGACGGGTCCACCGACCGCACGGGCGCGATCGTGGGCGCGGTCGCCGACCCGCGCCTGCGGGTGTTGCGCTTCGCCGAGAACCGGGGGGTCGCGGCCGCCGCCGAAGCCGGCCGGCGCGCCGCGCGCGCCGAGTTCGTCGCCCGCATGGACGCCGACGACGTCGCCCACCCGGAGCGCATCGCCCGCCAGCTCGACTTCCTGCGCGCAAACCCGGAGCTCGCCGGTTGCGGCACGCGCGTGCGCTTGGTCGGCGCCCCCGAGGCCGACGCCGGGCGCGGCTTCGCCGAACACGTCCGCTGGCTGAACGGGCTCGACACCCCGGAGGGGCTCGCCGCCGGACGCTTCATCGACAGCCCGATCGCCAACCCCAGCAGCATGGTGCGCGCGGCGGCGCTGGCGGAAGTCGGCGGCCACCGCGATCCCCCGTGGGCGGAGGACTACGACCTCTGGCTGCGCCTGCTCGACGCCGGCCACCGGCTCTGCAACCTCGCCGAGGAACTGCTCGACTGGAGCGACTCCCCCGGGCGCCTGACCCGCAGCGACCCCCGCTACGCGCCGGAGCGCTTCACCGAGGCGAAGGCGCACTACCTGGCCAAACTGCCCGCCGTCCGCGAGGGCGGGGTCGAGATCGCCGGCGCCGGGCCGATCGGCAAGCGCACCGCCCGCGCGCTCGCTCATGAAGGGGTCGGGGTCCACCAGTTCTGGGAGGTCAACCCGCGCCGTGTCGGCGAGACCATCGGCGGCGTGCCGGTCGCGGCGCACGACCGGTTCCGCCGATCGCCGGGCCGGGTCTTGCTCGGCGCCGTCGGCCTCCCCGGCGCACGGTCGCGGCTGCGCACGCTCGCGGCCGGGGCCGGCTTCCGCGAGGGCGAGGACTTCTTCTGCGTGGCCTGAGCCGCCGCGGCCGCGGCGCAGTTTGCAAGCGCCGTCCCCTGCGGCCACAGTCCCCCATGCGCCCGACTGCCCCCGCCCTCGCCGCCCTGTGCAGCCTCGCCCTCACCGCCACCGCGCGCACCGCCGAGCCGGAGCTGGCGCTTCCCGAACGCTGGGACGTCTCGCCTCCCCTGCTCGGCCCGGAGGACCGCGCCGAAGACCGCAGCCACGCGCAGAAGGACCCGACCTTCGTCTTCCACGAGGGGAAGTGGCACCTCTTCATGACGGTGAAATTGGAGGGCCGGTCGATCATCGAGTACGCCGCGTTCGAAGACTGGGAGGACGCCCACGCCGCGCCGCGCACGCTGCTCGACATCTGCGACACGAAATACTTCTGCGCGCCGCAGGTGTTCTACTTCGCCCCGCACCGACTTTGGTACCTGATCTATCAAGTCGGCGGCAAGCCCGACACCGACAAGATGTGGGTCGCCTACTCGACCACGCCGGACATCGCCGACCCCGATTCTTGGACGCAGGCCAAACCGATGCTCGACGGCGGCCCCGACGACCCCCGCGAGGTCGGCGGGCTGGACTACTGGATCATCTGCGACGACGCGCGCGCCCACCTCTTCATCACCAGCAACAACGGCAAGATGTGGCGCCTCTCGACGGCGCTCGCCGATTTCCCACGGGGCTTCGCCGAGCCCGAGCTGGCGCTGCAGGCGAAGATCTTCGAAGCCAGCCACACCTACCGTATCAAGGGTCAAGACCGCTACCTCACGGTCATCGAGGAGAACGGGCGCCGGTTTTACAAAGCCTACGTCGCCGACCGCCTCGACGGCGAATGGCGCCCGCTCGCCGACACCGAGGCGGAACCCTTCGCCGGCGCCGCCAACATCCGCTTCCCCGACGGTGTCCCCGCCTGGACCGACAACATCAGTCACGGCGAACTGGTGCGTTCGAGCAACGACCAGCGGCTCGAGATCGACCCCGCCGACCTGCGCTTCGTCTTCCAGGGGATGCTGAACAAAGACAAGGCCGGCAAGGGCTACGGCGCTTGGCCGTGGCGGCTTGGGATGCTGACGCCGGCGGAGTAGCGGCGGCGGGCGGCCTCCCCGGATGGTCACGGCGGAGACGGAGCTCCGCCCTCCAGCGGGTGGGCGGCACGCGGGGACGCGCGCCCTCCGGCACGGTCAGCGGCGGGGCGCCGATGCCAAAGGGAACGTCACCAGAAGCGGTTTAGGGCGCCGAGCACGGCCTCCCCGGATGGTCACGGCGGAGACGGAGCTCCGCCCTCCAGCAGGTGGGCGGCACGCGGGGACGCGTGCCCTCCGGTACCGTCAGCGGCGGGGCGCCGATGCCGCGGAGCGCGCTCCCCCCCCGCATCGCTCACTCCACCAAAGCGTTCGGCTCCGCCCACCGGATCCGCGCGGCGTAGACGCGGTTGTCGGCGCCGTGGCTGGCGGGAACCCGCCAGTCGTACGGGTTCGGCGAAGTCGTCTGCATCCACTCGGCGACCGTCACCCAGGTCTCGTCCGGGCTCACGTCGGTGACGCCGAAATTGCCGAGGCGGGCGCCGTGCTCGGGCACCAGGACGCGCTCGGTTTCGCGCAGCACCTGCACCTTGTCCGGGTCGACGCGGGCGATGAAGAGCGGTGCGCGGTGTCGGAACACGTGGTCGTTGTCGGCGCCGCGCCGCGTGTAGACGAGGAACAGCCCGTCGCTGTGCGTCACCCAATGCGCCTGGGTGTTGTAGCTGCCGAGCGGCTCGCCGTCGTCGAAGGTCCACGGCTTCACTTCCCCGAAGCGCAGCCCGTCGTCGCCCACCGCGACGTAGGCGGCGAGGTCGTTGCGCAGGGTGAGGAAGTAGCGCCCGCCGAACTTCGTGATCGACGGCTCGGCGAGGCCGCGCTCCTCGGGGACGGTCATCTCCGTCCCGTGCTCGACGTAGCGCAAGGTCTCGCCGTCGAACTCGCACAGCACCACGGTGGCGCTCAGCTGCTTGGCCGCCGGCTCCTTGAAGTAGACCGGCAACAAGATCCGCCCGTCCGGCAGGTCGTAGCGCTGGGTCGAGCCGGCGCCGCAGCTCGCGAAACGCGGCTCGTCGGGCATCGCGAGGTTCTTGCGGCGGCTCCAACGGCGCGTCGCGGGGTCATAGACCGAGTAGGCGGTGTGGCGCGGGCGCACCTTTTTGACCCGGTTGTCGGCGGTGTACCAGACCGTCTGGCCGGTGGCGAGCAGCGTGCCGCTGGCCGCGTGCCACTTCGGTGTCACATCGCAGATGGAGTGCTCGGTCCCGTCGTCGTGCTTCCAACGCCCGAGCTCCTCCGGATGCGCGGTCGGCCCCTCCCAGGTCGCGCCGAGGTCGTCGCTGCGGAAGTCGTTGATGGCGTAGAAGACATCGCTGCCGGTGAGGCGGAGTTTGTTGAGGGTCAACACCACACCCGGCACGGCGCGCGGGTTCGCGCCCGTGCCCGGCGGCAGGACCCCGGCGCGCGGGTGGACCCAGCAGGTCTCCTTGTCGAAGCCGGAGGAGATGACGTCGAGCTGGACCTCGAACCCGGGCGGCTCCGCGCGGGCGATGGTCGCGAGGGCGAGGAGAGCGAAGGCGGGAAGAAGTTGGCGCATGGGGCGTGGTGGCTCGTGGTGGTGACTTTCAGTCGCCATCGTGCAGAGCGGTGGCGGCGGGGGGTCGCCACCCCGTCGCGCTGGCGCGGCTCAGTCGACGTAGATCGCCTCGCTGGTGTTGAGCAACGCGAGGCAGTAGCGGGTGAGCGCCGGTTCCGTGCCCTCGTCGGCGGCGGCACCCGATTGGAGAAATGCCGCACCGAGCCGCCGTTCCTCCGCGTCCGGCGGCCGGGCGAAGAGGAGCGCGTAGGCGGCTCCGATCTGGCCACCCGGGTCCGGCGATGCGGCCTCGAGGCGCGCGGCGAACGCGCGGGCGACGTCGAGCGAGAACGCGGAGTTGAGCAGCGTCAGCGACTGCGGGGCGGTGGTGCTCTGTTCGCGGCGGGCGCAGCTGAGGTTGCTGTCTGGGCGGTCGAAGACGTCGAACAGCGGGAAGCGGAGGTTGCGCCTCGCGAACAGGTAGATGCTGCGGCGATCGTGCTCGGCGGTGTCGGGCGTCACCTCCCAATGCCCTTTCAACACCGTCGAGGTCACCTCGCGCGGCAGCGGCGGGCGCACGCCCGGCCCGCCGGCCTTGCGGTTCAGCCGGCCGGCGACGGCGAGGAAGCTGTCGCGCACCGCCTCGCCCTCGAGCCGCCGCCGCGCCATCCGCGAGAGCAGGGCGCGGTCGGGGTCGGCGGCGAGCGCATGGGCCCACGCCTCGCCCTCGCCGCGGCTGGCTTGCCGGTAGCTGCGCGAGGTCATCATCAGGCGGTGCATCTCCTTGAGGCTCCAGCCGCGCGCCGGCAGTTCGGTCGCCAGCCAGTCGAGCAGCTCCGGGTGGGTCGGCGCCTGGCCGGTGCGCCCGAAGTCGCCGGGCGTCGCCACCAGGCCGCGGCCGAAGTGGTGCTGCCACAGGCGGTTGGCGATCACGCGGGCGGTCAGCGGGTGCTCGGGGCGGGTCAGCCACCCCGCGAAGGCCGCGCGGCGCATGCTCGAGCCCGCGCCCTCGGGCGGCGGCGGCACGGTCGCGCCGGCCGGGTTCAGCACCCTGAGGTAGGCCGGGGAGAGCGGGTCGGCCGGGCGGCGGAAATCGCCGCGCACCATGACGAAACTCTCCGGCGGCGCGGTGCCGGCCTCGCGCACCGTCGCGCCGAGCTGCCGGTGTTTCTTCGGCGCCACCACCGCGCCCGCGAAGATCGCCCGCAGGCGGTAGAAGTCGGCGATGCTGACCGGGTCGGTTTTGTGATCATGGCACTGCGCGCAACCGAGCGTCATCGCCATGAAGGTTTCGCCGACGTTGCCGGCCATGCCGTTGAGGAACACGTGGCGGCGTTCGGCGGCGAGGTTGATGTCGACCATGTCCGGGCCGGCCAGCAGGTAGCCGGTGGCCTGCTGCGCGGCGGGGTCGCCGGGCGCGATCTCGTCGGCGGCGAGCTGCAGGGCGACGAAGCGGTCGTAGGGAAGGTCGTCGTTCAGCGCGCCGATCACCCAGTCGCGGTAGCGCCAGGCGTCGGGCCGCGCTTTGTCGAGCTCGAAGCCGTCGCTCTCCGCGAAGCGGACGAGGTCGAGCCAGTGCTGCGCCCAGCGCTCGCCGTAGGCCGGCGAGGCGAGCAGCCGGTCGATCAGTTTCGGGTAGGCGTCTAACGATTCGTCGGAGACGAAGGCCTCCACCTCCGCCGGCGACGGCGGCAGGCCCGTGAGGTCGAAGCTCGCCCTGCGCACCAGCGTCCGGCGGTCGGCCTCGGGGGCGAAGCCCAGCCCCTCCCGGCGCAGGCGCGCGAGCACGAAGCGGTCGATCGCGCCGAGTTCGCCCTCGGTGTCACCGGCCAGTTCCGGCGGCTCGACGCGCACCGGCGGGACGAAGCTCCAGTGCGTGCGGTCGGCGTCGGTGATGGGCGGCTCGGCGACCGCGCCCTCGCCCGCCACCAGCGGCGCGGCGGGCGCCAGCCAGAGCGCCGCGGCTGCGTAGCGGCAACGATTTGTTATGAGGAATCGCATCACGCGAGGATCGGCGCCACCACCCGGCCGGCGACGTCGGTGAGGCGCTCGTCGCGCCCGTGGTGGGGGAAGGTGAGCCGCTCGTGGTCGAAGCCGAGCAGGTGCAAGATCGTGGCGTGCAGGTCGTTGATGTGGACTTTGTCCTCGGCGGCGCGCAGGCCGATCGGGTCGGTGGCGCCGTAGGTCATGCCGCCGCGCACGCCGGCGCCCGCCAGCACCACGCTGTAGCCCCAGGGGTTGTGGTCGCGCCCGACGCCCTTCTCGCTCATCGGCATGCGCCCGAACTCGCCGCCCCAGATGACCAGGGTGTCGTCCAGGAGGCCGCGCCCCGCCAGGTCGCGCAGCAGCCCGGCCACGGGCTTGTCCGTCGCCGCGCAGTAGCGGCCGTGATTCTTCGCCACGTCCTCGTGGGCGTCCCAGCCGTTGGTGTCGCCGCTGTAGAGCTGGACGAAGCGCACGCCGCTCTCGAGCATGCGCCGCGCCAGCAGGCAGCGGGTGCCGAACTCGCGCGTGTGCTTCTCGTCGATGCCGTACATGCGCTTGGTCGCCTCGCTCTCGCGGCTGATATCGACCAGCTCCGGCGCCTCCGCCTGCATGCGGAAGGCCAGCTCGTAGCTGCGCAGACGCGCCGAGAGTTCGTCGTCGAAGTCGCGCCCGGCGAGGTGGCGGGCGTTGAGCGACCCCGCCAGATCGAGGATCTCGCCCTGCTGAGGGGCGGAGATGCCGGGTTGGGGTTTGAGGTTCAACACCGGCGCCGCGCCCGGGCGCATCGTCGTCCCCTGGTAGGCGGCCGGCAGGAAGCCGTTGCCCCAGGCCGGCGGACCGCCCTTGAGGCCGCCGCCGGGATCCGGCAGCACGACGAAGGCGGGCAGGTTCTGGTTCTCGGTGCCCAGCCCGTACGCGACCCAGCTGCCGAGGCTCGGCTTGCCGGCGAGGATCGATCCGGTGTTCATCTGGTAGACGGACTGCGGGTGGTTGACGCTGTCGCCGTGGCAGCCGCGCAGCACGCAGAGCCCGTCCGCCAGCTCCCCCAGATGCGGCAGGAAGTCGCTGATCTCGATCCCCGAACGCCCGCGCCGGCGGAACGGCTTCACCGGCGCCATGAGCGGGTTGTTCGCCACATCGCGCCGCGTCATGACCGAGCCGAAGCTCTCCGGCAGCGGCTGCCCGGCGTAACGCACCAGGTCCGGCTTCGGGTCCCACAGGTCGACGTGGCTGGGGCCGCCGTGCATGAACAGGTAGATCACCCGTTTCGCGCGCCCCGGGAAGTGCGCGCGCCGCGGCGCCAGCGGGTCGCCTTTGGTCTCCAGACCACTTGCTAAGCCATCGGCGGCCAACATCCCCGACAAGGCCACCGAGCCGAAGCCACCTCCGGCGCGCGTCAGGAACTGACGGCGGTTGGTGGACGTTGGAAAATGTCCCGACACGGGGGGAGCATGCCCCGGATCGCCGCCCCGGTCGCGCTCAAAATGCCCTCCGGGCGCGCGCTACTCCGCGTCCTTCACACAGCGGAAGCCGGTGTGATAGGAGGTCGAGATATCGTCGGTGATTTGCCTGGCCGCGACGCGATAGCCGGTGCAGTAGCCCTCGCTACAGAGGAAGCTGCCGCCGCGGATGATGCGCTGCATCACGTCCTTCGTCCCCTCCATGATCTCGCCGTCCCCCCCCTGGGGCGCCTCGATCGGGCTGCGCGCGTAATACCCTGGCTCATAGTCGTCGGCGACGAACTCCCAGGCGTTCCCGGCCATGTCGTAGAGGCCGTAACCGTTCGGCGGGAAACTTTTCACCGGCGAACTGGTCATGAATCCGTCCGCGGCGGTGTTCTCGTTCGGGAAGTCGCCCTGCCAGTAGTTCGCCATCAGCTTCCCCCCCGGGGCCAACTCGTCGCCCCACGGGTACATCGCGTCCACCCGCCCACCGCGCGCGGCGTACTCCCACTCGGCCTCGGTCGGCAGCCGCTTGCCGGCCCACTTCGCATACGCGGCCGCGTCGGCGTAAGCGAGGTTCACCACGGGGTGGTCGTCTTTGCCCTCGATGTCCGACCCCGGCCCGGTCGGGTGCTTCCAATCCGCGCCCGGGGTCAGCTTCCACCAGGTCCAATGCGAGGTGGCGAGCGCGTCGTCGATGTGCTCCGCGGGCGGCGCGAGCACGAAGGCAGCCGGCTCGAGCGCGTCGGGCGGCGCATTGGGGTAGTCCTCCTGTTTGAACGGGCGCTCCGCTTGGGTCACGTAGCCGGTCGCTTCGACGAACTTGCGGAACTCGGCATTGGTCACCTCGGTCTCATCCATCCAGAAGCCGTCGAGGATCACCTCGTGGGGCGGCCACTCCTCGGCGCCGCTGCGCACCCCCATCGACGGGTCCATCGCGATCTCCCGGGGCGTCCCCATGCGAAACTTCCCTTTCGGGATCCAGACCATGCCCGCCGGGGCCACCCCGGCAGCCCCGGCGCCGGTTGCTTCTTCGCCGCTACCTCCGGAGCAACCGGAGATCGCAACGGCCGCGATCCAAGCGAGCAGGGCGGCCAGGCAGTGCCGCGACCGGTCGCGGCGACGGGGAGAGTGGTGGCGGAGGCGTGTTGGCATGCTCCCGGCAAGGTGCTGGCGGCTCCGCGCCTTGTCCATCGGCAGTTGCGCGGCGACCCGGGACGGGGCAAGCGTTCCACCCCGCCCCATGTCCCGCCCGCTGTCCCGCTTCCGCCCCTGCATCGACCTCCATGGCGGCCTGGTCAAACAGGTCGTCGGCGGCACCTTCGGCGCGGGCGACGACGGCGGGCCGCGCGAGAACTTCGTCAGCCAGAAGCCCGCCGGACACTATGCTTCCCTCTATCGGGACGACGCCTTGTCCGGCGGCCACGTGATCATGCTCGGCCCCGGCAACGAGGCTCCCGCCCGCGCCGCCCTGGCCGCCTACCCCGGCGGCCTGCAGGTCGGAGGCGGAGTCACCCCGGACAACGCCGCGGCGTGGCTCGACGCCGGCGCCAGCCACGTGATCGTCACCTCATTCCTGTTCGAAGGCGCCGCCTTCGCCGAAGCCAAGCTCGCCGCCATGGTCGCGGCCGTCGGCGCGGACCGGCTGGTGATCGACCTCAGCTGCCGCGCCGACGGGCGCGGCGGCTGGACGGTCGCCAAAGACCGCTGGCGCACCCGCACCGACCTCGCCGTCACCCCGGAGACGCTCGACCGCCTGGCCGACCGCTGCGCCGAGTTCCTGATCCACGCCGCCGACGTCGAGGGGCGCTGCCGCGGCATCGATGCGGATCTGGTGACCATGTTAGGCCAGTGGGGTGGCGCACCGCTCACCTACGCCGGCGGTGCGCGCTCGATGGCCGACCTCGAGCTGGTCGACACCTCGAGCGGTGGCAGGGTCGACATCACCGTCGGCTCCGCCCTCGACCTCTTCGGCGGCACCGGCCTGCGCTACCGCGACTGCGTGGCCTGGAACCACCGCGGGTAGGGGAGGCGCCGACCCCGGCCACCGCCGACCCCGAGCGCCTTCCCCGCCACCGGAGGGCAAGCGTCCCCGCTTGCCGCCGCCCCCAGCGTCGCATCGATCCACCGCCCGCCACCCGGGAGCGGCCGGGGGAGCGATGCCCCGGCACCGCGTCCACGCATGCGACCCACATCGAATTCCCGATTGCGCACCCCCGTCCAACCTTCAAGTTCACGCCGACCGTGCCGATCCAACCACCCACCGACGCCTCCCCTGAAGCGCGCTCCATCGACCTCGACGCCACACCCGTCGAGGTCGCCGCACGCCTGCGCGGCCTGCCCGGTTTCTTCTTCCTCGACACCTCGACGTCCGAGGGCACGCACGGCGGGCGCCCGCTCTCCCTCGTCGGCGCGCTTCCCAACCTGTTGCTGCGCGGCCACATCGCACACGATACCGACATCCTGCGCGCCGCCTTGGCGCAGCTGGGGCAAAGTGGCGCGGACTGCGGCTTGCCGCTCGGCGGCCTGTTCGGATCGGTGGATTTCGACGGCGCCTTCGCCTTCGGCCGCTACCCCCAACTGCTCGCCTTCGACCACGCCTCCGGGCGCTGGACCGCGGTCGGCCGCCCGGGAGACCCGGCGTTCACGCGCCTCGTCACCGCCGCCCGCTCGGCACGCCCCCGCCATTCGTCCGATCCCACACCGCGCCTCGACTTCGCCCCCGAGCTCGAGCGCGAACGCTTCTTGGCGATGGTGCGGCGCGCCCAAGAATACATCGCCGCCGGCGATATCTACCAGGTCAACCTCTCGCAGCGCTTCGCCGCGACCCTGCCCGCCGGGGGAGACCCCTTCGCCTTCTACCTGCGCCTGCGCGACGTCTCGCCCGCCCCCTACGCGGCCTTCCTCGACCTCGGCGGGCGCCAGTTGCTGTCCGCCTCGCCGGAGTGCTTCCTCGACCTCAGCGGCCCGCGCGTCCGCACGCGGCCGATCAAAGGCACCCGCCCCCGCCATCGCGACCCCGGCGACGACGAGCGCGCGGCCTGCGAGCTCGTGACCTCCCCGAAGGAGCGCGCCGAACTGGTGATGATCACCGACCTCGAGCGCAACGACCTCGGCCGGGTCTGCGAGTTCGGCTCCGTGCGCGTCACGGAACTGCTCAAGCTCGAGATCTTCGCCCAGGTCTTCCATCTCGTCAGCACCGTCGAGGGCCGACTGCGGCCGGACCTCGACCACGCCGCGGCGCTCGCCGCCTGTTTCCCGGGCGGCTCGATCAGCGGCGCGCCCAAGAAGCGGGCGCTGGAGATCATCGCCGAGCTGGAGCCCGTGCCGCGCGGGCTCTACACCGGCGCGATCGGATATCTCGGCGGCGGTGGCGAGAGCGCGTTCAGCATCGCCATCCGCACCGCCGTCGCCGAAGCGGGCCAACTCTCGCTGCATACCGGCGCCGGCATCGTCGCCGACTCCGATCCCGCCGCCGAGTACGAGGAGACCTTGCACAAGGCTGCCGGCTTCTTCGCCGCGGCGTCGCGAGGGTGACTTCCGGTCGCCCGCCCGCCCATCGCATCGGCGGCTGAAGCCCCCAAAAGCGATTTCACCCACCCAGCTCGCGCAGCAGCGCGAAGGGGTAGAGGCCGGTGTTGTGGCCGTCGCTGAAGCGGAACTGGACGGCGTAGCCGCCGACCATCTCCCATCCGCTCACCCGGACCCCCGCGAAATCTCCGGTGCCGTCGCCGCCGCCGATGTGCCTCCCGAGCAGATCGGTCTCGCCTTTGTTCTCGGCGCTCGGCGAGGCGGCGCGGAGTTTCTCCGCAGCGATGTAGCTCTCGCTGCCGTCCGGCCAGCGCAGGGCCACCTCGTCGCCGATCAGCTGGATGCTCTCGGGCGCGCGTTCGCTCACTCGTCGCCGCCCTCGAAGAGCCTCAGGTATTCGCCGTAGCCCTCCTCGGCGAGCTTCTCTTTGGGCACGAAGCGCAACGAGGCGGAGTTGATGCAGTAACGCATGCCGCCCTGGTCGGGCGGGCCGTCGGGGAACACGTGGCCGAGGTGCGAGTCGCCGGTCTTGGCGCGGACTTCGGTGCGGGCGTAGCCGATCTTGTAGTCGGTGCGCTCCTCGATCTCGCCGGCGTCGATCGGCTTGGTGAAGGCGGGCCAGCCGCAGCCGGAATCGTACTTGTCCTTCGAGGAAAACAGCGGCTCGCCGGAGATGATGCAGACGTAGATGCCCTCCTCGAAGTGCTCGTCGAACTTGTTGGTGTAGGGGCGTTCGGTGGCCTCGTGTTTGGTCACCTCATACTGCAGCGGCGTCAGCCGTGAGCGCAGTTCAGCGTCGGACTCCTTCTGGTAGGGTTGGCGGGTCGGCATCGGGGCAGGTTGGGGAGGGGTCGTCTCAGCGGGCGGCGCCACCTCGGGCGGCGTGGCTCCGGCGATCGGCGCCTTGGCAGAATCGGCGGTAGGGAGGTCGGCGACGGCTGGCCCGCCCGTGGAAGCGGTCGCCTCTCGATCGCACGAGCACAGTCCAAAGAGGGCGCCGGCCCCGAGGCCGAACGCCGCTGCTGCGGGGAGGATGCGGGAAGTCATCAATCGTTGGGAGAGTTCAAGCGCCGTAATTGTTCCCGAGTTTCGGGGGCGGATCAATCAACAAGGCCGCGGCTCCGGATGCCCTGTCCAGCTCACCGCCCCGGGGCGGCCGGGGTTTGACCGCCGCCCGCGGGAGCCGGCAGCGCCCGCATCGCCGACGCGCGGCGCCAGCTCCGGCCGCGCCATCCCTCCGCCACGTCCCTGGCGCGCTCCTCGCTCGCGGCCCGCGCCAGAATCGCGGCGGCCTGCCCGCTGCGCGCGCGAAAGATCCCCGGCTGGGACGCCACGCGCTCGAGCGCCGGCCACGACTCCGGGGCCAGCGCCTCGAGGTAGCCGATGTCGAGGTCGGGGGCGCTCGCGGGCGCCCGCTCGACGGCGCGCACGTTCCAATCGGCGACAAAGCCCCGCACGTTGAGGAATTGGCACCCGTAGAACAGGGCGAATACCGCCAGGCCATTGGCGGAGAACAGCCAGCCGATCGGCTTCCCCCGCCACACGTAGGTCAGCAGCAGGAGGAACCCACAGGCGACCAGGCAGAGGAAGAGCGCCACGTGGACGCGCAGCACCGACATCCCATATGCCTCGACGTAGAGGTGCAAGCGCGCACCGACGCCGGCGACCAAGGCGAGGTTCTGCAAGATCCACAGCGCTGCCAGGACCCGCTGCCCACGCGCCCCGGCCACGGCCGGGCGGCGGCACAAGACGGCCAACACCACCCCGGCGAGCACCGTGCAGGCGATCAGATTGTAGGTGCCGCGATGGACGAAGTGGCTGTAGCTCACCCCCTCCGGCAGCGTCCCCGCGCCCCAGAGAAACAGCAGGTCCGCCCCGTTGGCGAACAGGAAGAGGGCGTTCGCCCCGACCAACACCAGCCTCGCCCGCCAGACGGCGACAGCGAGGTCGCGCGGTTCGGACACCAGGCGCGCCTCCCCCCGTGCGAACCAGCCCGCCAGCAACGGCGCCCGGTTGGCGAGCACTGCCATCAGCACGAGCCCGACCGCCCCCCACCAGGCGACCCGGCCGGGCTCCGGCAGGGTCGTGTCGGTGATGAACTCGAACAACGACTCCATCCCATCGGTGAGCGCTTTGCCCACCACCGCGTTGCCGCCGCCGAGCAGCGCCGCGAACACCGCAAGCAGGACCAGCGCCGGGGCGGCGATTCTCACCCCGCGCGCCAGCGGACCGGCGCTGCGCACGGCGGCGCCGACATCGACGGCACCCGCCGCCCGGCCGGCCAGCGCGCACACCCGCCGCAGCGGACCCGGGATCCAAAACGCCGCCAGAAGGCCGGACACCAGTCGCCGCCAGCGATGAGGCGCACCCGTCCCGATCGCATGGCAGAGCAGCGCCGCGCCCAGCAGGACGCTCACCGGGTTCGGGGCGATGGCGACCCCCAGCGCACACCCGGCAAACAGCACCGAGAGCACGGTCGCGCCGCACCTGCCGATCCCCGCGGGCGGCCGCAGCAGCCACAGCGCCGCCCACAGGACCAGCGCAAAGATCGCCAACCCCCAACCCGGACGGTGGCCGTAGACCAGATGGTCGGCCAAGGCCGTGAGCAGCAGGGCGGCCGGCGGGGCGAGGTCGGCACCGCGCAAGCGGCGACCGGGCGAGACGAGGGGCGGATGGGTGGCGTCGGTGGTCATCGGGATCGAGATCGTAGTGGTCGAATTTTGCTTTGTGTTACAAAGTTGAATGGCGCGTGTGCTCCCGTCGCTGAATCCGTGAGGGGATGGGCCTGGGGGATGGAACGTGGTGAGCGACCCCTGTCTTTCATGCAGGGTGGATCGGGACCGGCGGATCAAGCCCCCGCACGCGCGCGCAGCTCGGCCGGACCGACGGTCGACCCGGAGGCGGGACGCCCCCGGGTCGCCGATACCACGGGTGCGGCTCCGGGGTTCAGCCCTCGTAACCGAGCTCCCTCGCGCGGGCCAGCGCGCGCTCGGCTTCGGCGGCCATGCCGGCCGCCCGGTAGGCGTTGGCGGCGGCGCCGACGAACTCCGCGTTCTGGTCGGCGCCCGGGGCGCCCATCAGGAAACGCGCGTGCCGGAGGGCGGCGCCGGGGTCGCGGACTCCGGGGTCGCCGGACCCCGCGCGCAGCTCCACCAGCGCGACGAGCGCCGGGACGTAGCGCGGATCGACCGCGAGCACCCTGTCGAAGTAGGCCGCGGCGGCGGCCGCGTCGTTCTCTAGCAATGCGATGTCCCCACAGAGAGCGAGCACGTTGGGGTCGGCCGGCGACCGGTCCAGCAGCGCCCGCGCCTCGCGGCCGGCGTCCTCGAGCTCGCCCGCCTCCGCCAGCGCCAAGATGCGCCTGAGCGTCGCCCGACCCGCTCCGCCGCCGAACCGCTCCGCGGCGCGGAAATGGTTGAGGGCGTCGCGCCGCTCGCCGAGTTCGGCGAGGATGTCGCCGAGGTGGAAGTGCACGTCGGCGAGCTGCGCCGCCTGTTTCCGCGGCAGCTGGCTGCCCGGCGGCACGGGATGCTCCGCGAGGAACCCCTGCAGGTGTTCGACCGCGTCGCGAAGCTCGCCGCCCTCGCGGAAGGCGGCCGCGACCGCCACCGGGTGGCTGGCGAACAGGTCGCCGGTCCAGCGCCCCGGGAACGGCACCGACTCGCGCCGCGCGACATCCGGTCCCAGGCCGAGCTTGGCGGCGTCGGCGAGCACCCGCTCGGGGGTCACCGCGCCTTTGTAGACGACCGTCAACCACCCGCCCTTATCGATCAGCAGCGCCGTCGGCACCGGGAACCCGCGGTGGCGATAGAGCGCCTCCTCGACCAGCCGCTCCACCGCGCCGACGAATGCGGCGTCCGCGTAGCCCGCGCGCCCGCTGAAGCCGGTCGCCTGCAGCGCCGCGGCGATCTCGGCCTCGGAGGCGCGGCCGTCGCCCATCTTGTCGACCGACAGCGCCACCGAGGTCACCTCTGCCGCGCGCAGCTTCCCGCCCGCCGCCGCGAACTCCGCCAGCTCGCCCAAGCAGGGCGCGCACCAGCTCGCCCAGAGATGCACGAGCACCGGCCCGGCATCGGTGAGCTCCTCGAGCGCGACCCGTCCGCCCTCAGCGCTCTCGAAACCGAGCCCCTCGGGCAGCAGCAGCGGCTGCGATAGACGGATCCGCGCGACCTCCGTCTCCGCCGGCAACGGCGGCGCACCGGCCGCCAAGGGGGCGGCCAAGCTCGGCGGCGGAACCGCTGCGGCCTCGCCCGTACCCTGCTCCAGCACGAACCTGCCTTGCGCCCGGACACCGGTGAAGGTCTCGACGCCGCCGGTGCCGGGCCAGCGCACGCGCACCGCAGCCACCTCCCCGTCCGCCCCGAGCCCGAAGTGCAACCAAATGCTCGACTGGCTGGCGAAGCCGTCGCCGAGCGCCAGCGTCCGGTGCAGGGTGCGGCCGCCCGCGAGCTCCACCTCGACCCGCGCCCCGGCCGCGTCGCGCGGGCAGCCGAGCGCCGGGTCGCCGGTCGGGCGCAGTGAGAGGGTGCGCGCCCCGGCGAACAGGTCGTTGCGCAACAGGCGCAGCCGCGGCGCCGTGCGGTTGGTCACCGCGAGGTCGGGGTCGCCATCGCCGTCGAAGTCCGCCACCGCCACCCCGCGCCCGTCGTCGTCAGCGTCGAGCCCGAGGGCGTAGGCGGCGTCCGCGAAGCGGCCATCGCCCCGGTTCAGGAACGCGCAGTTGCGCTCGTGGCCGCTGAACGACTGGCCGTCGCGGATGCGCTGCGACAGCTCGGCGAAGGCGTCGAGGTAGCCGTCCTCGGGGCGCTCGCCCTGCTCGGTCGGGGATTGCGACACGACCTGCCGCCAATAGAAGCTTCACAAATCGTCCGGGCTGCGCTGGGTGATGAAGCCGTTGGCGACGACGATGTCCAGCCGCCCGTCGCTGTCGAGGTCGGCGAACTTCGACCCCCACGCCCAGCGCCCCAGCGTCACGCCGGCGGCGACGCCGACATCCTCGAAACGTCCGCCGCCGCGGTTGGCCAGCAGCGTGTTGCCGCGCGCGTGTCGGCGGAACGCGCCGAGGGTCGCGTCGTCCGCGCCGCGCTGGAACTGGCCCTGGCCGGTGACCCGGTGCCCGGCGGACGAGAACATGTTCGCCACGTAGAGGTCGGGCAGGCCGTCGTCGTCGTAGTCGCCCCAGCACGCCGACATCCCGGGGCCGATGTCGGCGGCGCCGGCCTCGTCCGCGACGTCGACGAAACGCGCCGGCCGGCCGGATTCGCGGTCGTTGCGGAACAGGTTGTTGCGCCCGAAATCGTTGGCCACGTAAAGGTCGGGGTCGCCGTCGAGGTCGTAGTCCTCCCAGGCGCAGGCGTAGCTGAAGCGGCGGTTGTCGCCCCCCATCCCGAGCGCCCCCGTGGCTTCGGCGAACCGCCAGCCACCGTCGTTGCGGAACATCGCGTTGCGCCCGCCGTTCTTCGCGTCGTGGTACGGGACCGGGCGCACGAAGTCGTGGTGCCGCGTCACGCCGGGGCGGATGTTGTAGCCGCAGACGTAGAAGTCGAGGTCGCCGTCGAGATCGTAATCCGCCGCCGCGACCGAATAGGGGATCGAGGCCGGCATGAGCTTGGCTTTGCGCGGCGTGAAGCGGCCGCCCCCGTCGTTCTCCATCACCAGGACGCCGTAGGACAGGCCCGCGACCAGGTCGGGGTCGCCGTCGTTGTCGAGGTCGGCGAACAGGTTGGCATGGCTGGAGTCGAGGAAGTCGATCCCCGACTCGGCGGCGCGCTCGCTGAAGGTGCCGTCCGCGGCGGCGACGAACAGCCGGTTCGGCAAGCCGCCGGGCTGCGCCACGTAGAGGTCTTCGCGGCCGTCGCCGTTCACGTCGGCGACCGCCAGCCCCTGCCAGCCGCCGACGTCCAGACCGGTCAGCGCCTCGACCCGCGCCACCCAGTGGTCTTGCCCGCGATAGAACTGGTCAGCGAAGTCCCGCGCCCCACCGAGCGCAGCGTGGGTGACGTCGCGGAACCCGCCGACTTTCGAAACCATCACGACCCCGGCGCCGCGCAGGGAGCGGAGTGTCGCCGCGCCGTCCCCGACACGCCACTCCGACTGCCAACGCCCACCGAGTTGGCGCCGTTCGCCCTCCGCGCCGACCCCGCCCATCTGGAACACGACCACCGAGATCACTTTGGTCGCCACCCGTTCCGGCGGCTCCGCGAAACCGGCCTCGGCCAGCATCGCCCGCAACTCCGAGGCCAAATCGGCACCACCCAGCAGTTCACCCGTGGGCTCGAGCACCGAGATCGCACCCGTCTCCACCGCCAGCGTGCGCCCGGGCGGGCGCAGCGCCGCAACCGTGAAATCCGGCGCCACCACCTTCTCGACGGCTGCATCCAGCTTCCTTTGCTGCATGGCCTTGCCCAGCGCCTTCAACGCCTTAGAGACGTGCGCCCCCACCGCTTCGCTCTCCCACCCGTCCGCCAGCGGGTCGTCGGCGGCGACGATGTGTTCGGTCCCGGGGACGATCGCCTCCCCGGAGCGCGCCCCCCCCGCGCCTGCGAGCGGGCGGTCGTCCTCCCCACCCTCGTCCTTGCAGCCCCCGAGAAGCGCCGCCGCGAAGGCGGCGATCGCGAGGGGGGGTCGAAGCGCGCGTCGCACAAAAACGCGTCCCCCCGATGCTCCGCTTTTGCAATCGCCGATTGCGGACCGCAGCGCGCACGCGCAGTCGCCCGACCGGCAGCGCTCAACGCGGCGGAAGCCGCGCGCATCGACGACGCGAGGAGGCAGATCCCCAATGAGATCGGCCGCGAGACGGCGGGGCGATCGCAGAGCAAACGGCGAGACGATGCGCGCCGGCGCGGGAAAGTCCGACAGCCTCCTACGCTTTGGGTATCTCCACCGCTGGCCCGCGCGGTCTCCCCGAGGTGAGGAGGCCACCCCAATCAGCCCCCGGCAGTTCCCTTGGCGGGCGGTCGCCAGGCGCGAGCACAGCCTCGAGGAAGGTTCGGCTGCCAAGGGCCACGCCGTGCGTGAGGTGGCTCAGCCGGCAGCGCAAGGCCTCCGCCACGGTGAGCTTGCCGCCGCGCGCGAACACCTTGTCGATCTGGGCCTGCGTGAATCCCCGCTGGCGTTTCGTCGGGCCGTCGGGCGTGGCGCCACCTTCCCTGTGCTCGCCGACGCCGAACAGCAACAGACGGTAGCGCTTCGCGTGCCGCGCCCAGTCGCGCGCCAGATGCGCCTTCCGTCCGTCGTCGCCCCCGGCGCCCAGGCAGGCCGCGATCCCGCGCCGCGCCGCTTTGCCCCCGACCACCGCCGCCGCGTAGCTGCACCAGCGGTAGTCCTTCGGGTCGTCGCAGAGGCCGGCCCGCACCGGGTTGAGGTCGATGTACGCCGCCACCGCGAGCAACGCCGAAGGCCCGTCCGGCGACAGCCCCCCTGCGCCCTCCACGCGGGTCGCCCGGTAGCGCTCCTCCCACAGCGGCCCGCGCCGCCCGTGGCGCCGGTTGAACCACATCGAGAACTTGTGTTTGAACTCCTTCATGAAGGCGGAGAGGTCGAAGAGCCGCGCCCGCACCGACTCCGCGAGCTTCGCCACGGCGTGTCCGGAGCCGTTGGAGCGCCACATCTCCACGTCGGCGAGGAGCTTGCGCGTGTAGGCCTCGGAGTTCAGGCGCTCCAGCCGCCCGAGGAGGTCGTCCTCGCCCCAGCCCTCCAGCGCCGCCTCCTTGTCGGGGACGCGGAGCAGCAGGTGGAAGTGGTTGCCCATGAAGCAGTAAGCGAGGCATTCGAGACCCGAGAACCGGAGCTGGCGCTCCAGCAGGCGGAGCAGGAACTCGCGCTCCTCGTCACCGAGGACGATGCGGCGCTCGATGATCCGCGAGACGACATGGTAGCAGTGCGCCTCGCCGGGCTCGCCGAGGATCTGGTAGCGGGGAATTCTCATCGGCTCATCGGGTTCTGCTTCGATGATGGCATCGATTCGGAAAGCCGTCTACTTAAAAGTGTCTGTCACTACTCTCCCTCGTTGCTCAGAGTACTTAAAAGTGTCTGTCACTATTCTCACTATTCTCACTTCAAGACCATCTGCAATCCGCGAGTCGGGCTCCCGTCATCCCAAGCGGTAGACGATCCGCGCTTTGTCGACGTCGTAAGGTGACATCTCCATCTTCACACGATCGCCGACCACGAGGCGGATGAACCGCTTGCGCATCTTGCCCGAGATGTGGGCGAGCACTTCGTGCCCGTTCGTTAACTTCACCTTGAACATCGTGCCGGCGAGGACGGAACTGATGGTGCCCTCGATCTCGTGGGCTTTCGCATCGCCCTCCCGGTCGCGCTTGCGGCGCGATCCTTCGGCGATGGCCGTCTTGTCAATGCGACGCGATCGGGCGCGTCTAGCACGGGTTCTTTTCTCGTTTCCCATAAAGTAATGTTCGCTGTTCAGAGCCGCACTTGCAGCATCTGTCAAAGGATACTAGCACAACCTGGGGATTTCTCACCCCCGAAGCGCATCGCCCCACCGGGCGCCCCAACGCAGCCGATTTGACCCTCGCAGGACACGCGGCGAGTTTCCGAGGTGCTGCCCCACGCCCTCGCGATCGCCTTTATCCTGCCCCTGTGGCAGGCGGCGCTGCTCGCCGCGACGGTGATCATCGCGCTGGGGGCCGCCCTGAGCGCGGTGCTGTTCAAACGCGATCACCGCTCGGCGGCGATGTGGCTGGCGGTGATCGTCATGGTGCCGCTGCTCGGCGGCCTCTTCTATTTCCTGTTCGGGCGCAACCGGATCGAACGCCGGGCGGTGGCGCTGCGCCGCGGCCAACAGCAGTTCCACCAGAACGCGGGCGAGCATGAAGTTTCCGCCGAGGAACTGGAGCGGCTGGTGCTCGGCAACGATGGTGCGCACCTCGCTCCGCAGGCGCGTCTCGTGGGAGGGATCTCGCCGCAGCCGCTGGTCGACGGCAACGCCATCGTGCCCCTGCTCGACGGCACCGAGGCCTACCCAGAGATGCTGGAGGCGATCCGGGGGGCGGGGCAGACGATCTCGCTGGCGACCTACATCTTCGACAACGACTTCGCCGGCCGGCGCTTCGTCGAGGCGCTGGCCGCGGCCGTCGCGCGCGGCGTGCGGGTGCGCGTGCTGATCGACGATGCCGGGGCGCGGTATTCGTGGCGGCCGATCACCCGCGAGCTGCGCCGCCGCGGGGTGGAGGTCGCACGCTTCCTGCCGACGCTGTCGCCGCGGCGGCTGTTCGTGATGAACCTGCGCAACCACCGCAAGATCCTCGTCGTCGACGGCCGGGTCGGATTCACCGGCGGCATGAACATCCGCGGCGGCAACCTGCTGGCGGAGTCCCCTCCCCACCCGGTGCGCGACGTCCACTTCAGGGTCGAGGGACCGGTGGTGGCGCAGTTGCAGGAGACCTTCGCCGAGGACTGGTGCTTCACGACCGGCGAATCCTTGGAGGGTGGCGAGTGGTTCCCGCGCCTCGCCCCCGCCGGCGACCTGGTGGCGCGCGGCATCCCGGACGGCCCGGACTTCGACTCCGACAAGCTGTTCCTCGCCATCCTCGGCGCCATCGGTGCGGCGCGCGAGTCGGTGCACATCATGACGCCCTACTTCCTGCCCGAGACGGCGCTCGCCTCCGCCCTCAACCTCGCCGCCATGCGCGGGGTCGACGTCCGCGTCGTCATCCCCGAGCGGAACAATATCCGCACCGTCGGCTGGGCTTGCGACGCCTTGCTGCCGCAGCTACTCGACCGCGGGGTACGGGTTTGGAAGTCGCCCGCCCCCTTCGACCACAGCAAGCTCTTCCTCGTCGACGGCCGCTACTCGCTGATCGGCTCCACCAACCTCGACCCACGCAGCCTGGCGCTCAATTTCGAGTTTAACCTCGAGTGCTACAGCGCGCCGTTCGCGGAGCGGCTCGAACGCCTCTTCGAGGAGCGGCGCTGTGGCGCGCGCGAAGTCGACCGGCGGGAGTTCGCGGCCTTGCCGCTGCCGGCGCGGCTGCGCAACGGCCTCGCCCGGCTGCTGGTCCCGTTCCTCTAGCCCGAATCGGTGACCAAGCTCCGGGCTGTGGCTCGCCCTCGTTGACGCTGAGGGTGTTGGCGTGGTGACCGGCTCGGGCAGGGTCCAGCGCGCTACTCCGTGGCCAGGGTCTCGGCGACCATGCCGAGTTCCTCGGCGCGACCGCCGGGCAGCTCCATGATCTGGACTTTGCGGAAGTGGATCTCGGCGCCCTCCGACTCGAGGCAGAGGTAGCCCTTCCGCGTGTCGGCCTCGCGGATGCCGTTCACAAACTTGCCGTTGATCGACAGCTTCACCGTCCCGTCGACGGCGACGACGACGTAGCGGTTCCACTCGCCTTTGCCCTTGCAGCGGAACTCGTAGGACATGCTGCGGCTACCGCGCGGGTTCTCCGGCACCGCCCGCATGCCGCCGGCACCAAACAGCTCGCCGCTGACGTAGCCGGGATGGCGCGGCGTGCCGTCGGCCGCGGCGTGGATCTTCGGCCACTCCAGCTCGAGCATCTGCACCTCCATGCCCATCGGCAAGCGGTTGCCCTCGGGTCTGGCATCGCTCCACAGAAACACGCCCGAATTGCCGCCCGCCTCCATGTGTCGCCACTCGATGACGAGGATGAAGTTTTCGTATTGGCGTTCGGAACGCATGACGCCGATCGGGTGCCCGGTGCACACCAACAGGCCATCGCGCACGGACCACGTCTCCGGCGAGGTATTGACATCGACCCAGCCTTCAAGGTCACGGCCGTTGAACAGGTCGACGAAGCCGAACTCGGCAGCCGCGGCAGCGGCGGGGTCCGGCGCGGCTGGCGCTTCGGACACCTGCCCGGGGCAAGTGACGAGCGGCAGGGCGACGAGTGCGGTGGCGAGGATGGCGGATTTCATGGCTTTCATTCCACCGCCATCCTGCACCCAGCACCCGCGCCAACGCACTCCAAAACCCGCCCTCCCCGAAAAACTCCAAAATCCATCTTGCATTCACATTGTATTCACATAGAATGCACGCGGATGGAGGTTTGTGGACTGCCTCTATTCAACCCCGGATTTGAGCCGGTCGCCCGCCCCCCAACGGGCGGCCGGCCAGATCTCTCGCCCTGGATCAACGCCAACACCCTCAGCATCAACGAGGGCAAGCCGCAGCCCGGAGCTTGGTGATCGATTCGGGCCAGCGAGAATCGCGCTTGGTTAAGGAAAAGCATCGACGGGTGGCAGCGTCCCGGTGCCCGCTCGCTTGGAGCCGTCAAGGCATCCGGGGCGTCCCCGGGGCTCGACCCGCTGGGTTTCATGGCGGGGTCCTTCCGGCGCTACGCTTGTCAGGATGACACCGCACTTCCTTGAGAGGGCTGGTGGCCATCTGCACACACCGCCCTGACTGCCCTCAACTCCGCGGAGCGGTCACCCCGAGCAACGCGAAGGGCCTCTCACTGCGATCCGCGTCTCCCCGGTTGGGAACTCGACTCCGAAGGGCTGTACCGCGCACGGCGAAAACGGCGGCACCCACGAGGATCTCCCGGAGCGAGCATCGGTTCCGTCCTCGGCTCAAACCGCCGAGAACCCGGCTTAACCAAGCGCCATTCGGGCTAGCGAGGGCTAGCGAGGACCAGCGAGGGGCTCGCAACCGCTCGCCCTCCCCCATTTCGGCATTATTTCCGCCCGGCCTTGGCGAGCTCGATCGCCTCGCGGTAAAAGCTCTCCAACTTGGCGATGGTGGTCGGCAGGGAGAATTCCCGCTCCACCGCTTCGTGGGCGGCGCGCGAGAGGGCTCGGTAGCGGTCGGGCCCGGCGGCGATCTCCTCGAGTGCGGCCGCGGCCAACGCCGCGTGGTCGCGTTCGGCGACGAGGCGGCCGGCGATCCCTTCGTCGACGGCCTCCCGCACGGCCCGCAGGCTCCGCCGGGCAGTCATGTACGGCCAGCCATAGCCGGCTAGGTGCGCCCGCCACCATTTCACATCCGTATAGTAGAACATCTCAAGCCGCGGCAGATCGTGGATGTTGCTGTCGCGCGTGGCCACGCCATGCTCGACACCCACGGATAATTCATAGTGTCGATCGATTTCAGCCAGAGCTGACGCGTTCACCTG
>JAUIGD010000475.1 GCA_030430255.1 Verrucomicrobiia bacterium
CGGCGACGTGGTGCTCGAGGTCGCGCACAATACCGACAGCCTGACCCACCTCTTCTTCGAGCCTCGCCAGTTCGCCGAGCACGGCGCCCACGGCGCCGGCCAGCGGAAGACCGGGCGCCGCGGTAAGAGCCGGGTCGTGCGCGTGCCGCCGGGCACCATGGTGTTCCGAGACGCCACGGCGGGCGTCGGGGCCGATGATCCCAGCGAAGGTTTGGAGACGGTACAGCCCCCCTCCCCCGATGGCGACAACGGCCCCGACAGCGGATCCGGGGTGGCCGAACTCGCCGAGGGCTTCGGGCGTTCGCGCGAGCTCGGCTACGAATTGGTCGCGGACCTGACCGACGTGGGGCAGGAGTTCGTCCTCGCCAAGGGCGGGAAGGGCGGCAAGGGCAACGTGCATTTCAAGTCCCCGACCAACCGCGCGCCGCAAGAGTTCACCCCGGGCACCCCGGGCGAACAGGGCGAGTTCTTCTTCGAGCTCAGGCAGATCGCCGACGCCGGGCTCGTCGGTTTCCCGAACGCCGGCAAGTCGACCCTCCTCGGCGCGCTGAGCGCGGCGAAACCCAAGGTGGCCAGCTACCCGTTCACCACACTCCAACCTTCCGTCGGCGTCGTCGAGTTCCCCGGCTTCGCCCGGGCGACCGTCGCCGACATCCCGGGGCTGATCGAGGGGGCCCACGACAACGTCGGGCTGGGGCACGATTTCCTCCGCCACATCATGCGCTGCAGGCTGCTGTTGTTCGTCGTCGACACCCCCGGCAGCGAGGGGCGCGACCCGGTGGAGGACCTGCAGAAGCTGCGCACCGAAGTGAAGCTCTACAACGAAGAACTCGCCGCGCGGGACTGGTTGATCGTCGCCAACAAGATGGACGCCGAGGGCGCCGAGGAGCGCCTCGGCCACCTGCGCTCCCGCTTCGGGCGCATCGAGATCATCCCCATCTCGGCCGCGACCGGCGCGGGGATCGACGCGTTGAAGGAGCGCCTGCGCGAGCTGGTGGGGCGGCGGCCGGAGTAGCGCACCGACGACAGCGAAACCCCGCCGATGCCCACCGTCGCCTCCTACTGCACGACCTTCCTGAAGCCGGAGATGCTGCACATCTACCGGCAGGTGACGGCGCTGCGCGAATTCGACACCTTCGTGGTCTGCAAGGAGCGGCGCAGCGAGGAGAAGTTCCCGTTCGGCGAGATCGAGGTCGCGCCCGGCGTGCGCTCGAATTTCATCCGCCGCTTCTGGTTGAAGTACATCAAGAAGGAGCCGCCGATCGTCTACCGCGGCGAGTATGGGGTGCTCGCGCGCTTGCTGGAGCGGCGCCGCGCCGACCTGATGCACGTCTATTTCGGGCACACCGGCGTCCACCTGCTGCCGTTCATCAAGCGCTGGCCGAAACCGACCGTGGTGTCGTTCCACGGCATGGACATCCAACCGCGCGAAGACAAATCGGGCTACCTGGACAACCTGCGCGAACTCCTGCAGACCGTGCCGCTGGCGATGGGCCGCTCGCTGTCGCTCAAAGAGGGCATGCTCGCCCTCGGCCTGCCGGAGGAGCGCTTCCGCCTGAACCGCACCGGCATCCCGCTCGACAACTACCCGTTCAAAGCGCGCACTGCCCCCGGGGACGGCGCTTGGCGCTGGGTGCAGGCCTGCCGGCTGATCGAGAAGAAAGGCCTCGACGTCTCGCTCCAGGCCTTCGCCGCCTTCGCCGCCGACCACCCGGAAGCGCGGTTCACGATCGCCGGCGAAGGCCCGCTGCTGGAACCGATGGCGGAGCTCGCCGGGGAACTGGGGGTCGCCGACAAGGTCGAGTTCGCCGGCTTCCTCGGCGAAGGCGACCTCTGCGCGCTCTACCACCGCAGCCACCTCTTCGTCCACCCCAGCCAGATCACCGCCGACGGCAACCAGGAGGGCATCCCCAATTCGATGCTGGAGGCGATGGCCACCGGCCTGCCGGTGGCGGCCACCCTCCACGGCGGGATCCCGGAGGCCGTCGAACATGGTACCACCGGCTTGTTAGGCCCGGAACGCGACGCCGCCACCCTGCTGGATCACATCCGGGGGATCACCTCCGACCCAGCCCGCTGGGCAGCCATGGGGGAGGCGGCCTCGCGGGCGATGCAGGAAAACTTTGAACACCGCGCGCAGATCGCCAAACTGGAGGCCGTCTACCGGGAGGCGCTCGAACTCCACCATGGCCGATCCTGACCCGCAGCCCAGAACAACCGCCGCCGCACCGGACGGCGAGCGCCCCCTCGTGGCCAGCCTTTGCGGCACGTATCTCAAGAAGGAGATGCAGAGCCTCTACCGGCAGATCGCCGGCTTGAAGGAGCACCGTAACATCGTCTTCGCCGAGAAGGTGGCGAACTTGGAGATGTTCCCCTTCGAGCCCCTGGTGCGGATGAAGAAGCGTACCCGCCCGCGCCCGCGGGGGAACTTCCTCCTCCGGTTCTGGTACAAACACGTCCGCAAGCAGTGGCCGCCTCCGCGCCCGGTGGGGAGCGTCGGGCGCGAGAACGCATACTACCACCCCTACGACCTCGTCGACCTGCTCGCGAAGCATCGCCCCGACGTCGTCCACTGCTACTACGGCCACAAGGCGGTGAAGTACCTCTGGATGCTCCAGGCTGCCGACATCCCCTTCGTCATCTCGTTCCACGGCGTCGATGTCGTGAAGTTCGTCGGCGAGGAGGGCTACGATGAGAAGCTGGCGATCGCATTCCGCGACGCGGCGCTCGTGATGGCCCGCTCCGAGAGTTTGCTGGAGCGCCTCGCCGACCTCGGATGCCCACGGGAGAAGCTGCGCATCAACCGCACCCCCATCCCCTTCGACAACATCGAGTTCAGGGAGCGCAGCGCCCCGGCCGACGGGCGGTGGGTGCTGGTCCAGGCCTGCCGCCTGATCCCGAAGAAAGGCATCTTCACCGTCCTCGACGCCCTCCCCAAGGTGCTGCAGCGCTGGCCGCGACTCAAATACAAGCTGGCCGGCATCGGCCCCAGCCGCGACGAGATCGCCGAGGCGGTGCGCGTGCGCGGCCTCAGCGAGAACGTCGAGTTGCTCGGCTGGCTCGACCAGTCGCAGCTGCAGGCGGTGTACCACGAGGGCCACCTCTTCCTCCACCCCAGCCAGTTGACCCAGGAGAACGACCAGGAGGGCGTGCCGAACTCGATGCTCGAGGCCATGGCCGCCGGGCTGCCGGTGGTCGCCACCCTGCACGGCGGCATCCCCGAAGCGGTGACCAGCGGCCACGACGGCCTGCTCGTCCCGGAGCGATCGCCCGACGAACTGGGCGAGGCATTGATCGACCTGCTCGGCGACCCGGCAAAGCTCGCCGAATTCTCCCGCAACGCCGCCGCCTCCGCTCGCGAGCGGTTCGGCTTCGACAGCCAGATCCGCAACCTCGAGGACATCTATCGGGAAGCGCGCGGCCTGGAGCGGGTCGCCCCGGACCCGACGCCGGAGGGCTACGGGGCGCGGGTAGCGGCGCTATGATCGCAGCAGCGCCAAGGCCGCGACGCCCCCCACCCCGATCACCGCACCCGCCAGCGAAAGGCGCGTCGGCCGATCCCCCTCCATGGCCCAAGCGAGCGGGATGAGGATCAGCGGGCTGGTCGCCACCACCGCCATCACCACCCCGCTGTTGCCGACCTCCATCAAGGCCTGTTGGAAGCAGCTGACCCCGATCACCGGCCCGCAGAGGACCGCGCCCAGCAACCACGGCGACCAACGCCGGATCGGCTGCGTCGGGGCCGGGATCTTGTGCTGGGTCCGACGCCAGAGGTAGACGAGGGCGACACAGCAGAGCCCCGCGAAGACGCGCTGGGCGGCGACGCTGATCCCGCCCATCGCGACCCCTTCGGCATCGGCGACGCGCTCCGCGTGGCGGCTGATGCTCGCCCCGAACCCCTGGCCGAGGCCGGCGACCAACGCCGCGACCACCCCGACCGCATGCGAGCCGATGCGGAGCTGCGCCCCGCGCGCCGGGCGCGCGAGGAGGGCGATCGCCAATCCCGCGAACACCGCCGCCACCGCCGGCCACTCCGCCGCCCGGATGGTGTCGCCCAACCAGATCCAATCCGCGAAGGCCCCGCACAAGGTGGCGAGGCAGAAATTGATCAAGATCGTCAGCCGCGAGCCGATGCGCGGATAGGCGAGGAACAACGCGATGTCGCCGATGCCGAAACCGATGACCCCGCTGAGGAAAAGCCACCCGAACGGGGCCGGGTGCAGGCTGCCCGGCTCCACCAGCATCGCGATGAGGGCCAACAGTATCGCCGCCAACAGCAGGCGCCAAAAATTCGCCGAGATCGTCGACACCATCGTCGTCAGACGCGTGCTCGTCGCGGCGGACACGGCGAACAGCAGGGCGGTGAGAAAGGCGAAGATCATGGGCGGGGCACTTATGCTTCCAACGGGCGACCTTTGCGAGCCTCACCCTCG
>JAUIGD010000476.1 GCA_030430255.1 Verrucomicrobiia bacterium
GCCCCCTGGATCTCGTAGCGGATGACGGCGTAGGGGGTCTCTTCTTTGATGAGGCCGTAATCGGTGCCGAGGTTGTCGAAGTCGCGGTCGAAGGAGCCCCGTAGGTACAGGATCTGGTCGTCCTTGTTCATTTTCATGACGCGGGCGAGCGTCTTGGCGAAAACGCCGGTGAGTTCGGCGACCAGCGGGGCGCTCGGGTTGCCGGCGGCAGTGATGGCGGCGACGAGCTTCTTCCGCGCAGCCTGGTAGTCTTCGTCTTGGAGGATGCTCTCGATGATCTCGCCGGCCTGGCGGATCCCTGCGTCGGAGTCGGCGACGAGGATTTGGAAATCGACGAAACGCGGCAGGACGCCGTCCTGCGCGTTGCGGTAGATGGCGAAGCCGTTGCCGAGCGGGAGGCGGTCGCCATTGCGGATGCCTTCGAAGGTCCCGGTGGTGGTGATCTGGGGTTCGCCGGTGAGGGAGTCGACGGCGATGGCGACGAGGTAGACCTCGGCCTTCCCGAAGGCGCGGTTGCGCTTCACCTTCAGCTCGCGGATCATCAGGCGGACGTTTTGGAACGACGGGGCGAACGCTCTCGAGCGTGTGGCTGGCGGGAGTGGCGGGAGTTCCTCGATGTCGGGGATCGGGATGAATTCGGGCTCGTCGGGCATGGTGTGTGGTGGGTTTGGGTTGAGGGGGGCGATGGCTCGTCGGTCGCCTCCGGATCGGGTGTCGTCGGGGAGCGCGACGAGGCCGCGTTCGGCGAGGTCTTTGAGGACGACCGCCGAGCCGACTTGTTTCGACTGGTAGTTTGGATCGTAGTGGTGGTCGCTGGAGTAGCCGCCGCCGGTGTAGTGTTGGGAGAAGCCCCAGAGGTAGGGGTTCGAGTACCCGTTCCAGTGGTAGCCCCAGCCGTTGTATCGCTCGAAGCGGTAGAGGGTGGCGCCGAGCGACCAGTCGGTCTCCTCGTGGTATCCCTTCATGCGCAGGGCGTCGCGGGCGCTGTCCTCGAAATTGAAGGGTGGGTGGCCCTCTGCGGGGCGGCCTTTGGGCACGCGGAAGGTACGGCCGGTCAGCGGGTCGCCGTTGTGGAGGTGCTTGTCGAACTCGTTGTTGCACTCCCGGAGGTGCAGGATGGCGATGAAATACCAAGGGATGCCGAGTTCGGTGCCCAGCGCCTCGTAGCGGTCCCGTTGTTTGAGGACGCGCTTGCGGTACCAGGCGAGGGTCGACGCCTTGTCCGCGCGGACCTGGCAGGTGGCAAATTTCGACTCGTAGTCGCCGCGGAGGTCTTCGAGCTTCGGCGCCGAAGCGCGGGGCGCCCGCGCGCGGCTGCCGTCTTCGATCTCGGGTGGGGTGGCCTTCCCCAAATCAGGGCCGCCGGCACCGGGGGGCGGGGTGGCTGGGCCCGCTCCTGGTGGGAAGCCGCGGGCACCACCGCCGCCGATGAGCGGGGCGAGGACGTCCTGGAATCGCTGAGCCACGCGCCGGAAGCCGGCGCCGGTGGGGTGCATCTCGTCGTGCCAATCGGAGTGGGAGGGGAGCGTGCCGCGGACGTCGACGACGTGGAAGTTGGGGAACTCGGCGCGCAGGGAGCCGAGGATGCGGTAGAGCGCGTCGATGAGCTCCTTGATGAGTTCGCGGCGGTGGCCGAGGTCGGCGAAGCCCTTCTCGGCGAGCGCGGGTTCGAGCCATGGACCGATGAAGTTGTGGCTGACGAAGCGGTTGTTGATGCCGATGCCCCGCCCGTCGGGGAAGGGGTAGTCGTAGCCGTGGCCGACGACCGGTAGGGTGCCGAGGCCTGAGCGCTGACCGGCGGCGGTGATCGCGGCGAGCATGCGGGCGTAGGCGGGGCGCACGTTCTGGTCGAAGAAGGCGCGGAGCACGTCGCGGTTGATGCCGGGGAGGGGGCTTTCACGGTGGTTGATCGCGACGCTGAGCTGGCAGCCGGCGAGGTCGTTGCCGCCGCCGCTGACCAGCACGGCGGCGGGGCGGAACTCACCGATCCGGCGGACGACTTCCTCCAACTGGCTGGGGTCGCGGTCGAAGCGGTCGCCGAACTGGTCGTCGTCCGGTCCGTAGGCCATGTCGTTGACCCACTGGCCTGCTTTGGCGACGTTCTCGATCGCGTAGCCGTGGTCTCGGTCGAGCCAGTCGATCACGTCGGGGCGGATCTTGAAGTCGAACCAGGAATCTCCCTCCGCGAGCAGGCGGACCTTGTCCCGGTCGCGGCCAAAGCCGAGCAGGCCGCGCGCCGCGTCGCTGTCGGCCTCATCGGGTGCGTGCTCGAGCGAGGGGGACGACAGGCCGCGTTGGAAGGCCCAATAGGCGTCGATATCGGCGAGTAGTGAGGGGTGGTGTTTGTCGTTCATCGATTGGATGGAGAAGCGGCTCTCGGGCAGCATCGGCGGTGTGGAGGACGGTAGGTGGGGAGGGTGGCCGCGGCGGGGAGGGCGCCCGGGAGCCATTGCGGTTGGCGGCTCCGCGGCATCGAGATCGAGTTCGAACGGAGCGGTGTGCGCCCGGATCGATCACCGCCCACAGGTGATGCCTCCGTGGCACCGCCGATGGTCCGAGATCTCGGGCTTCCATGAGCGAGGGTTGCGCAGAAGGTGCGCGCACAGACCCATTTCACGGGCGACGAACCCGCGCTCCCCGACCCCATCGATCCCATCTGCCGCTCGGGCTAGGAGCCTGCTGGACTTGCTCGTTCCAACGCGAATCGTTCTGCAATTCCCCCAACACGCTCCGCGGTCTCGTCGCTGATCTCGATCAACTCCTCACCATCGTGACGATCTGGCTCAGGATGCGGAAACGTTCGGGCTCGAAAGTCGCAAGTCCGACAGCCTCCTAGGGTCCTTCGATGGGGTGGGGGCCGATGGTGCTGCGTCGATTTGTTCTCATTGGTTTGCCTCTTTGAGACGAAGATCGCCCGCAGCCTCCTACCGCCGCTATGAAAGGAAATCTTCTTTTCTAAGTGGTGTATATCAAAAATTTGCAGGGCGAGTCAATGGCAATTTCGGTCGTTCGACCTCGCCGAACGAGCTGTGTTGGCATCGCCGGAGCCCATGCTGGCGCCGGCCTCAGCGCGCCGGCGCCTTGAGCGTGGCGATCAGGTAGTCGGTCGAGGTTTCGTGTTTCACATCCGGGGCACCCGGGTAGACGAGTTCGCAGCCGGTGCCGATCGCGAGGCAGTGCTCTTGGAGCTTCACTCCGAAGTTGGCGCTGTGGGTCGGGTCTCTCTGCGCCTGTCCGACCGCGGGCTTGCCGTTGAAGAACAGGTGGACGGGTGGGTCTCCGGCGCTGACCAAGGCGTAGGGGGAATACTCTTCGATCCACGGCAGGATACTCTCGCGCGCGGCGAGGAACTCGGCGAAGTTGGCCTTCCCGAACGCATGGCCGCCGTAGCGGCTGTTCGGCGTCCACTCCTTCATCTGCTGCGGGTCGAGGGTCGTCTGCGGCGCCCGCACGGCGGCGCACCAGAGGCGGGTCGATTCGCGGGCGACCGGGTCGTCGCTCTCGGGGTCCGCGAGGTCGTCGTGATAGGCGAGCCACAAGCTGGAGCAGGCGCCAGCCGATCCGCCGGCGGCGCCGATGCGCTCCTTGTCGACGTTCCAGTCGGCCGCGCGGCTGCGCACGAACTGCAGGGCGCGGGCGGCGTCGTGCAGCGGTGCTTTCACAGGCGGCTCGATCCCCGCGGCGGTGGCTTGGCTCACGTAGCGGTAGTTGATCGCGGCTACCGAGATCCCCGCGTCGAGCAAGGTGGCGACATCGGCGAAGCGCTGCACACGTTCCTTCGACCCGCCCATCCAGCCGCCGCCGTGGATCACGAACACCAGCGGCGTCGGGTGCTCCGACTTGGCCTGCCAGAAATCCAGCACGTGGCGTTCGTGGCCGCCGTAGCGGACCGCAGAGTGGGTCGGCTCGGGGACGGCCGGGTCGTAGCGCTCGGCTTTCCGCTGTTGGGCGGGGGCCGCCGAGGCGAGCAGGCAAAAGAGGAGGGCGGCGGAGGCGAGCGGCGCGGTCGGGGTCATGGGCGAAGGAAGCTGCGCTCTGGCGATTGCACAAGGCGTTCGCACCGGGGTGCAGAAGCGGCCTGGCGGCCAATCCTAACCCCGGATCCAGGCGTGGTGGTAGCCGTGGTGGGTGATGGCGACGAAGCCGCCGATGGTGGGGGAGGCGGTGAGGGCGAGCGGTGGGGCGGGGAAGAACCCGGATTTCTGCTTGGCGGTGTGGCCGCTGCGGGGGTCGTAGAGCACGAGGTCGCGCTCGCCGCCGAGCACGATGTTCCCGCCCCGTTCAAAACAGGCCACGGGACGGGCGCCGGCCGAGGGAAGGGATGCGGCTTCGTTCTCCCAGTCGGCATCGCCGCGAACGAGGAGGGCGTCACCTTGACCTAGCACAACGACGAGGCGCAGCGCGCTGAGGTGCGGCGAGGCGGTGAGGGTG
>JAUIGD010000044.1 GCA_030430255.1 Verrucomicrobiia bacterium
CCGAAGATGATCGGGTCGCTGACCTTCATCATCGTGGCCTTCATGTGCAGCGAGAAGAGCACGCCCTGCTCGCGGGCTTCCGCGATCTGGGCGTCGAGGAAGGAGACGAGCGCCGACTTCGACATGAAGGTCGCATCGATGACTTCGCCCGCTTCGAGCTTGACCGGGGACCGCAGCGACGTGACGGTGCCGTCGGCGGCCAGGTGCTCGATGCGGACCTCGGTCGCATCCTCGACGGTGACCGACTGCTCGTTGCCGAAGAAGTCGCCGCCGTCCATGCTCGACACGTGGGTCTTCGAGTCAGCGCTCCACGCGCCCATGCGGTGCGGGTGCGCCTTCGCGTACGCCTTCACGGCCTTCGGAGCGCGACGGTCGGAGTTGCCTTCGCGGAGCACCGGGTTGACGGCGCTGCCCTTGACCGCGTCGTAGCGGGCCTTGGCCTCGCGCTCTTCATCGGTGGCGGGCTCTTCGGGGTAGTCCGGGAGGTCGAAGCCCTGCTTCTGAAGCTCGGCGATCGCGGCCTTCATCTGCGGGATCGACGCGCTGATGTTGGGCAGCTTGATGATATTCGCATCGGGCGTCTTCGCCAGCTCGCCGAGCTCCGCGAGATGGTCGCCGATCCGCTGGTCCTCGCGGAGGCGCTCCGGGAAGCTGGCGATGATGCGGCCGGCGAGGGAGATGTCACGCGTCTCGACCGCGACCCCCGAGCTGCGGGTGAAGCGGCGGATCACGGGCAAAAACGAGCGGGTGGCGAGCGCGGGCGCCTCGTCGGTGTGGGTGTAGATGATGGTCGGGCGGGACATGGCGTGGAGAGCCGGGAGTAAAGCGAGAACCGGCACGGGGTCAAAAACAACCGGGCCGGGGCGCCGCGGCGGCGCCCCGGAGCGGCGGCCCGATGCCGGTGTGGATTCGATTGAAAGAACGCGCTACCCGCCGGATGTTCTAACCAGTAGGGCGGCCCCGAAAACCCGCGCCCTCACGGAAGCCCATGAAATTTGCCCTCCCGATCGCCACGACCTGCCTCGGCCTCGCGGTGTGCGCCCCGCTCGGGGCCGCGCCCGACCCGCCGGCGAGCATCGATTTGTCCGACCTCCCCGGGGCGTTGATCGACGACATCGTCGTCCCGGTCCCGCGCGAGATCTTCCTCTCCCTCGACAAGCTCGGCGACCAGGACTGGGCCGCGCAGCTCAAGGACAGCGATTTCGACAAGCTCGGCGGTCGCGACCAGGTGGCGCTGCTGTTCGGGGTCGTCGTCGCCGACGGGTTCGTCGCCGTGCAGGCCGAAGACCGCGAGGCGGTGATCGACATCGGCCGCCACGTCTCGCGCCTGGCCAAGGCGCTGGGCGTGGCCGACGCCGTCTCCGCGCATGCGGCGGCGATCGTCGACGCCGCCGAGGCCGACGACTGGGACGGCGTGCGCGCGGAGCTCGACCGCGTCCAGGAGAGCGTCCGCGCGCAGATGCGGGCGATGCGCGACGAGCACCTCGCCGAACTGGTGAGCGCCGGGGGCTGGTTGCGCGGGACCGAGGCGGCCTCCGCCTTGATCGCCGCCGACTACCGGCGCGAGGACGCCGAGATCCTGCACCAGCCGGACCTCGCCAAGCACATCGCCGCCCAGCTCGCCGGCGCCGAGAGCTCACCGCTCACGGAGGCGCTCGCGCACGGGCTGGGTGAGATCACCCCGCTGCTCTCGCTGAAGGGCGGCGTCCCGGAGTACGCCGTGGAGAAAGTCCACACCGTCACCGCCGGGCTCGTCCGCCGCATCATCGACAACGCCGCCAAGTAGCGCCCGCAGCCCGCCTGCCGAGCTGCCGCCAACCACCCCACGCAAGCCTGCCATGAACCGCTTCCGCCAAACCCTCGCCGCCGCCGCTGCGGCGCTCGCCCTCTCCTTGACCGGCGCGCCCGCGATCGTCGACGACGCCCGCTCGTTCGCCATCGAGGCCGCGCTGCCCTACCTCGACGCCCAACCCGGATCGGAGGAGAAGCCCTTCGCCATCCGCGACGCCTGGTGGAACGGCGACTCCAAGCTCAAGGAGCCGAAGATCTTCCGCCACCAGCTATTCAAACGGAACGAGTACTGGTTCTGGATGGCCACCGACGACCTGCGCGGCAGCGTCTCGATCGCGGTCTACGACGCGGCCGGGAAGCTGGTCGAACCCGCGGACAAGTTCAACAGAGCGCACACCGCTGGGGTGAAGATCGTCCCCGAGACCACAGGCACCTATTTCATCCGCGTCGTCGTCGAATCGGCCACGACCGAGACCGCGCACTGGGCGGTGGTGTACGGCTATCGGTAGGGGGCGGTGTCAGCGCTCTCGGCGGTCGTGCTTCGTGGGTGCGATCGCAATGGTCGGGTCGGATCGGGGCGGGTCAGCCGATGCCTTGACGATGCGGTTCTCAAATGGCGCGATCAGGGTCGCGATTCTAGCCCGGGCCGCTCACCAAGCTCCGGGCTGCGGCTTGCCCTCGTTGATGCTGAGGGTGTTGCCGTTGGGAACGGCTCGGGCAGGGTGTCTACCCAGCCGCTTCGCCGATCCCTGCCGCCGCCTACTCAGCATCAACGATCGGCAGCGCCTCGCCTGCGGATGTGGTGATCGATCCGAGTTAGTCAGGATGTTCACCCGGCTGCTTCGCCGGACCCCGGCCTCCGCCTTCTTCAGCGTCAACGAATAGCGGCCTCGCCAGCGGATGTGGTGATCGATCCGCGCTGGTGCCGAAGGCGGAGCCTGCTCCGGGTCGCCACGCGAGCTCTACGGTGGAAACTCTTCGTCGGGACGCAAGGAGCGGGATCCCACCGCTTCGACTGACCCGGCGAATCGTGCCGAAATCTGAGGGGAGAACATCAGGATCAGGATGCCGCCGACGAGCATCCAGTGAAGCCCCCCGACCACTGTTCCCAATCGGGTCAAGACGATAGGAGGCGAGACGCCGAACCCGAAGAGACCCCACGCCACGGTAGCGATGAAGAGGGGGCGTCCGGCGCTGATGAAGGTGGCCAAGAAGCAAGACGACAACACTGCCAGAGCCATCAAAACCCACCACGCGTCGAGCGTGATGCTGAACAGAATGGGTGAATGCGGAAGCCCCGCCAGCCAGTTGGCCACCGCTGCAGGAGGTTCGTAAAAGAAGAATTCGCTGAGGGCTGAGGTGCCCAAGAACAGGATCAGTTCCGCGATTACGAGGAGCCGGAACAGCGCAACCTGCGGGGCGTCGGGTGCGACCTCAGCCGCATCTGTGTCGGAGTTCGGAACCTCGTCCAAGTCCGACTGGTTCAGGATCGCTAGCGCGCGCTCGAAGTGGGTGTCCTCGACTTCAAGATGGATGTTCGCAGGCAACGCGCCGAAGGCGTTGCCTCCGAACTCCGAGTCGTCAACAACAGTGGCGTCGATCCCTTCGCTTTTGAGGATGGAGGCGGCGACGAATGCATCGGGAGCCCGCTGAAATCTCCGTACGACAGCCACGTTGGATTTTGCCATTCGAGTTGGGGATCCCCCTTTTGGATGAGAGACAGATATTGGACTGAGCAGCGCGGTGCTTCAAGCTCGCAAAGAGATGCCACCCACCCAGCCCGGTGCGAGCCTCCGGGACGTCGCTGAGCCAGTGAAGGAATGGACGAGTGTCGTTTGAGCTCTCTTTGTCGGTCCAAATCCCTCCCCTCTGACGCTCGATTGAGGAGGAGGTGGGGGGCCGGCGGTCGCAATCGCTCGGGCGTGCAAGCGGCTCGTTCCCAGGGGGCATATTGGCCCAGCCTTGAATGCCTCTCGTGACCCTTCGTGACGAGTTTCTCGCACAAACCGATACTTAAGATAGCCAAACGATCGCAATTGCCCTTGAATAGAGGCGAAACTCCGCTATAACACCCGTTTCAAACGAACGTTCGCTTGCTCCTGTGGAGACCACATTGAATCCCATTTCGGCTGCGCTCCCTTCGGCGACGAAGGAGAGGTTGTTGGACGTGGCGGAGCGGTTGTTCGCCGAGCAGGGCTTCGAGGCGGTGTCGGTGCGGGCGATCACGGCGGAGGGGGGGACGAACTTGGCGGCGGTGAATTACCACTTCGGGTCGAAGGAGGCCCTGATCGCGGCGGTGATCGCGCGTCGGGTGGAGCCGCTCAACCGTCGCCGGCTGGAACTGTTGGACTCGGTCGGAGCGGGCGATGCCGAGGGGATCGCAGGCGCGTTCCTCGACCCGGTGATCGAGGCGGCCCGGGACGATGCGCGGGGTGGCGACGGGGTCTTTTGCAAGTTGATGGGGCGCTGTGTCGCGGCGCGTGACGACCGGGTGAGCGAGCTGGTGATGCGCCAGTTCCCGGAGGTCGTCGGCCGGTTCGCCGCGGCGGTGCGCGGCTGCGTTCCGGGGATGTCTGCCGGCTCGGCGTATTTGCGTGTCCTGTTCATGGCGGGGGCGATGGCGCACTCGCTGTTCCACCACGACAAGCTGAAGCCTCTCAGCGGGGGCTGCTGCGAGGTGCCGGAACTCGCGGCCCTGCGCGGCGAGCTGGTGGCGTTTTTGGCGGCGGGGATGCGGTCCGGGGGAGGCGGTCGTGACGTATGAAGGGCATGCGGCTCTCCCTCTCCTCCGCGGCCTTGCTGCTCTCGGCGTGTACGCCGCAGGCGCCTCCGGTCGGCGAAGATCTGTTGGATGCCGAGGCTCCGGCCGCCTTCTCGAGCCGCTTGCGCGCCGCGACTTCCGACACCGACTGGATCAACGAACTGTCGCGCGACCGGCAGTTGCGGAAGCTCATCGACGAGGTCAAGGAGAACAATTGGGATATCAAGAAGGCGGCGACCCGGGTGGAGACGGCGGCGGCGAACGCGAAGATCGCCGGCGCGGCGCGCTTCCCGAGGTTCAGCACCGGGCTGGACGGGCGACGCAGCCAGCAGGCCTTCATCGGCTTCCCCTTCGGCGGCGATGAAGCGGGCGGAGGCGGGAGCTCCGGGGCGATGGCGATGTCCGACCCAGGGGTGGCGAAATCGCTGTCGAACAACTTCGGGCTGTCGCTCGACGTGGCGTGGGAGATCGATCTCTGGGGGCGGATCAAGACCGGCCAGGAGGCGGCGATCGCCGAGGTGCAGGCCTCCGCCGAGGACCTGCGCGGCTTGGCGTCGTCGCTGGCGGCGCAGACGGCCAAGGTGTGGTTCGCGCTGCTGGAGGCGAAGTCGCAGGTGGCGCTGGCGGAGGAGAGCCTGGCGAACTTCGAAGAGACGCGGCGCACCTTGACCGACGCCTTCGAGGCCGGCAGCGGCTCCGCGGCGCAGGTGCGCGTGGCCGCCGCGGACGTCGAGACCGCGCGGGCGCTGGTCGCCGAGCGTTCGGCGCAGGTGCGGGCGGCGCAGCGGCAGCTGGAGATTTTGTTAGGGCGTTACCCGTCGGCGGAGATCGAGGCGGCCGGCGGGCTGCCGGAGATGCCGAAGCCGCCCCCGCCGGGCGTGCCGAGCGACCTGCTGCGCCGGCGGTCGGACATCGCCGCCGCCGAGCGGCGCGTGGCGGCGGCGGACCGGCGGATCAAGGAGGCGAAGCTGGCGCTGTTGCCGCAGATCTCGCTGACCGGGAGCGGGGGCACGGCGAGCGAGATGCTGCGCGATGTCGTCGATTCGAATTTCGGCGTGTGGAGCCTCGCCGGCCGCGCGGGCCAGCAGGTGTTCCGGGGCGGGCAGGTGCTCGGCAACCTCGAGCTGCGCAAGATCGCCCGCTCGGAGGCCTACATCGACTACCAACGCGAGGCGCTGGGGGCCTTCCAAGAGGTGGAGACGCGGCTCGACAACGAGGTGGTGCTGAGGCAGCGCGAAGAGGCGCTTCGGGCGGCCGAGCGCGAGCTGGTCGAGGCCTACAAGCGCTCGCTCGAAGAGTACCGTGGCGGCGTCGGGACCTCGACGAACTTGCTGCTGACCCAGCGCCAGATGCTCAGCGTGCGCTCGCAGGCGCTGACGCTGCGGCGGTTGCGCCTCGACAACCGCGTCGACCTCCACCTCGCGCTGGGTGGCGATTTGAAAGACTGACCGAACGAACGCTCCCGCATGCAACTCTGGGTAAAGATCGCCATCCCCCTCCTCATCCTCTGCGCCGGCATCGGCCTGGCCGCCGGCCTCATCATGGCCAAGGAGAAGGCGGAGAAGAAGCCGCGCGAGGTGGTGCGGCCGGTGGTGGAAGTGGCGGTCGCCGCCCCGGGGAGCTTCGGGGTGAGCCTGCCGACGCAAGGCGAGCTGCGGCCGCTGCGCGAGACGACGATCGCCGCCGAGGTGTCGGGCCGCATCATCAGCGTGTCGCCGAAGTTCGAGGTCGGCGAGCGCTTCGCGGAAGGCGAGGTCTTGTTCGAGATCGACCCGGCCGACTACGGGGCGGCGCTGGCGGCTGCCCAGGCGGAGGTGGCCAACGCGCAGCTGGCCCTCGAACAGGAGAAGGCGATGGCGAAGCAGGCGCTGCGCGATTGGGAAGCGCTGGGGGAGGGGCGCGAGGCGACCGACCTGGTGCTGCGCAAGCCGCAGTTGGCGAGCGCCGAGGCGCGGGTGACCGCGGCGGCGGCGGCGGCCACGAAGGCGGAGCGGGACCTCGAGCGGACCAAGGTGCGCGCGCCGTACGCCTGTCAGGTGCGCGCCGCGGATGCCGAGCTCGGCACCTTCGTCGCGGCGGGCACGCCGGTGGCTCAGGTGTTCAGCACAGGCGCCCTGGAGCTGCGGCTGCCGGTGTCGCTGGAGGACTTCACCTTCCTCGGCGAAGGGGCCGGGGCGAAGGTGACGCTGTCGGCCGAGCTGGGCGGCGAGCGTGCCGAATGGGAGGCGGAGCTGGTGCGCAGCGAGGGACAGGTCGACCGCACCACGCGCTCGGTCTACCTGGTGGCGAAGGTCCAACCCGGCGCCGGCGAGGCCGACCAATACCTGACGCCGGGCTTGTTCGTCCGCGCCGAGGTAGAGGGGAAGACCTTGGAGGACGTGTTCCGCGTGCCGCGCAAGGCGCTCTACGGGCGCGGGCAGATCGTCGTGGTCAACCCCGACGACACCGTCGCCCTGCGCAAGGTCGGCGTGCTGCGCACCGAGCGGGACGAGGTGGTGATCAACAGCGGGCTCGAGGAGGGGGAGAGGATCGTCGTCAGCCCGATGGCCGAGGTCATCGACGGCATGGAGGTGGAGATCGCCGGGGAAGAGGTGGACGCGGCGGGTGATGGGGAGATTGACGGGGGTGCCGGGCCGGAGGGAGGGCCGGCGGAGTGATCGGACATCTGTGATCCAACTTGCGATGCGAGCGGCCGACGACCCGAGACGAACCCACAGCGACTGATGGGCGGATTGATCCATTGGTTCTCCCGCAACCACGTTGCGGCGAACTTCATCATGGGCGCGATCTTGATCGCGGGTGTGGCGACGTGGATGGGGCTCAAGAAGGAGATCTTCCCGGAGACGGAGACCGATGTGGTGGCGGTGCGCGTGCCCTACCCGGGCGCCTCGCCCGAGGAGGTGGAGAAGGGGATCTGCATCCCCATCGAGGAGGCGATCCAAGACCTGGAGGGGATCGAGTCGCTCAAGTCGACCGCGGTGGACTCGCTGGGCGTGGTGTATCTGGAGGTCGCGAACGGCTACGAGCTCCGCGCCGTGCTGGACGACGTGAAGTCGCGGGTGGACGCGATCGAGAACCTCGCCGAGAACGCCGAGGAGCCCTTCTACGAGGAGATCCTCATCAAGAACCAGCTCATGAACATCACCGTGTCGGCCGACACGGACGAGAAGACCCTGCGGGGCTACGCGGAGAAGATCCGGGATGGGCTGCTGAACTACGCGCCGACCAAGGGGGGGGTCGTCGCGGTCATCGGTGGCCTGTTCCGCAACGACGAGGGCGTGACGCAGGCGAGCATCACCGGGGTGCGGCCGTACGAGATCTCGATCGAGGTGTCCGAACAGACGCTGCGCCGTTACGGGCTGACCCTGGGGCAGGTTGCGGACGCGGTGCGGGCGAGCTCGCTGGACCTCCCGGGCGGCTCCGTGCGCACCGACGCCGGCGAGGTGTTGATCAAAGCGGAGGCGAAGCGCTACGACGCGGAGGGGTTCGAGAACATCCCCGTCCTCACCTCGCCCGACGGTGCCGAGGTCTTGCTGGGCGAGATCGCCACGGTGATCGACGGCTTCGAGGACGTCGATCTGAGCAGCCGGTTCGACGGCCGTCCGGCCGCGGTGGTGGCGGTGTTCCGGGTCGGCGACGAGGATACGCTGGCGGTGGCGAAGGCGGCCAAGGCCTACATCGAGCAGGTGAAGGAGGAGCTGCCGCCGGGGGTCTCGGTGGCGGTTTGGAACGACACCTCGATGATGCTGCAGGGGCGGCTCGACCTGCTGGCGAAGAACGGCATCACCGGGCTGTTGCTGGTGTTGATCGTGCTCTCGCTGTTCCTGCGGCCGAGCCTCGCCGCGCTGGTGACCATCGGCATCCCGGTCTCCTTCGCCGGCGCGATCTGGATGATGCCCTTCACCGACATCACCGTGAACATGATCACCCTGTTCGCGTTCATCCTGGTGCTCGGGATCGTGGTCGATGACGCCATCGTCGTCGGCGAGAACGTCTACCGGCGCATCCGCCTCGGCGAGGACCCGCGCCAGGCCTCCTGGCGGGGCACCCACGAGGTCGGTGTGGTGGTGATCTTCGGCGTGCTGACCACGGCGGTGGCCTTCACGCCGATGCTCGGCATCAGCGGCGTCAGCGGCAAGATCTGGCGCAACATCCCCTGGATCGTCATCCCGACCCTGCTGTTCTCCTTGGTGCAGTCGAAGCTGGTGCTGCCGGCGCACCTCGCGTTCCTCCGCAAGACGGACCCCGGCAAGAAGCACGGGCCGATCTTGGAGCTGCAACGGAAGATCGCGCACGGGCTCGAGCGCTTCATCGAGGTGGCCTATCGCCCGCTGTTGCGGCGGGCGCTGTCGCACCGCTATTCGGTGCTGGCGATCTTCGTGGCGCTGTTCTTCACCACGATCGGCGTCATCGGCGGCGGGCACATCAAGAGCCAGTTCTTCCCCGAGGTGGAGGCGGAGATCATCAGCGCCAAGCTGTCGATGGTGAACGGGGTGTCGTTCCAGCAGACCTCGGACGCGGTGGCGAAGATCGAGGCGGCGGCGGAGAAGCTGAAACAGAAGTATGCGGACAAAGGCGCGCCGATCGTGAAGCACATGCTGGCGAGCGTCGGCACCCAGCCGTTCAAGACCGGCTTCACCCCGGTCACGCCGACCGGCACGCACCTCGGCGAGGTGACCCTCGAGCTGACCCCGGGGGCGGAGCGCGACGTGACGGCGAAGGAGCTGGCCGCCGAGTGGCGCGACCTCACCGGGCCGATCGCCGGCACCGCCGAGCTGAGCTTCCAGAGCCAGGCGGCCGGCGGCGGCAACGCCATCGACCTCGACCTCACCGGCGACGACTTCGAGCAGCTGCGCCGCGCCACCGAGCACGTGAAGGACGCCCTGGCGGAGATCGAGGGGGTGATCGACATCAGCGACAGCGACCGCCTCGGCAAGCGCCAGGTCCTGCTGGAGGAGGTGCGCCCCGCCGGCGAGGCGATCGGGTTGCGCCTCGGCGACGTGGCGATGCAGATGCGGCAGGGCTTCTACGGCGAGGAGGCGCAGCGCCTGCAGCGCGGCCGCGACGAGGTCAAGGTGATGGTGCGCTACCCGAAGGCGGAGCGGGTGAGCTTGGAGGACATCGAGCAGATGAAGGTGCGCGGCCGCGGCGGGGCGGAGGTGCCGCTGCCGGAGGTGGTCGAGTTCGGCGCGGGCCGCGGCCCGGCGACCATCCAGCGGACGGAGCGGCAACGCACGATCAAGGTCGCCGCGGACATCGACTTCGCCAACGAGGACGCCAACGCCAACGAGGCGGTGCGCACCCTGACCGAGGGGACCCTGAGCACCCTCTCTGAAGACTTCCCCGGCGTGACCTTCTCGTTCGAGGGCGAGCAGAAAGATCAGCGGCAGAGCATGAAGGAGATGGGCATCGGTTTCGTCGCGGCGCTGGTCGGGATGTTCGTGTTGATGGCCATCCCGCTGCGCAGTTACATCCAGCCGGTGATCGTCATGAGCGTCATCCCGTTCGGGATCGTCGGCGCGGTGGTCGGGCACCTGGTCATGGATACCGAGCTGAGCATCATGTCGATGTGCGGCATCGTCGCCCTGGCCGGCGTAGTGGTGAACGACTCCCTGGTGTTGGTCGACTATGTGAACCGCCACCGGGCGCTCGGCCAGAGCGTCAAAGACGCCGCCTGGGAGGCGGGCGCGGCGCGCTTCAGGCCGATTCTGCTGACCTCGCTGACGACCTTCGCCGGCCTGACGCCGATGCTCTTGGAGACCGACCTGCAGGCGAAGTTCCTCGTGCCGATGGCGATTTCGCTGGGCTTCGGCGTGCTGTTCGCGACCGCCATCACCCTGATCCTCGTCCCTTGCGTCTACCTCGTGCTGGAGGACATCAAGCGCGCCTTCCTGACGCCGGAGGCGATCGACCACCACGAACAGCGTCTGCGCGAGGACATGGAGGAGCACCTGCGCGAACACGCGGCGGACGACGACCCGCGCTTCGCCTTGTAGGGTGCCGTTTTGACCGGTCGAGCCGATGCCCCTGAACGCCTTTCTCAACAAGCTGAGTTCCAGCGCCGCGGATGCCGGGAGCTTCGCGAAGGGCTTGGTCGAATCGGGTGTGCGCTCGGTCAGCGAAGCCTTTCGCGGGATCCCGCTGTTCCGCTCGCTCGACGCCCACGCCTCGGCGGATTTGGAGAGGGACGAGACCCACTACCTGCTCGTGCCGGTCGGGGAGGGCGCCTACTCGATCTACGTGAAGCGCGCGCTGCCGCCCGATGTGGGTGCGAGCAATTCCTTGCCCAAAGCGCGGCTGTTTCATCTGCCCGACTCGGCCGCGCGTGAAGAACTAGAGCGCAAGCTCGTCGAGATGCTCGCTGGGGAGAAGGGCGATGAGGGTGGTGGCGAATCGGAGTTCGGCGACACCTTGGAAGGGCTCGCGGACCAGTTCGACAAGGCCGCCGACGAGATCAGCGGCGGGTTGCTGGTTATCGGTGGCATGGTGGCGATCGCGAACCCGCTGTTGGGCGTCGGCATCGCGGCGAAAGCTTTGCTGCCGCAGATCGGGACGAAGGCGGCAAAGTCGGGAGCGGGGCTGGTGGCGAGCAAGCTGCGCGACCGCAATGCGGCGAAGGCCGCCGCCAAGGCCGGGCGCGAAGCTGAAAAGGAAGTGGAGAAACTGAAGCCGCAGCTCTTTACCAACCCGCTGCTGCGTCGGTTGGAGATCGAACTGACCAACCCCGATGCCGCTGTGGACCCCGCTCTCGATCATCGTGCGTGGCCCGACCAGTTCCCGGCCGCCCGCCACTACGAAATCACGGTGGAGGCGATCCGGGAGGTGTATGCGGACGCGCTCGGTGCAGGGATGGCTTCCGGCGGTGACCGGCATCTGGCCTGGCTTGAGGAAGTGGTCGCGACGGGTGGACGATAGGGCGGATTGGGGATCGCCCCGCCGGGGTGTTTGTGGTTTGATGCACGTCCGCGCCCCGAGGGGCCGCGGCCTCCCATGACGATCCAGATCCAGCACCGCCAGGCTGGCGCCGCCGGAGTCCCCGACGGCGGGGGCATCGAGCTCCAGCTCGTCGGCGAGCGCATCAGCGCTGGGGAACTGATCCGGCGCAGCGTCCGCGAGCACATCCGCCGCCTCCGCCGGGACGGCGCCTTCGCCGGCCCGCTTCGCCGCGAGGAGAGCGCGAAGCTGTTCCTCACCGAGCGAGACATCGAAGCGATGGCAGCCGGGGGCAAAGTGGCGCTCGCCGGTGATGGGGACGCACCGCTCGACCCGGCGTCACCCGGCTTCGTCGCCGCCGCCGAGGCGCGTGCGCTGAGGGCGTTCGAGCGCGGGCAGTTCGCGATCCTCGTCGGAGGGCGCCAGGTCGACTCCGCCCGTGAGGTCCTCGATTTCCGCGACCAGACGAGCGCGATCTTCCTGCGCCTCGTGCCGCTGGTCGGCGGCTAGGAGCCTGTCGGACTTACCCGTTCCGGCGCGAATCGTTTTCCAATTTGCCCAAATCGCCCCGCTGTCTCGTCCCTGATCTCGGTCAACTCCTCACCATCGTGTCGATTTGGATCGAAATTCTAAAACGTTCGGGCTCGAAAGTCCTAAGTCCGACAGACTCCTAACGAACCCATGGCCCACGAACCCAACCCCGGCGAGACGATCCCCGACGACGCCCGCGAGCGGGTGGAGGCCCTGCGCGCGTTCCTGCTGCCCGAGATGGGGAAGATCTGGCGTGGCTTCAAGGGCGACGAGCGGGCGGAGCCCTGCTCCCCGCAGTATTTGCCGTACATCGACAAGGCCGATGCGGTGCTCGCGGAGCACTTCGACAGCGGGTTCCTCGCCCTCGCGCCGATGGAGGCTTTCGCATGGCGTGAACACCTCCGCCTCGCGGACACTTGGCGGACGCAGAAGGAACGCCGCAAGCACCAGCTGCTGGTGCCGATCTGTTACGGTGTCGGCTTGAAACGCTTCTCAGCGTCCAGCGTCGGGCGCCTGGAGTCGCTGCTGGGCCACCCGCTGTGCTCGAGCTGGTGGGTCGAGATGTTCCTCGACGGCCTGTCTGGGGCGATCGCGTTGCGCTCGAAGGAGACGGCGTCGCTCCTGCCGCAGAACCTCGGATTGGTCTTGCCGATCCTGCGGCGTTTGGTGCGCGGCGAGATCGCGGCCGGCCCGAAGGCGGTCGACAGCGCCCTCGCGGTTCTCGACGCGAACGGCGAGCTCGACTATCCGACCTACCGCGCGGCTGCCCTGACCATCGGTGGCGCCCGGCACAGCGGCTGGCCGACCTTCCCTTCGAGCGGGACGATGACCGATTACGAGCCGGCCCCGGCTGAGGTTCAGCCCGACGATTCCCCCACGCCGATCGTCGCGCACAAGCCTGTCCACCGGCGGAACCTCGACCTCTTCGCTCGCCAACTCGCCGCCGAGTTCCTGCCCGACCTCGATGGGGACAAGCTCATGGTGATGGCGAATTTCAGGCGCTTCTCGGGCGGTGAAGTCCTCGTCCACCTCGCCGGTGCGATCGAGCGGATGGGGATCGATTCGCTCAAAGACGGGACGACCTCCGGCGGCCGCATCGGCAAGATCGCGGATCTGGTCGAAACGCTCGAGCCGGAAGACCCCGCGCCGATCGTCGAGAAGCTGCGGGGCTTCAAGCGGTCGACCCTGAAGCTGCTCCGCCCCTACAGCGGCGCCGGCGAACCCTTGCTGATCGCCGCGCTGGGCCTCGAGGACTCGCCGCAGCAGAAGCTCTATCAGCTTCTGATGGAGCAGATCCTGGCGAACTCAGCCATGCTGGAGGGCGATTGGCACAGCCCGTTCTGCAACGATGCCAACCCCCTCAACGGAGTGCTCGATCCGCAGGCGATCCGGGTGGCGGCCGAGGGCGTGTCGGACAAGGGGCGCAAAGAGGCGATCGCGATGCTGGACCTGCCCGGCGACCGTTCGCCCGCCAACGCCAAGCTGCTCTTCTCGGCCATCTTCGGCGACAATGAGAAGAAGATCCGCGATTCGCTGAAGCGAAACAGCCAGCCGGCCGCCAAGGCGCTCGGCCTGCTGCCGCTGCCGGAGGACGACCGCGAGCCCGAGATCGACGCCCGCTATCTCGCCTTGCTCGACTTTGAGAAGCGCTGCCAGAAGTTTGGCCCCGAGCGGCGCGCCAACTCCGCTGCCGCGGTCCGGGTGGGCATGTCGAACCTCGCCGCCAACGCCGGCTATGCCGATGCGGAGCGGCTGGCTTGGGCGGTGGAAGCGAGGCTCGCAGGCGGCGCGGGCGGCGAAGCGGGAGCTCCCCGCCGGGTCGAGGTCGGGGCCTACACCGCAGTCCTCGGGACGGGGGAGAGCGGCGCGCCGACCCTGTTCGTCGAGAAGGGGGGGAAGGCGCTGAAGTCGGTTCCCGCCCCGGTGCGGAAGACGGCCGAATTCAAGGCGCTGCGGGAGTCGGCCGACCACCTCAAGAAGCAGTACTCGCGGCTGCGGCGGAAGCTGGAACAGATGCTCGCCACCGGCGAGGCGCTGAGCCGGGCGGACCTCGATTCGATGGCGCGCCTCCCCGCCCTGCGACACTTCCTTCCCCGATTGATCCTGCGCGGCGAGGCGGGCGGCTACGGGGTCTTCGAACCGGATTCAGCCTCCTTCACGGGCGTTGGCGAGGAGGTGCCGACCCTGTCCGAGCCGTTCTCGCTCGCCCACCCCTCGCACCTCCTCGAGGACGGGCGACTGTCACTTTGGCAGCGCGAGATGGTGCGCCGGCGCGCTGTCCAGCCGTTCAAGCAGGCGTTCCGCGAGCTCTACGTGCTCACCGAGGCGGAACGCGCCGCTGGCGATGCCTCACGGCGGTTCGCCGGCAGGGAACTGGACGCCCGGGTGGCGGGGCGCTTGCTGGGCAGCCGCGGCTGGCTCACCGCAAGGCATGGCGAGGTGCACATCCACCGACCCTTCCGCGATGCCGGCCTCGAGGCGGTGTTGGAGCTCCAGGAATATCCGCACTTTCTGTCGGAGATGGGCTCGATCACCACGGCCGCTGTCGTCTTCCACCAGCTGGGCGCCGCAGACAGGCTGCCGCTGGAGGCGGTGCCGCCGATCCTGTTCTCCGAGGCGATGCGCGACATCGATCTCGCCGCATCGGTGGCCTACCTCGGCGAGGGCGGGTGGGTCTCGTCTGACGTGCAAGTGCGTCGCCGGGAACTGCTCGACGCCATCGTCGCCGACTTCGCCCTGAGCGGGGTGGCCGTCGATGGCAACCACGCGAAGGTCGAAGGCCAGCGCGCCCGCTATCGCGTGCATCTCGGCACGGGCGCCATCTACATCGAGCCTGGCCAGCACCTCTGCGTGGTGCCGGACCGATCCAAAGCCTTGCCGACCGATATCTACCTCCCCTTCGCGGCAGACGACGATCCCAAACTCTGCGAGATCGTCAGCCGCATCCTGCTGTTGATCAACGACGCCAAGATTCGCGACAAGGTGATCCTCGATCAAATCGACCGGGCGCTGGGGGAAACCGGGGGTTAGCCCGAATCGATCACCAAACTCCGGGCTACGGCTTGCCCTCGTTGATGCTGAGGGTGTTGCCGTTGGGATCGGCTCGGGCAGGGTGTCTACCCAGCCGCAGCGCCGATCCCTGCCGCCGCCTACTCAGCATCAACGAATGGCGGCGCCTCGCCTGCGGATGTGGTGATCGATCCGGGCTACGGGGGCGATCGTTTCAGGTCTGCTGCTCGCCGCCGAGCGCATCCTCGACTTCCGCGAGCGTCTCGGCGTCCATCTCGACGAGATGCTCCGCGGTGGGAAAGGTCCCGCTCCGGACCTCGGCGATGTATTCCGAAAAGGCGGCGACCCGCTCGCGCTGGAGCCGGCGGTGCTCGGCGGCGAAATCGCGGTAGGCCTTGGCGTGGCGTGGCGGGCGCTCGTCGTAGTCGCCGAGGATGTCGTCGGAAAACAGGAACTGGGTGTCGCAGCCAGCGCCCGAGCCGAGCGACATGAGCAGCATGGAGGTGCGGGCGGAGAGGGAGCGGGCGAGCGCGTCGGGCACGACCTCGATCTCCGCCGCGTAGGCCCCGGCGCCCTCGAGCTCCTTCATCTGCCGGTGGAGGGCGAGCGCCTCCTCCTTCGTCCTGCCGATCGCCCGGTAGCCGGTCCAGGTGACATGGCGGGGGACGAGGCCGAGGTGGCCGACGACGGGGATCCGCTCGCGCGCCATCGCCTCGATGATGGAGGGGCTGGCCGAGCAGTAGACGGAGCTGGCGCCCGCTTCGAGCGCCCGGAAGCCGACGCGGATCGCCTCCTCGGGCGAGGCCATCCCGTGTGGCGTGGCGGCGGAGAGGAAGCTGTCGGGAGCCGCCTCGACGAGGCGCGGCAGACGCGCTTGCGACTCGGGGGTGTCGAAGCTGCAGCTCATCAGATCGACGCCCGCCTCCGCCGCGGCGGCGGCCTCCTCCGGCGACTTCACATGGATGTGGGTGAGGACGCGTTTGCCCTTGAGCTGCTGGAGGTCGCGGACGGTGTACTTCTTGCGCGGGCGGAGCATGGGGGGAAGCGCACAGCGGATCCCCGGAGAAGTCAATGCCTCGTGCTGATCGCGGGGAGGCGCCGCCCGGGCCAGCCGCTCCCTTGCGCGGCGGCGCTGGCTCGCTATAGCGATGGCGGATGCATTGCCCCCCCGACCCCAGCCTGACGCCGCTCGCGCGCCTCCGCGAAGTGGTGCGCCTGCTGCGCGGCCCCGGGGGCTGCCCCTGGGATATCGAGCAGACCGCACAGACCTTGGTGCCGAATCTCCTCGAAGAGGCGTACGAGGCGGCGGAGGCGATCCGCGGCGGGAACGGCGACGAGATGCGCGAGGAGTTGGGCGATGTGTTGCTACAGGTGGTGATGCAGAGCGAGATCGCTTCGGAGACAGGGACCTTCGATTTCGACTCCGTGGCGGACGAGATCACGGAGAAGCTGATCCGGCGTCACCCCCATGTGTTTGGCGAAGTCGAGGCGGAAGACACGGCGGCGGTGCTGGCGAACTGGGAGGCGATCAAACGCCGCGAGAAAGGCGACCGCCCGGAGCGGGTTCTCGAGCGGGTGCCGAACGGCCTGCCGGCGCTGATGCGCGCGGCGAAGATCCAGAAGAAAGTCGAGCGCGTCGGCTTCGACTGGCCCGACGCCAAGGCGGTGTTGCCCAAGATCCGCGAGGAACTCGACGAAGTGGAGGAGGTGCTCGCCGGGGGGGACCCCGCAGCTGCTGCGGAGGCGCTGGCCGAGGAGCTGGGTGACCTGCTGTTCGCGGTCACCAACCTGGCGCGCAAACTGGACCTCGACCCCGAGACGCTGCTCGCCAGCGCCAACGAGAAATTCATCCGCCGCTTCACCGCCGTCGAGGACGCCCTCGAGGCGGGGGGCAGCTCGGCCGAGCTCGCGTCGCTCGAGGAGATGGAGCGCGCGTGGCAAGCGGTGAAGGCTGGCGGGTAGTCGAGGTTCGTCCGCAATGCGATGGCGATGAGCACAAGGGCGAGGATGGCGGCGGCGGTGGCGCTTGTGCCGATCATTGCCTGCCCTTTCATTTTCATCTTCGTTGCCGGGCTGCTCGGATTGCCCGTGGCTCTAGAGAAGGGCGGTTCGGAGATTGCGGTCGCGCGCTGTGCCCATTGGCTCGCTGAGCGCACACCCCTCGACTTTCGATCCGCACTCTACGTGGTGATGTTTGCCCCCGCCGTGGCGGCGGCGTATGCCTTGCGGCGGCTCGGGAGCCTGCGCGTCCTTCGCGAGATGAGCAGCTCCTTGAAATCGGGTGAGTCGACGCGATAGAGATCAACCCTCACCCCACCTCCCATGGAAATCGCCCAACACCTCATCACGCTGCTCCTCCTGCTCCTGCTGCAGGCGGTCCTCGGTTTCGACAACCTGCTCTACATCTCGCTGGAGTCGAAGCGGGCGCCTGCAGACAAGCGCGACAAGGTCCGCAAGCTCGGCATCGGCATCGCGGTCGGGCTGCGCATCGTGCTGCTGTTCCTGCTGACGAGCGTGATCTCGATGTTCACCAAGCCGTTCTTCCACTTCCCCGAGGGCGGCTGGGTCGAGGGGCACTTCAACTTCGAGAGCGTGATCGTCCTGTTCGGTGGCGGCTTCATCCTCTACACGGCGGTGAAGGAGATCTTCCACATGATCGGCGAGGACCACCTCGACCACAGCGGCGACGAGCGCAAAACGAAGTCGGCGGGGATGGTGATCGCCACCATCGTCCTGATGAACGTGGTGTTCTCCTTCGACTCGATCCTCAGCGCGATGGCGCTGGCGCAGGAGCCCGTTCTGAACGAGGCGGGCGAGGCCGTCTTGGGGGAGAACGGCAAGCCGGAGACCCGCTACATCATGTGGGTGATGATCACCGCGATCGTCATGAGCGGCGTGCTGATGATCTGGCTGGCGGACCGGGTGTCGAGCTTCCTGGAAAGGAACCGCCTGTACGAGGTGCTCGGCTTGTTCGTGCTCCTGATCGTCGGCATCATGCTGCTCACCGAGGGGGCGCACAAAGCGCACCTGAAGTTCTTCGGCAACGAGATCCAACCCATGACCAAGACCACGTTCTACTTCGTCATCGGCGTGCTGGTGCTGATCGATATCGTGCAGAGCAAGTACCAGCGCAAGCTGCTGGCGCAGCGCGAAGGCGCGAAGCATCGGGTATAGGCGGGTGATCGGAAGCCGTCGCCTGGTGGCCGGGGCGACGGGGCAGGTGCTCCCGCGAGGGAAGATGTTCGAAAGGAGGCGCGCTGCCGCGCCGTTCCCATGGGGCATGGACCTCCGAACCGCCGCCCCGCTGGTCGCCAGCGCGCTCCTCTCCACCAGCGCATGCGCGGAGGCGCAGGAGACCGCGCGGACCTCTCCGCCCTCCGAGTTTGCCGGGCGCATCGCGGCGGCGGCGATGGCGCGCACCGAGGTCGAGGTGCGCTATGACCCCGCGTACGTGGTGATCGACTATCCGGGCGGCGACGTGCCGGCCGGCACGGGCGTGTGCACCGACGTCGTGATCCGGACGCTGCGCGCGGTCGGCATCGATCTGCAGAAGGAGGTGCATGAGGACATGCGGGCGAACTTTTCGAAGTACCCCAAAAATTGGGGCGCCCGCCGGCCCGACCGCAACATCGACCATCGCCGCGTCCCGAACCTGCAGCGCTACTTCGAACGGAAGGGGGCGTCTCTGCCGGTCACGGACGACGGCAGAGCCTACCTGCCCGGGGACTTGGTGGCGTGGGACCTGACGGGGCGCGGGCTCTGGCACATCGGGGTGGTCGTCGCGGCGCCGGAGGGGCGGGGGGGCAGGCCGTGGATCGTCCACAACATCGGTGCCGGTCCGGTGCTCCAAGACGGGCTCTTCGATTGGAAGGTGATCGGCCACTATCGGCTCGCACCCCCCGAGTAGCATCGCATCGGCAGGGCCGATGTTTGTCAGTGATTATCGATTCGCCGGCGGCGACAGCCGGGCTACGCTCCCCGTATGGCTGAGCCTCCCGCCACCCCGCCGCGCCGTCTCCTCTGGGCGGTGACCCTCCCCGCGCTGTTCGTGCCCGGGGTCGCGGCCCTCCTCTATTTCGTCGTCCTCGCGGGGAGCCCGGTGGCGCCGCCCGCCTACGGGGCGGCGAAGCTATTCATCCTCGCCTGGCCGCTGGCCGCCACCGTTTTGCTCCTGCAGCGGCGCGTGCGGCCTCGTTTGCGCCCCGTCGCGCGGCACCTCCGGGCCTTGCCGCTGGGGGCGGCGACGGGTTTGGCGGTGGCGGGGATCATGGCCGCCTGGATGGCGGTGCCCGGCCTCGCGGGGATTGTGGAGGCGGGGGCGCCGGGCGTGAGGCGCAAGGTGGAGGACCTCGGGATCCTCGGCCACTACGCGGCGTTCGCGGTGTGGGTCTCGGTCCTGCACTCGGCGCTCGAAGAATATTACTGGCGCTGGTTCGTGTTCGGGAACCTCCGCCAGCTCCTGCCGCTGCCCGCTGCCCACCTCGTGGCGGGCGGGGCGTTCACGCTGCACCACATCGTGGTCACGGCACAGTTCTTCCCGCTGCCGTGGGCGCTCTTCTTCAGCGCCTGCGTCGGCGTCGGCGGCGTGATCTGGTCAGTCCTCTACCAGCGGCAAGGGACCATCGCCGGCGCGTGGCTGAGCCACGCGATCATCGATGCCGCCCTGATGATCTTGGGCTGGCATCTGCTGCAGCTCTGAGCGTCCGCCTCACCCCAGCCCGATGGTCCGGAGCACCGCCCGGGCGACCTCGGATTTGGGGCCCTTCGGGACCGGGGTCTCGGGGCCGTCAGCCGCGTAGACGACGACTTCGTTCTGGTCGCCGTCGAAGCCGATGTCCCGCCGCGAGACATCGTTGGCGACGAGGAAATCGCAGCCCTTGCGGCGCAGCTTCCCGAGCGCGTGTTCGCGCACGTCCTCGGTCTCGGCGGCGAAGCCGACGAGAAGCCCTGCGAACCCGAAGGTTCCCCGGGCCGAGCCGAGGATGTCGCGCGTCGGGACGAGTTCGAGCGTCATGCCCGCGCCGGAGCCGGGCACCTTCTTGATCTTCTGGCGCGCCGGGTGGGCGGGGGTGTAGTCGGCGACGGCAGCGGCGAAAATCGCGGCGCCGCAGCGGCCGATCTCCCCCTCCACCGCTGCGAACATCTCGGCCGCCGATGTGACCGGGAGGAGCTCGACCCCTTCGGGCGGCGCCAGCGCGACGGGCCCGCTGACGAGCAGGACATCGTGGCCTGCGTCGCGGGCGGCGGCCGCCAGCGCGTAGCCCATCTTCCCCGACGAGCGGTTGCTGATGTAGCGGACGGGGTCGATCGGCTCGCGGGTGGGGCCGGCGGTGATGAGGATGCGCACGCGGCGAGTTAGGCGAGCGGGGCGAGAAACTCAAATCAAGAACCGGCGAGCACCGACTCCGCCGCGTCGACGATCCCCTCCACCGGCCAGAGGCGGCCGATCCCCTCGTAGCCGCAGGCCAGCATGCCTTCCTCCGGGCCGATGAAATGGACGCCGCGCGCGCGCAGGCGCTCGGCGTTGTCGGTGGTTGCCGGATGCAGCCACATCTTCCCGTTCATCGCCGGGGCGAGCAGCGTCGGGGCGGGGGTCGCGAGGTAGATCGCGCTGAGCGCATCGTCGGCGATGCCGTTGGCAAACTTGGCGATGCAGTTCGCGGTGGCGGGCGCGACGAGCAGGAGGTCTGCCTCATCCGCGAGAGCGATGTGGCCCGGCCGCCAGCTCTCCTTCTCGTCGTAGAGGCCGGTGACGACGGCATTTTTAGACAACACCTGAAGGGTCAGCGGGGTGATGAACTCCGCGGCATCCGCCGTCATCACGACCGTCACCGAGTGTCCCTGCTTGGTCAGTTGGCTGGCGAGATCGGCGGCCTTGTAGGCCGCAATCGATCCCGTGACTCCTAGAAGTATCGATTTCATCAGAATTTCTACCGAGGTGCCCAAAATCGGAGGGCTGTTAAAATTTACAGAAAAATTTCGAGAAGTGATGATATTTTATGTTTGTAGAGTATATTCGCACTGCGAGATTGACAATTTAAGATAATTTCTGTAATTTCTATAATTAAGCTCGTCTCCAAATGGCTATTTCATTGAGAAAGGCAGCAATTGCCTTCGCCCCGGCTGTCTTCGCCCTCTCAGCGGTGAGGGCAGATGTTACCGTAAGCTCTGACCCGGTCGGATTCTACCGGATCCCACTGGTGACGGGCTACCAAATGATCGGCGTGACGCTGGTGAAGTCGCCCGTTCTGAGCACCTTGATCGACGCGTCGACGGCTTCGACGGTGACCTCCTCCGAGGGCTCGGTGGATGTCGGGAGCCTGCTCGACCCGGCCAAGGAGTATTATCTCGAGGTCGTCGAGGGCCCGGCCAGCGTCGAGGACGAACACGTCGGGCACCGCTTGGAGGTGGATGTCGCGGCGACGATCGATGCGGCGACCGCATCCGGGGTCGTGGTGATCGACCCGGCGCACGAGCGGAACACCGCCTTCCCGGCGCCGGACCTGAGCGGCTACCGGTTTGAGTTGCGGCCGCACATCACCCTGGGTGAGTCGTTCGACAAGGATCAACTGCACGGCAGCCTGCAGCTGAGCAAGTGCGACCAGGTGCAGTTCTTCAACGGATCGTCCTTCAAACCCTATTATCTCTTCGCGCAGAGCAACGAGCCGGGCGCCCTCAAGATCTGGGGCGAGTTCAACTTCACCAGCGCCGAGGACAAGGTCATCCCCCCGGGGGTCGGTCTCGTTTTCAAGCGCAGCGATGAAGCGTCCTCGTCGGCCGACTTGATCATCACCGGGCGGGTGCGCACCAACCCGTTCTACCAGCTCCTCGAGCCAGGGTTCAACTTTGTCGCCGAGCCCTACCCGATCACGACTTCGTTCACCGGGCGCGAAGCCTTCCCGGCGCAGTTCACACCGAACTTCTCGATCAGCAAGGCCGACCAGCTCCAGGTCTTCAACGGGTCCTCGTTCACGATCTACTACCTCGCCGGCACGGCGGCGAACCACGCGTGGCTGCTGACGACCAACCTCACCGTCAACCAGAACGACACGGAGCTGTTCGACTATCGGCACCCGGTGTTCTTCCGCATGCAGGGGCCGGCGCTGAACTACCGCGTGCCCCTCACGTGGACGCCGTGAGGAGGCGCCTGGCGACCGAGATTCCGGGAACGAGAAACACACCACCACACAACGAGCCATGAAACTGACGGACACCGTCGACAGACAACACCGGGGGGCGATGTTCCGCCTCGCCGCCGCCTTCGTGATCGCCGCCGCGATCATGCGGATCCACGCGGCGATCAACTACGAGTTCTCCAGCACCCAGTTCGGGACGAACCTGCAGAGCGACGGGTCGGCGATGGACAACACCTTCACCTTCGAGCTGGGGACCTTCGCCGCGGGGTTCACGCCCACCTCCGGCAACACCGACCAGTGGCTGGCCAATTGGTCGCCGGTGACGGACGGCTCCGGGGCGGCGCTCGCCGGCGCCACGACCCAGTTCGGCACCATCGATTCTTTCTTCGGGCCGTACGAGGGGTTCCGTTCCTCCGTCGAACTCGAACACAACAACGACCCGTTCGCGATCGGCAGCCAGGGCTATGTCTGGGGCTTCACGGGGCGCGACGAGGGCACCGAGGAGTGGATTCTGTTCACCAACGACAGCGCCGGGGACGCCTGGCAGTTCGGCGACACCTCGGTGCTCGGATTCCCCGGCACCTGGGAGTCGGGCGGGGCGAACAACGCCATCATCGGCGAGGTCAACTTCCTCGATTCGAAGGATGATTTCATCGCGATGCAGTCCGCTGAAGTGACCCTCGGGCCGGTCGTGCCTGAGCCCGCGACCGGGGCGCTGCTGGCATGCGCCGGCATCGCCTTCGCGGCGCGGCGCCGCCGCCCCGGCCCAGGTGCGCCGCCCGGGCGCGCGTAGCGCGCGGCGAAAAGTTCCCACAACCCTGACTACAACACATGGAGAACAAAGCGATGACCCGGATCTCCGGGATGAAGACGAAACGATCTAGGATGGACAGCCCGCCCGGCGGCCGCCGGGCCGGGGCCGCGCGGCGCGCCGCCGCGGCTTTCGCGGTATTCGGCTACGCGATGTTGGCGGCGGCCCCGGCCGCCACCATCTCCTTCTCGAGCACCTTCGGCGACGAATTTTACCAGAGCGACGGCACGACCGCTCTGCCCCTCAGCGGCTTCCAGTTCGAACTCGGCGCCTTCGCGTCGGGCTTCACGCCGACGGCCGCGAACACCGGCGACTGGCTGGCGAACTGGTCGCCCGTGGTCGACGCCGCCGGCGATCCTCTGCCCGAGGCGACCGCCCCGTTCCAGGAGGTCCCCAGCTTCTTCGGCCCCTACCCGGCGTTCAATTCCGAGGTCGATCTGACCCACAACAACGCCCCGTTCATCGCAGGGACCCAGGCCTACATCTGGGGCTACGACACCCGCACCGAGGCCGGCGACGCCCAGTGGATCTTGATGACGAACAGCATTAGTTGGCGGTATCCGAACACGTCCGGGATCTCCCTCGGAGACTCGTGGGAGGTGACCAATTCGAACTATGCCGAAACGCTGGTCGGCACGGTCGTCGACAACGGCGGCCCGGCCATCGTGACCCTCGGCGATGTGGTGATCCCCGGCGGCGTCCCGGAGCCGGGCGCCTCCGTGCTCGCCTTCGTCGGCGGTGCGATGTTCGCCGCCTGGCGCCGCCGTCCGGCGAACAGCCGCAGCGTCGCCGCCTGCTGAACGGCCATCCGAACCTCCGATCGATCATGAACGCCCTCGTCCCGCCCGTGCCCCGCCTCCCCTTCGCGCTCGCCGCCGCCTTGGTGTTGACCTCCATGGCGGCATCGCCCGGCTCGGCGACGATCGGCTTCAGCAGTACCATCGGCGCCACCAACGTGCGCGGCGACGGCGCGCCGATGGGGTCCGAGTTCACCTTCGAGATCGGGACCTTCACCGACGGGTTCGAGCCGTCGGCGGACAATACGGCGGATTGGCTCGCCCACTGGGCACCGCTCAGCGATGCGGCGGCGGACCCCATCCCGGAGTCGGCGGTCGCGTATGAATCGCGCGAGCTGCCGCCGCCGTTCCCGGCGGGCACGACCGCTGCCGGTTTTTCCGGCGAGGTCGTTTTCGATCACAACGAACCCCCGTTCCAGGCGATGGGTGCGGTCTTCATCTGGGGCTACGACAACCGCACCGAGGCGGGGGCGGGGGAGTGGATCCTGGTCACCAGCAGCACCTGGGGCTGGCCGGTCGCCACCGCCAACTACCCGGCGGTGAGCTTCTCGATCGGCGATGCCGACACCGTGGTCCTCGGGGCGGTGAACGGTGACGGCTTCCACATGCTGAGCGCCGGGGTGGCGGTCGAGGCGGGAAGCGCCCCGCAGGGGTACGGCACCTGGCTGGCCGAACACTTCAGCGCGGGCGACCTCGCCGATCCCGAGCAGATGGAAACGCTCTGGGGGGTGTTGGCGGATCCCGACCGCGACGGCGCGGCGAACGTGATCGAGTACTTCGCCGGGTCCGACCCGCGCGATGCCGGTGCTGCCGCATCCGCTCAGGCATCGATCGAGGGCGAGCACTTCGTTTTCCGCTTCGATCAAAGCAAGGCCGCCACCGGCGTCGAGGCCACGGTGGAGTGGACGCGCGACATGCTTGCCTGGCGCACCGATTCGGTGGAGCTGGCAGCGGTGGAGGACCTGGGCACCCATCTGAGGATCGAAGCCCGCGTGCCGCTGGCCGTGAGCGGCCGTGACGCGTTCGCCCGGCTCAACGTGCGGCGGGACCTGGACTGAGGCCGGTGCGAAGCCGGCGCGGCTCCGCCGAATCTTCTCCCGCGCCTGCCGGGGCGGATCGCGACGCTGGTCCCATGGCGGGGTCCCTCCGGCGCTGTGCTTGTCAGGAGGACACGCCGGCTTCCCCCCGGGAGCCGAAGCCCGCCACACCCCCCCAACCCCCCCACATTCCACTCCCGCACGGTCACCCTGAG
>JAUIGD010000477.1 GCA_030430255.1 Verrucomicrobiia bacterium
CGTTCTGCGGGGGGGGCGGTGGTGGGGAAAGCCGATTCGGGGCTCGTCCACGCGACCGCGTCCTGTTCGAGGGGAGCCTCCTCGGGCGGGGCCATGGCCACCGGGGCGGCGATGGGGGCGTCCGAGAGGGTCAGGGTGACCTCGGTCGGTGGCGAGCTGAGCTTGCCGTCGCTGGCGCGATAGGTGAAGCGGTCCGCACCCGGGAAGCCGGGGGCGGGGACGAAGGTGAAGCGGCCGTCCTCGCGCAGGTCGAGCGCGCCGTGCAGGGGGGGCTGGACGAGTTTGGCGGTGAGCGCGTCGCGGCGGTTCGGGTCGCGGTCGTTGTCGAGCACGCCGGAGCTGGAGATGCCGGCGGCGTCGGCCGAGACGGCGTAGGTGTCGGGTTCGGCTTCGGGCGCCCGGTTGCGCAGCATCCAGGCGGCGGTGCCGCCGATGCCCGCCGCGTGCAGCGAGAGCGCGACCAGCAGGTTCCGTCTGAACTTTGTCCCTTCTTCCACGGTTCCGTGCGGCGCCGGGTGTGGCGCCTTCGATTTGCTAGCAGGGTGTTGGAGAAGTCCGGAGCCCAGCGCGCAAGCGTCTGCCAGCGAGGGCTAGCCCGGATCGATCACCACATCCGCAGGCGAGGCGCCGCCGATCGTTGATGCTGAGTAGGCGGCGGCAGGGATCGGCGAAGCGGCTGGGTGGACACCCTGCCCGAGCCGTTCCCAACGGCAACACTCTCAGCATCAACGAGGGCAAGTCGCAGCCCGGAGCTTGGTGATCGATCCGGGCTAGGCGCGCCGAAGGAGTGGATGGATATCCTCGGCTGAGGCGGAACAACGCCCTCGGTGTCAGAGGCTTGTGCCCAGAGGGTTGAGCTCTAGCGAAACCGGCGGAGCCGCTGATCTGAAATGCGTCTTTCATGCGAAACGATGGGGTGCGGAGTTTTTCAACTGCCTGCTAGGGGGCCCCGTCGCCTGCGGGCTTGGTGACGACGCCGACCTTGGCGACGCCGGCGGAGCGGAGGGCGTCCATGACGCCGACGAGGTCCTGGACCGGCAGCGTGTTGTGGGCCTTGATGATCGCCGCCATCTCCGGGTGGAGCCCCTTCAGGCGGCGGATCTCCGCCTCGAGGGCGGCGGGCTCGACGCGGTTCCCATCGACCTCGACGGCGCGGAATTTGTCGACCGAGATGGTGAAGACTTTGCTCGGGTCCACCGCCTCGTTCGAGGCCTTGCTGGTGGGGATCGTGAGGCTCGCGCTCTCGGCGAGGAAGGGTGCGGTGATCATGAAGATGATCAGCAACACGAAGGCGAGATCCAGCAGCGGCGTGACGTTCAGTTCGGAGAGGGAGCCGATGGCTTGGTTGTGGCGTGCGCGTCGCATGGTGGAGGGGGGGGAGAGGGGGGCGCCGGCCGTTCAGGAATCGAGTTCGGCGAAGGCGGTCGGCGCGGCCGAGCGCATGGCGGCGACCGAGGGGATGCGGGCGGTCTCGCGTTTCACGACGCGGTGGCTCGGGGTCGCAGCCGCGTCGTCGTGGTTGCCGGTCACCAGCGACGAGGCGCTGATGCGGCGGCCCGGCGCGGCGGTGACGGAGGCGATGGGTTTGCCGTGGTCGACGTACCAGCGTTCGAAGGCGGTGCGGAGCTCGTTGCGGAAGGTGTCGAGTTCGGCGACCAGGCCACGGATGCGGTTGACGAGGTAGTTGTATCCGAACATCGCCGGGATGGCGACGAGCAGGCCGATGACCGTCGTCAGCAGGGCGCTGGAGACACCGGGGGCCATGGTCTTGAGGCTGGCGGCGCCCTCGGCGGCGGCGACGGCGCTGAAGGTGTCCATCACGCCCCAGACGGTGCCCAGGAGACCGATGAACGGGGCGCCGCTGACGGCGGTGGCGAGCAAGCCCATGCCGGATTCGAGCCGGTTGGTGTCGCCGCCGATGGAGCGTTCCATCGCGCATTCGACGGCCTCCATGTGGGTCGGGGTCAGCTTGCCGGCGGAGTCGATCTGTGCGGCGGCGCAGTCTTCGTCCGCGTCCGCGCAGCCGGTGAGGTGGAAGGCGAGTTCGCTGGCGCCGCTGTGGTAGACGCGGGCGAGCGGGGTGTCGCCGGTGTCCTCAGCGTCGAGCCACAGCCCGAGGGGATCGCGGCGTTCGGCGTAGGCGCCGGCGAAGGCGGCGTTGGCGCGCCGCAGGCGGCGGACGGCGCGGAACTTGGTCAGCATCACCGCCCAGCTGAAGCAGGAGAGCACGACCAAGGCGGCGCACACCGCCAGTCCGGGGATCGACGCCTTCTCGAACGCAAAAGTCAGGCCGTTGGCGCCGCTGGCGAGGTGGGGGGCGAGGGTGGTGGGCGCGGAGAAGAGCAGATCCATCATGTTAGAAACCGAGAAATTTTGGAAATCTTAAATAGATTTCCAAAATGCGCCATATTTTTTAGAGTTTCAAGGGGATTTGGTGGTGCTTGGCTCGATCGCCCGTTCCGCAGGCCGGGTGCCACCACGGGATGGGGCTGAGCAGGCGGCGGCGGGGATGGGCGAATCGGCTGGGGGTTCACCCTGCCCGAACCGGGCCCAACGCCAACGCCCCCCGCGTCAACGAGGGCAAGCCGCAGCCCGGAGCTTGGGAGCGATCCGGCTAGCGCGGATCGATCACCACCTCCGCAGGCGAGGTGCCGCCATTCGTTGAGGCTGAGTAGGCGGCGGCGGGGATCGGTGAAGCGGTTGTGTGAACACCCTGCCCGAGCCGGTCACCACGCCAACGCCCTCAGCGTCAACGAGAGCAAGCCACAGCCCGGAGCTTGGTGATCGATCCGGGCTAGAGGGAATGGCGCTCGTTTGAGGATAGGCATCGACGGGTGGCAGCGTCCCGGTGCCCGCTCGCTTGGAGCCGCCAAGGCATCCGGGGCGTCCCCGGGGCTCGACCCGCTGGTTTCATGGCGGGGTCCTTCCGGCGCTCCGCTTGTCAGGATGACACAACCCTTCCTCGGAAGGGCTGGTGGCCATCCCCACACACCGCCCTCAACTCCACAATACTGTCACCCTGAGCAACGCGAAGGGCCTCCCACCGCGGTCCGCGTCTCCGGAGCCCTCCGCGTTGAACGATCCCACCGCCTCCCCGGTTGGGAACTCGACTCTGAGGGGCCGTTCCGCGCACGGCGAAAACGGCGGCACCCACGAGGATCTCCCGCAGCGAGCATCGGTTCCGTTCTCGACCCCAACCGCCGAGAGCCCGGCTTATCCAAGCGCCATTCGGCCGGAATGGCACGAGGCACTCGAAAGGTGTGGCATCGACGGGGAGGCGTCTCCTTGGCTGCCCGCTTCGCACCCGGCAGGCCATCCGGGGCGTCCCGGTAGCCCGGCGCGCCGGTTTCAGCGCGGGATCCTTCCGGCGCTGCGCCCGTCAGGATGACACCGCACTTCCTTGAGAGGGCTGGTGGCCATCCCCCCACACCGCCCTCAACTCCACAGCACTGTCACCCTGAGCAACGCGAAGGGCCTCTCACCGCGGTCCGCGTCTCCGGAGCCCTCCGCTGTTCGATGACCCCAGCCCCCCCTGGGCTAGCTTGCGAGCTCGATTCGGCGAGACACTTCGGTGCGCGCCTGCATCGGTAGCGGCCGATTTGGATCGAAATTCGAAAACGTTCGTGCTCGGAAGTCCCAAGTCCGTCAGGCTCCCGGCTCCGCTCAATCTTCCGCGATGCAGTAGAGATGGCGCTCGCCGCGCAGGAGCAAGGCGTCGCCGGCGAAGGCGATGCTGGCGCTGAATCGGTCGTCGAGCCGGTTGACGGCGACTGGGGCGGGTTCGTCGGCATGGTTGAGGACGACGGTGATGCCTTCGCGGGAGGTGAGGTAGATGTGGCCGTTCGCAGCGGTGGGCGAGGCGTAGATATCGCGCAGGGCGTCGACCCGGAACGGGCCCGCTTTGGTCTCCCCGGTGGTGGCTTCGGTCACGTTGAGGACGCCTTGGTAGTGGGCGAAGTAGTAGAGGGTGTCGTCGTAGAGCAGCGGCGAGGGCACGTACGGGGTACGTTTGCGCAGCTGCCAGAGCACGGCGTCGGAGTCGGTGAGGTCGCCCTCGGCGCCCTCGTAGCGGATGGCGAGGAAGGCGCGCTTCTCGTAGCTGCTGCCGACGTAGACGACACCGTCGGCGGCGACGGGCGAGGCGACCACGTTCTGGGACAGGCCACCGCATTCCCAGATGAGGCGTCCGTCCGCGAGCGCGTAGCCGCGCACGCGGCCGGTGGCGCTGACGACGACCTGCGGGCCGCCCTCCGACCCGACGATCAGCGGCGAGGACCAGGAGGTGTGTTCCTCGCGGGCGGCGCGCCAGCGCTCGGCGCCGGTCCGGGCATCGAGCGCGAACAGGGAGGAGTCGCCCTCGTGGTCCCAGTTGACGATGAGGGTGTCGCCGTGCAGGGCGGGGGAGGA
>JAUIGD010000478.1 GCA_030430255.1 Verrucomicrobiia bacterium
CATGGTAATATGGTCCTTCTGTTAGGGTGAGTGAAACTTGGTACGGAGGGTTTACTGCGGAATCGCTGGGGAAGGCGTGTCGCCTGTGCCGGCAGCGAGGGGGAGCGGCGCGGGTTAGGCGGCGTCCTCCTGCTTGCGGCGGACGGCATCGACCGCGTGGACGATCTTGCCGCGGGCATTCTCGATGACCGTGGCGAGGCGCGTGATGGGCGACTTGAGGTCGCCGAGCAGGCGCGCGAGCAGCTCTTCGCGCGAAGGCATCTTCGCGAGCTGTTCGATCGTTTCCGGGGTCACCGACTTGCCTTCGAGGAGCCCGCCCTTGATCTTCAGCTTGTCGTTCGACTTCGCGAACTCGGTCAGCACCTTCGCAGGAGCGACCGGATCTTCGACGCCGAAGGCGACGATCGTCGGGCCGGTGAGAACGCCATTCAGCTTCTCGCCACCCGAGGCTTCGATCGCCAGCTTCATGAGACGGTTCTTGCAGACCCGCAGCTCAAAGCCCGCTTCGCGGACCTTGGTGCGCAGGTTCTCCGTCTCCACGGCGTTGAGACCGCGATAGTCGGCCATGATCGCTACCTGGGCGTTCTTGAAACGCTCAGTCAGCGCTTCGACCTCGCTGATCTTTTTCTTACTGGGCACGGTGGTTACACCTCGTGTTTCCGTCGTCCTCCTCCCGTGGCGGGGCCGGGCCGCGAAGCCCGAGTCCCGATCTGTGTCGTCCGCAGGAGGAGAAATCGACAGGCGCGAGGAGTGCGCCACGGTGGGCGCTCCTCGAGTTGCGATTCCGGACCTCCGTCTTGGCCGGCCCGGCGGCGTCGGCCCCGGTCGCGCAAGGCGCGGGGTGGGGCGTCGGCTACCGATTTAGCGGGTGGCGGGGCGATTGCCCCGTCCCGACCGGCGGTCTCGGACGGAAGGAAGGACCAGAGGGAAAGATGGGTTGGTGGTGGGATGAAGGACCGACGGTGGCTGGCGGAGCGGACTCCGCGGTGCCGGTCGGTCCGGACTGGTGGGCTGGAGAGGGAGTCGAGTATGCGACTGGCCGCTTAGAGCGTGCCGCCGCCGTACTCGATCCTCAGGCCCGGCCCCATCGTGCTCGAGAGCGAGACGGAGCGGAAATAGGTACCCTTGGAGGCGGAAGGCTTGGCCTTCTTGACCGCCTCGAGGAACGCCTCGGCGTTCTCCACGAGCTGGCCGGCGTCGAAGCTGACGCGGCCGAGGGCGTTGTGGATGTTCGCGGTACGATCGAGACGGAACTCGACCTTACCGGCCTTGGCTTCCTTGACGGCGTCCGCGACCTTCATGGTCACGGTGCCGGCTTTGGGGTTCGGCATGAGGCCGCGCGGACCGAGCATCTTACCGATCTTACCGACCTCGCGCATCATCGCGGGGGTGGCGATGGCGACGTCGAAGTCGAGGAAGTTCTCGTCCTTGATGCGGGTCACGAGGTCGGCGCCACCGGCGACTTCAGCGCCGGCCGCCTTGGCCTCTTCGAGCTGGTCGCCTTCGGCGAAGACAGCGACGCGGATCACTTTACCCGTTCCGTGCGGCAACACCACGGTGCCGCGGACCTGCTGATCTGCGTGACGCGAGTCCACGCCCAGACGAATGTCGATGTTCAGCGACTCATCGAACTTCGCGTAGGCGACCTTCTTGATGATTTCGACCGCTTCCGCGACCGAGTAGCGCCGGGTCGGATCGACCGACTCGAGTGCTTTGCGATGCTTTTTGCCGTGCTTGGGCATGATGCTAACTAAGCCTCCCTTGGTGCGAGCGGCGCTCCGCTGCTTTGGCGGAGTCGCCTCCCATGGTAAGGAGTGCCGGGCGGGGGCGCGCCGACACCGTGTGAGTGACGATGATGCGTGGGGATTCCGGCGGGTCAGCCGGCGACCACGAGCAGGCCCATCGAGCGGGCCGTACCCTTGATCATTTCCTTGGCGGACTCCATGTCTCCCTTGGAGTTGAGGTCCTGCATCTTCGTCTTGGCGATCTCTTCGACCTGCTTCTCGGTCACCTGGCCCACCTTCACGGAGTGGGGCGTCGGGGAACCCTTGGGGATGCCGGCCGCCATGCGGAGCAGCACCGCCGCGGGCGGCGACTTGGTGATGAACGTGAAGCTACGGTCTGCGTAAACCGTGATGACGACAGGGATCGTGATCCCCATCATGTTGGACGTGCGGGCGTTGAACTCCTTGATGAAGCCGGGGATGTTGACGCCGTGCTGGCCCAGCGCCGGTCCAACCGGCGGGGCCGGGGTCGCCTGACCGCCGGAAATCTGGAGTTTGATCTGGCCCGTGACTTTCTTGGCCATGGTGGTGTGTTATCCTTTCGCTGAAGTGGAAACGGGGTTTGGGGTGTAAGTGTAAATGAAACCTGATGGGGGGAGGAGACCGCCGGTGGGGCGGGCTGGCTCCCGGGGAGGGGCTGGCGGCCGTGCCGGACGTGGGCAGATCGTCGGTCGGGGTTCGTCGGCCCCGGTGCTGCCCGCGTCGCGCGGCGTGTCGCCTGTCGCCTCGCTATGTTGCCGCCTGCTGGTGCGCCGTCGTCAGACCGCCTCGACCTGACTGACGTCCAGTTCGACCGCCGTGGAGCGACCGAAGATCGAAATCATGACCTTCAGCTTGCCCTTCTCGCGGTCGACTTCGCTGACCGTGCCGTGGAAGTTGGTGAACGGGCCGTGGTTCACCTTCACGGTGTCGCCCGGCTCGAACTTGATCTCGGTCTGCGGCTTCTCCTCGGTCCCCTCGATCTTCTGCAGCATGCGAGCCACTTCGTGGTTCGGCATGGGCATCGGGTGGTTGGAGTCGGGAACGAAGCCGGTTACGCCGCTGATCTTGCCGGCGATCGCGAAGAGGTCCTTCACGTCCTCCATCTGCATGAGCAGATAGCCGGGCATGAAGTTCTTCAGGACCTGCTTCTTTTTGCCGTTCTTCACCTGGATCTCGGGGATCTCAGGGACCACGATGCGGATGAGGTGAGGGCGCAGTCCTTCGAGCGTCGCGAGATGCTCGTACTGCTGCTTCACCTTACGTTCGTGGCCGCTATAGGTGTGGAGGGCATACCACTTGGCTTCGGCCGTCTGCTGGGTCACCATGGCTTGGGGGCTGGATAAAGGTGCTGGGGCGGTCGGTGAGAGAGGGCTCACTGGCGGCGCGCCGCCGCGAGAGGCAGGCACCGGCGGAGCGGGCGGAATCGCCCGGAGCCGTCAGACTACGAGTGGAGCAGCCAGGTGAAGACCGTGCTGAAGATAAGGTCGGCAGCGCCGATGGCGACGGCCAGAAAGACCGTGGCGATCAGGACGACCACGAGGTCGACCTTCGCCTTCTCGCGCTCGGGCCAGACGACCTTGTTGCCCTCTTCGCGGACCTCGCCAAAGAAGTGACGGATCCGGCCAAAGAGGCCCTGCTTTTCCTGCGTGGTGGTAGCCATGATGAGATGGGGGTGTCGGACAGTCGCCGTCCGAATCGTACGCGCAGAGGTCAGGGGCAGACCCGTTTCCCGGAGATTCGCGACGGCGAGCTACACCGAGGCGGAAATCGAAGCAGGAAGGGGGACGGCTGGACGACCCGAGGGGCTACCGGGTGACGAAACCGGCGGCCGGATGGAGGCGGACGAGGCGGAAGGCGGACTTAATCTAAGATGACGCACGGGTGGAGAGACTCGAACTCCCAGCCCTCGGTTTTGGAGACCGATGCTCTACCAATTGAGCTACACCCGTAGGAGACGCGGCAAAGCGCCGACCGCGGGAATTTCCCGCCGCCGGCGCCGTCGCGGTCGAGCCCTTGATCAGGATTGAACTGATGACCTCACGCTTACCATGCGTGTGCTCTACCAACTGAGCTACAAGGGCAAACACCCGCTTTCGCGGCTGCAAGCGATGAGGGTCACCGCACTGGCCCGCGCGCCGTCAAGCATAAACGGTCCGATTGCCGGATAGGGCGATTTCTCCCCGCGGTGCTTCGCCCTCGGAGTGGTGTCGCCCCCCTTTCGAGGGGTGCTCCTTTAACATCTGATCCGGGCACCAAAACCGGACCTGAATCACCCCCCTTCACGGCTCGACCCGCCGAGCTGGTCCCGCTCAACCGACCCCCGGCTCGCGTCGACCGCGAACGAAGTTGACGCCAAAAGCCGCGAATCGGCACGGTTGATCGCTCGTGCCCGGCGCTCCGCGTCCGCCAATCGGCGACGCGTCGAACCGCCCCGGCACCCGCGCCGTCCCCTCCCCTCCGGCGGGGGCCGTACTCCGCTCGTCTCGCCCCTTCCCTCCCCAAGGACTACCCCTCATGAAGTTAGGTCGTATGGCCCGCCTGGGCCGCTCTGTCGTCAAAAGCTACCTCTGGCAGACGTCGCCGTTGGAGGTGGGGTGGGACGTGACCTATCGCTGCAACGCGCGATGCGGCTAC
>JAUIGD010000479.1 GCA_030430255.1 Verrucomicrobiia bacterium
CGAGCCGGTCATCCCGCCAACACTATCAGCGTCGACGAGGGCAAACCGCAATCTGGAACTTGTCAGCTAAACGACGAGCGGGGCGAGCCACCCGGCTCGCCCCGCATCGATCGATAACCAAACCGCTCTCAAATTCCTCGGACTTCGAGCGGCGATAACAGCAATGAAGAAATTTTAGCCGAGGCTTTCCTCCCGTTCGGGATCGATCACCTCGACGGCGACCGGATCATTCGCCACCCACGCCCGCCGCCATTCGAAGCGATAGAGCCCGGTGGCGATGGGCATCTGCGACATTTTGACGGCGACGAGGAGGCTGAGGATTTCCATATCGGACTGCCGGTTCCTTCCGGCATTCTCAACCTACCACCTCCCTTCACTTAGTAAACTCCAAATTTGCGATTTTTATAGTTTTTCAATTCGCAAATTTGCGAGCAAGGCGGGATGCGCGGCGGAAAGGAGTCACTCCACCACGCTCACCGCATCGCGGGTTGGGAAGTTGTCCGGCACGGGGATGGTGACCTCGTCCATGACCGCCCACTCACAGGAGCGGGCGACCAGGGTCAAGAACCCGACGCAGCGCATCGCCACCATCTCCTTGGTATCGCTCTTGCCGACGTGGCCGAGCACATTGGTGACGACCTTGCCTTCGCCGACGGGGATCCACCAGACCATCGGCTCGTGGACTCCGGTGCCCTTCTTGTCGGGGGCGGAGAACGCCGTGGCCAAGATCTCCATCGACTCTGGCGCCGGCCCGCGCTGGCCGTGGTAGAGTTCGTCGCGCGTGTGCAGCCACTCGTTCGGCATCCCCTGCATGATCGGGTGTTCTGTCTGCCGCACCTTGATCACATACTCGTGCTGAGGGCCATGCCCCGCGCCGGGGCCGTCGCCCGGCTCCAGGCGCATCAATTTGCCGACCTCGTCGAGATACACGCGGGCGCCATCCTTGCTACCCCGCCACAGCAACCCGGTCGCCTCTTCAAACCCGACCCACCCCCGGGCCGCGTTGTTCGCCGCGTGGACGTTGACCAACGCGCCACCGCCCTCCAGGAAGGCCTCGAAGGCCTCGCGCGTCCCGGCCGGCTCCCACATCGGTCCGTTGTAGTTGCTGAGCACCACGTCGACCGAATCGAAGTCGGGTTTGAACCCCGCCCAATCCTCCGCCCCGGCGCCCCTCGGCGGCGTGGTCGCCACGCTCACCTCGAACCGCCCGGTCGCCTCCAACTGCTCCTTCAGGAAGGGGGTGGTGTCCTTCCAGTTGTGGTTGTTCTCGCCATCGATGATGAGCACGCGAATCTTCTGTGCATCCTTCTCGGCCCCGGTTCCGTTGACCGCGAGGGAAGCGACGCCGACCGCCACCGCAGCCGCGAACACGAGGGGGAAAAATCGTTGGATCTTCATCGCCACAGCCTAGCGGCGCGCGCGCCTCGGCGGCAAGGCGGATTTCGTTCGCATCGCCCGCCCCCATCCTGCCGTTGCCGGGCGATCTGGGGGCGACCGGCTGGGAAGCAAGGTGGACGCCTCAGCTATCGCCAGCCCGTTGAACCTCTCCGTCCGAGCGTCCTCGAGCGCCTCAGTCGTAGGCACCGGAAGCCTGCATTTTGGCGATGGTGGCCTCGAGCAAGGCGATGTAGCCATCGATGTCCACGCTCTCCGTTTCCGGGGTGCCGCGCACCTCGTAGAGCCATCCCGTCTCGTACGGCGAAGACCGGACGATGCACGCATCCTCGTCGAGGATGGGGTTGCCGCGCACGAACACCCCATCGAGGACGCAGAAGACATCGCTGGCGGCCTTGAAGCCCTCGACCCAGCCGATCGTGTCGCCCGCCGCGACCCCGTCCCCCCCGGCGCGTTTCCACTCCGCCTCGACGAGTTCGCCCAGCATGCGTGTGGCGAACTTGGTGAAGCCCGCACGCCACAGCCCCGGGGAGCCCTCCACCTCCGCCATCCAGTAGTGGGAGCGCGAATACCGGTAGCCCTCCGGGAAGCGGGCGGAGAAGCGGGCGTGCTTGAAGCGGCGGTACGTCATCCGCGGCAAACTCGCCGCAACCGGCGAAATTCAAAGTTCGACCTTCGCGGCGGCGCGCCCCACCTTCTCGGCGCATGCCGTACTTCGACCACAACGCCACCACCCCTCTGCGCCCCGCTGCACGCGAGGCATGGCTGGAGGCCGCCGACCGATTCTGGCACAACCCGAGCAGCCTCTACCCCGAGGCCGGCGCGGCGCGACAACGGCTGGAGGACGAACGTGAAGCGCTCGCTGATCTGCTCGGTGCCGATGATCCGGAGGACCTCGTGTTCACCTCCGGCGCCACCGAAGCCAACAACGCGGTCTTCGCCCACTACTCCCGCCCCGGGCAGTTGGCCACCTGCGCGCTGAGCGCGATCGAACACCCCTCGGTGATCGGCCCGGCGCAGCGCGATTTTGCCGGCGGGGCGATCTCGCCCATCCCCGTGGATGCCGGCGGGCAGATCGAGGTCGGGGAGCTGCAGCGCTCGCTCCGCACGGCACCGACCACCCTCGTCTCCCTGATGGCGGCGAACAACGAAACCGGAGCCTTGCAGCCCTGCGGGGAGGCCTTCGCCGCTGCCCGCGCGGCGGGCGCGGTCACGCATTGCGACGCTTCGCAATGGTTCGGCAAGCTCCCCGCTGCGGGGGTGGCGGCGCTCGGCGCCGACATCACGGTGGGCTCGGGCCACAAATTCGGCGCCCCGCGCGGGGTCGGATTCGCCTTGCTCGCGGGAGCCGGACGCGATCTGCGGCTGCAGACCGGCGGCCCGCAGGAAGCGCGACGCCGCGCCGGCACCGAGGACCTGCCGGCGATCGCCGCCATGGTCGCAGCGTTGGCGGAGGCCGAGTCCCAACTCGCAGACATGCGAGCCCAAGCCCCGCTCCGCGATGCCTTCGAGGAGCAGTTTGCCTCGACCTTGCCGGGGGCGGGTGCGGTGCTCCCGCGCGGCCGCGACAGGCTGCCCAACACCTCGGCGGTCCTCGTCCCACGCGGCAAGAACCTCCGCTGGCTGACCCGCCTCGGGCGGCTGGGCTTCGCCGTCTCGACGGGTTCCGCCTGCAGCTCGGGGGCCGAGAACGGCTCGCACGTCCTCGCCGCCATGGGCTTGTCGGCCGATGCCATCAAGCGCTCGCTGCGGATCAGCTCCGGCGCGAACACCTCCGCAGCCGATTGGGACGGGCTGCTGGGAGCCCTGCGATGTGTCGCCGCCGACTTCCCCGGCTGAAGCGCGATCAGCGCGCCGCCAACCCGCCCTCTTCACCGTCGAGGTCCCGCCCCACCCGCACCACCACCGGGGCGTGGTCCATTCCCGCTCGGCGCTCCGACTCGAGGAGCCGGAAGTCCGACACGGGCATCCGCGCATCGACCATCACCCAATCGATCCGCCGCCCCAGCGACGCGGTCGCCCGGCCGCCTTCCCCGGGATCCGCGCCCAGCACCGATAGCGCGCGCCAGGTCCCGCGGTCGCGGGTGCGGGAGTCGCTGAGCACCGGATCGAGAAAGGTCCATCCCCGTTCCGGGTCGATGTTGAAATCCCCGGCGACGACGGTCTTCTCCTCCGAGGCGCGCACGGTATTGAGCACCCAATCGGCGAGCGACCGGCGCTCCTCGGACCGGCGCCCGGGAGGCGCGTGGCAACTGACGAAATTGAGCCGGCCGGCATCGGTCGTGATGCGCGCGACGACCGCACCGCCGCCGGCGAAGCCCCCGCCGGCGTCTTCGAACTCGCCCCCGATGCGGCTCATCACCGCGGCGGCGCCCCCCTCAGCCGCCCCGACCTTGCCGCGCCAACCGGTCCCGAGAGCGGCGCGCAGCTTGTCGAGATACGCCTGCGAGGGCACCTCCTGCAGGCAGACCACCTGTGCCCCGCTGCGCTGGATCGCCTCCGCGACCGCCGGGATCTTGCCCTCGTCAGCGGCCGGGAAACGCGGTGCCCCGCCGCCGATGTTCCACGTCATCAGCACCACATCATCCGGGCGCTGGGCGGCGAGCCGCGGCTCCTCCGCCGCCGCCTCGCCGGGCATCGTGAACAGCTTCACGCAGACGAGGAAGGCCACCGCGCCGGCGGCGATGCCCGCGCGCACGCCCGCGCCCCTGCCGCGGATCCAGAAGAAGCTCGCCGCCGCGAGCACCGGCGAGGAGGCGACCACCAGACCGATCGGGGGGAGTTGGAGCACCAGCCCCGACAGGCCGACGATCGATGCCGCTAACAAAGCCAAGCCGACAAAACGGAGCCCCGTCCCCCCACCCCCGCGGAACGCCCCCAGGCGGTCTGCGGCGGCCCGCCCGAGCACCGCCGCCAGCGCCACGGCGAGCCAGCTGCACAGCGCGAGCGACATCCCCGCCATCCACCAGCCCCCGAGCTCCGCGCGGCTGCG